>JAXFPK010000097.1:0-6016 GCA_034179845.1 Rothia sp. (in: high G+C Gram-positive bacteria) | reverse complement strand
GACACCCTCGAAGACCAGGCAGTTACCATCCGCGAACGCGACACCATGACCCAAGAACGCGTCTCCCTGGACAAGGTCACCGCCTACCTAGCAGACAAGCTGACCAAGTAGGTAGCGTAGTTTAGATACACAAAAGGACGGACGTGCGTTCGCCTGCTGACCCTCTTGGGGCTCGCGCTGGGGCGCTCGCCCCAATTCACGCCAGCCCCGAGCCAGCAGGCTCTCCGCACGTCCGTCCTTTTGCTGTTGCCTTAGATTTCGACGTGCTCCAAGTCCACTGCCAGGTGGCCTGAGACCGAACGGGAAGCCTCCCAGTCGCTGCGCAGTACAGACTTAATAACAGCATCATGGTACTGCCCATCGACCAGGTAAGCCTCACGGCGGCGCCCCTCAGGCACAAACCCGCAGGAGGTATAGACGTGCTTGGCGCGCTCATTAAAATTCAGCACCTCAAGCCCAATACGGTGCAACCCCAGCTTCTCAAAAGCATAATCGACCATGAGCTGAGTAGCCTCCGTGCCGTACCCCTTATTCTGGCCAGCTTCACCGATAGCAATACGGTAATTAACTGACCCGTTGTCGGGGTCGAACTCATTAAACGCCACTTCGCCCACATACTTTTTCTGATCTAAAGCGTAGATAGCAAGGTCAAGCCGCTTCTTTTTCTCATTGCGGCGCGAATACCATTGGCGGGTTTTCGTCTCATTGAAAGGGCGGCCCTGGGTCACTCGCGAGTGTGCGGTACCGGTTTTCAGGAGCATCTCGGGCTCTTGCAGAATACTGATCATGGCATCGATTGCTTCATCGGTGAAAGGGCGAAGCTCTACCAGTGAACCTGAGAGGGTGGGCTTGTGGGCAAGGGGAGAAGTCATAACACCACGCTAAATAATAGACTCAAATAAACTTCAAGCCCTTCGAGTCTATCCGGTGACAGCCCGGTGAAATCAAGGTGTTTGCTGGCCCTTTCACGCTCAGCGTGCACCACGCCCCTACAGTAGGTGCCCGCCCGTAGGGCAGGGGCGCTAAAGTAGATGGGTACACCCACCGGCTACCTGAAAGGTACTATCGTGAGCACCGCCGAGAACACCTACACTCTACGCCCCTGGCGCGAGGGCGATACCCTAGCCCTCTTAGAGTACTGGCACGATGCTGAAAACCGGCAGGTAACCGCCTTCCGCTCATCCTTCGGGCCAGATTCTGACGCCCGCTTCTCCCGCACCCTTGTTGCCGAACACCAGGGGGTGCCCGTAGCCGCAGGCACCATCTACGAGACTGACCTACACCCGGCCCGCCTCTGGTGCTACATCGAGGTGGCACCTGAACACCGCCGCACAGGCCTAGGTAGCCTACTTCTGCAGAATCTTAAGGACGCTGCCGCCTCAGCCCCCAGCGCGGCTTCGGCTTTCCGAACCAAGGTGGAACCAACCTCCACCGGCCTAGACTTTGCTTCTGCCCGCGGTTTCACCGTCGCCCAGCGCTCGCGTATGGTGCGTATTGAAGCTGGGGCGGTGCCCTCGGTGCCCTTACGCCAGGATGAATCTGAGCGTATTACCCAGGCGATTGAAGATTTAGCTACCGGGTCTGTGGAGCTAACCCAGCGTTTCTGGGAGTTCTACCGGGCCGTGCACACCTGGGATGAGCCAGCCGATATGCCTATCGGCCGGGTTAACCGTCTTTTCCTGTCTGATGAGGCTGAGGCTCTGGGGGCTGTGGTCTTGCGGGATGATGTGCTGCGTGCCCAGGCTAATGGTAAGAAGGGCGATATTATCGCCTTTGCTGTGAGCTACCGCCCTATTGAGGTTGATGCCGGGCAGATGCCTGTCTCAGAAGATGATGCTACTGAGATCACTATCGGTTACCGGGTGGGTCACCCTGGTGCCCGTGAGGCTATTATGCAGCTTCTTTCGGTGCTGACTGGTACCTATGCGGTGCAGGTTGAGGTTGATGATTCTATGGAAGATTTGGCTGTGCTGATTGACCAGCTCGTGAAGATGGGGGCTGCCACCGTGACCAGCGAGTCCCTGGTGCTGGTGGACGGCTAACCCAGACATTTTTTCTAAGACCCCTTGGTTCTCTCTTCACCCCATACTTTTTGAGGGGGTGAAGAGAGAACCAAGGGGTCTTTATTATGGTCGAGCGGACGGGGCGTCTCTGCCGATATTATTTGACGTCCTACAAGCGCCTAGTGGCTCTTATGTGCCGCTAGTAAATATGATTTTAGAGAGTGTTTACCTTAAAAATAGACCTGCGTTACCTTGTTGGGTAATACCTGCTAGGAAGATGGTGACTAGGTGCCTTGGTGCTGTATATACACTGTTTGGCTTTATGGTGTTCTTTGTTTTGTCTCAGAGTGAAATCTTGTCATTTTTCTTAAAAAGCCCGCTTATGAACTTGCTCAGTCTACTGAAAGTATGTAGTGTTATAAACAGTTGTTCAGCCTACTGATAGCACTCATAGGGAGTCTATCGCTGAAGCAACAACTCGTACTGAGAGTCGCAAAGAAAGGCAATAGCTCATGGCTACCAACGAAACCATTGAAACCCTGCGCAACAGCACCGTTTTCGGCACCGACGGCGAAAAGATCGGTCACGTAGGCGAGCTCTACCTGGACGCACAGACCGGCGAACCCACCTTCGTCACCGTCAACACCGGTTTCTTCGGCACCAACGAATCCTTCATCCCCGTGGACCAGGCCCGCTATGCAGGCGACGAAATCCACGTCCCCTACACCAAGGAATTCGTCAAGGATGCCCCCAACATCGCAGAAGATGGCGAACTCTCACCCGCTGAAGAGCAGCGTCTCTACGAGTACTACTCACTTACTGCAGGCACCGCAACCGCTGGCACCGCAACCGCTGGCACCGCCACCGCAGGCGTAGCTCACACCGAGCGTCCTGCCACCGGCGCACCTGCAACCCATGCAACCAACACCGCTGAACACGGCGACGTTGTAGCTCACGAAGAGCGCCTCAACGTAGGCACTGCCACCAGCGCAACCCAGACCGGCCAGGTCCGCCTGCGCAAGGTCGTCCGCACCGACACCGAAACCGTCGAGGTGCCCGTCCGCAAGGAAGAAATCGTCGTTGAGCGCACCAACCTCAAGGACGGCGAAGTCGTCAATAACTACGACTTCGACTCCGCAGAGGCACACGCAGACGTCACCGTCACCGCCCACGAAGAGCGCCCCGTAGTCTCCACCGAGACCGTAGCAACTGAGCGCGTCTCTGTAGGCAAGGAAGTACACACCGACACCGAGCGCGTCTCAGCAGACGTCCGCAAGGAAGAAATCGTTGTAGAAGGCGACAAGAAGTAAGCACTAGACTAAGCCTCTAGCGCTGAACAGCCTCACGCAGGGCCCCGGGAAAACCACACGGGGCCCTTTCCTATAAGCCCCAACCCCAAAGGACGAAAAATGGCCTACCTCGTAGACCCCCGCAGCAAATACCCCGTCATCGCCCCTCCCAAACAAACCCAGCCCGAACCCGGCCTCGACGCAGAGATGACCCCTAAAGCTGACCTAGGCATCGACACCTACAAAGGAAACAGCAGACTCAAAGGGCGCCGCGCCCTTATCACCGGTGGGGACTCCGGCCTCGGGGCAGCAGTTGCCATCGCTTACGCACGCGAAGGCGCCGATGTCGCTATCGCCTACCTGCCAGAAGAAGAACCAGATGCCCGCCTCATCATCGAACAGATTGAGCAAGCCGGTGTTAAAGCCCTAGCACTACCCGGGGACCTACGAGAACGTGAACACTGCCAGCAGATCGTTAAGCAGACAGTAGAAGCCTTTGGTGGGCTAGATATTCTGGTCAACAACGCCAGCCGCCAGGTCTGGCACGAAAAACTCGAAGACATTTCAGACGAAGACTTCGACTCCACCATGAAAGCTAACGTCTACTCCTCCTACCGGGTCACCAAAGCGGCACTACCGCACCTTGAGCCTGGGTCAGCTATCATCTTCACCTCCTCAATCCAGGCCTATGAGCCCAGCGAAACTCTGCTGGATTACGCCCTGACCAAGGCGGCAACGAACAACTTCAGCAAGGGCCTGGCCCAGGCCCTAGCCCCGCGCGGTATCCGCGTCAACGCCATCGCCCCCGGCCCCTTCTGGACCCCACTGCAACCTAGCCACGGCCAGCCCCAAGAAAAGCTCACCCAATTCGGGCAAGACACGCCCCTGGGCAGAGCCGGCCAGCCTGCCGAAATCGCTGGGGCCTATGTTTACCTCGCCTCAGATGAGGCAAGCTACGTATCGGGTGAGACACTGGGCCTTACCGGCGGACGCCCCACACCCTAAAGACACACACCCCCTTTATCTCTCATGACGCTCGCCCCCACCTTCCCAACCCCGCCCCTAACCGGTGCCGGGCCGGGGAGTGGGGGCGGGTGTCCTTACCTATTGCTCTAGCTAACAGCGCACCAGGTAGCCTTTATGCCAGAATTGGTAGGTTATGACAGAAGAGACTCTTGGGACCGGGCAGACGCCGGCCCGCGCTAAGCAGCTAAAACTGCCGCCCCTACAGCTAGGCAAACAGACCATCGACACCCCGGTAGTGCTGGCCCCCATGGCAGGCGTTACCAATAAGGCCTTCCGCAGGCTCTGCCGCGACTACGGCGGCGGGCTCTATGTAACCGAGATGGTGACCGCCCGCTCCCTGGTCGAACGCAACCCTGAGTCTCTACGCATCATTGACCACGACGGCGACGAGAAAATTCGCTCTATCCAGATTTACGGGGTGGACGCCGTCAACGTGGGCAAAGCAATTCGCATGGTGGTCGAAGAAGACCGCGCCGACCATATCGACTTGAACTTTGGCTGCCCCGTCCCCAAGGTCACTAAGCTTGGCGGAGGGTCTGCCCTGCCCTGGAAGACTGACCTTTTCACGGCTATTGTCCAGACCGCGGTGCGTGAGGCTTCCCGCAACGATATTCCCCTGACCATCAAAATGCGTAAGGGCATCGACGAGGACCACCTGACCTACCTTGAATCAGCCAAAATAGCTCGTGACGCGGGGGTTGCGGCTATCGCCCTGCACGGGCGCACTGCCGCCCAGCACTACTCTGGTAAGGCCGATTGGGGTTCTATCGCCCGTTTGCGTGAGGCTATCCCCGATGTGCCGATTTTGGGTAATGGCGATATTTTTTCTGCTGAGGACGCCATCGCCATGGTTGAACAGACCGGGGTGGACGGCATCGTGGTGGGCCGTGGCTGCCAGGGCCGCCCCTGGCTCTTTGGTGACTTGCAGAATGCTTTTGAAGGGTCTGAAGAGCGCCACCGCCCCTCTGTTTCTGAGGTGGCTGACATGATTTACCGCCATGCTGAGCTGCTGGTTGAGACTTTTGGTGATGAGTCCCGTGGCCTGCGGGAGATTCGTAAGCATGTGGCCTGGTATTTCCATGGCTACCCGGTGGGCGGTAAATTGCGCGCCAAGATGTCTACTGTTCCTACTCTCGAAGCTTTCCGTGAGTACCTGGCTGAGCTGGATCATTCTATCGGCTACCCTGGTACTGCTGTTGAGGGGCCGCGTGGCCGAGCTGGTAACCCCAAGAAGCCTCACCTGCCCGATGGCTGGCTGAACTCCCGCCTCCTGGGGGACGCTGAGCGTCTGGGTCTGGTGGACGCCGAACTAGATATTAGCGGCGGCTAAGTACGGAGCGGACGCCCGCCCCGGCTAGTCCATGTCGGGCGGCGGAGGGTCGGTGGGTGTTTTGTCTTTCCACAGGTTGATACCCCATATGATGGAGAAGAGACTCATCGTGTGGAGGCTATGAAAGACAGCTCCGCACTCTTCACCGTAGATATCGCTGCTTGGGTCTGATGCGGCGATGGCTCGTACCGCTGCGATATTGAGGCAGATGGCAAGAATCAGTAGGAGAAGCCCGAGTATCCACCCGTAGATGAGTAGGCCAGCGGCTGCCACAGTGAGTAGGAGCGTAGCCCAGCCTTTGAAGGTGTTGCCCAGGAAGAATTCGTGGGTGCCGTGGTAGCCCTGCCAGCAGGCTATCTGGTAGGCCC
>JAXFPK010000075.1:0-38349 GCA_034179845.1 Rothia sp. (in: high G+C Gram-positive bacteria) | reverse complement strand
CTCTGACGATAGAAATCCGTTAACCAGTTTCTCATACTTCCCCGGTGCGTGTCTGCCCGCGCGCCGGGTCAAACCGTTTATTGTAGTGACCATGAAGATCAATATGCGTACAGTGACCCAGATTCTCAACCTGGGCGAGAGAATTTTCCGCGAATGGAATAAGTACCAGAAGCAAAAGGAACGCGACCAGCGAGCTGCCGGCCAGGCCTCCCATCGCAAAGAACAAAAAACCCGAGACAATCGCACCAGCCAGGACGGTAATTTCGGCACCTTCGGCAGGCCCTCCCAGCCCTCCTCAACCCCCCAGGGTGGCAGCCGTCCTACCCCTCCTTCCAACCCCTACGCCACCGGCTACCCGGCAGGCTTCCCCGGATCCCCGACCGGTCAGGCCACCAGCGGAAGCTGGGAACAAGGCGGCTACCCCGGCGACTACTTCGGCTCCGTCGACTTCAGCTACTCCCCCTCCCTCGACGGCGACGCCGACCCCGGCGAGGTCGTCTGGGCCTGGGTACCCTTTGAAGAGGACTATAGCCAGGGCAAGGACCGGCCTGTACTTGTCATCGGCCGTGCCGGTGGCTATCTCCTGGGGCTCATGCTCACCAGCAAGGATCACTCCAACTCCCGCACAGCTGACCCCAACTACCTGGATATCGGCACCGGCGTCTGGGACAAGGAAGGGCGGGACTCAGAGGTCAAACTCAACCGGGTTATCCAACTCAGCCCCACCGGAATCCGCCGAGAAGGCGCCATTATGGACCGGGCAACCTTCGACTACATCGCCGAAGCCTACCGCCAACGCTAAGAAAATGTTGCTCATATCTCTGCCCTAAGTCAGAGCTGAGCTGATAAAGTTAACCCTTGTGTGTCCGATGGTCATCGGGCACTGCTGATCCGGTTGCCATAGGCATCCCCACGCCGCTCAGTCGATGACCGGTCAGCGCAGCCCTCACCGACCAATTAGACAAAAACAGAAAGTTTTTAATCGTGGCTAACATCAAGTCCCAGAAGAAGCGCATCCTCACCAACGAGAAGGCTCGTCTGCGCAACAACGCAATCAAGTCAGATCTCAAGACCTCCATCCGTAAGGTCAACGAGGCAGTTGAAGCTCAGAACGTTGAAGCTGCAACTGAAGCTCTTCAGGTTGCGAACCGCAAGCTGGACAAGGCTGTTTCTAAGGGTGTTCTGCACAAGAAGAACGCAGCTAACAAGAAGTCCGGTCTGACCGTTCTCGTCAACAAGCTTTCCTAAGTTCTATATTCCGGCCCCTCTAGCCGGCGTCTAAGAGCGAAGTGACGTAAGGCCCCGCTCCCAATTCATGGGAGCGGGGCCTTACGCATGCCCGCCTGGTTTAGTGGGTTCGAGAGGCCTGCGAAATTGCCAGCACAGCTTTTTCGAGGGGGTAGAAGGCATCTAGGTTCTCCCCTTTGAGCTGGGCGTCAGTGTCTGCCAGTAGCGCCAGGACGCGTGCAAGGTCAGCAGGTGCGTAGCGGCGGGAATCGCGTTGAGCCGCCTCTACCTGCCAGGGTGCCATCTTCAGGTCGCCCGCTAACTGGTTGGAGTTCCCCCGCACCCCGTGCACTTTGGCTATGTTGCGCATGCGGGCAGCTAAGGCACCGAGGATAGGGATGGGGTCGCTGCCGGTGTCTAGGGCTTGGCGGAGCAGTTTAATGGCTTCTCTGCTATTACCTGCTACTGCGGCGTCGCCTACTTTGAAGGCGGTAACTTCGGTGCGCCCGCCGAAGTAGCGGTCGATGGTGTCCACGGTGATAGGGCCCGGTTCATCTGCTATGAGTTGGCGGGCTGCTGAGGCTAGTTCTGAGATGTCGCTGGTGGCTGCTGCCAGGGCTGCCGCTGCGGGCGGGTCGATGGAACGCTGGGCTGAGCGGAATTCGTAGATGATGAAGTTCAGCCGGTCCCGCTCATTTTTGAGGGCCTTACATTCAACGACCGGGTAGGCTCTGTTGGCTTTGATGGTATCAATGAGTTTTTTGCCCCTGTTGCCGCCGGTGTGGTGCAGTATCACGAGGGTGGAGTCGTGGGGTGAGGCAGCATAGTCTAGGGCGTCTTGCAAGAAGGCATCGCTCATGGAGGCTACCTGGGTGATCTCAATGATTTTGGGTTCATCAAAGAGTGAGGGGCTGGCAAGCACATCAAGCTGCCCTGCCCGGTAGTCTTTGGCAGAGAGACTGGTGAGCTCATAGCTACCGTGGGCATCGGCAAAGAGCTGGCGTAGCCGCCCGGTGGCCCGGAAGGCAAAGTATTCTTCGGGGCCGTAGAGCAGAACGAGCGGCGCAAGCGGAACTGTGCGCCAGCCCTGATCTGGTGCAGCTGAGCGGTTGCGGGGTGTGCGTGCCATGTATCCTCCTTGGGTGCCTTTATATCTTGTCAGATAAAGCGGTTTTCTGCAGGTTTAGCCTGAGCTGGTGAGCATAATGCCCTGGTCGTTCATTGTCAGAGCCAGGTGCCCGGATTGGTCAGTGCGAGCTGTGGGAATTGAACTACGCTGAAGGAAACCCAGAATACTCTGGTGCGGGTGGCCGTAACTATTAGCGGCCCCCACCGAGATAAGTGCCAGGGAGGGGTTAGCCGCGATTATCAGGTCTGTGCCGCTCCCGGCCGAGCCATGATGGGCAATTTTAAGGACGTCGGTAGGCATCTGAGCAGCCGCATCAGTAAGAAGCCGGTGGGCGGCATCCGCCTCAAGGTCCCCTGTGGTGAGCACGGTCAAGGGCCTCTGCCCAGGTTCTCTGGCCGGCAGAACCCAGCGGATGACCAGTGAAGAGTTATTAATCCAGCTAGAAGAGCCGCTTGCACCGGGAATGTGCTGAGGCTGCTGCGGAGGCCACAGCACCTGACCGCTCGGCTGATTATTCTCCCCCTGGGTACCTGTAGCCACAGCCTCCGCAGAGAAGACCATACCCGAAGCCAACTGGCCGGCAGCCGCAGTATGATCCGTGGGTAGGTCTTCCCCTGCCTTGAGATAATGGGGCGAGACAAAGACAGGTGGCTGCCTATATTCGTGATGAACCTGATGCAGTGCCCCATCATGATCGTGATGGGCGTGAGTGATGAGCACAGCATCTAGCTCTTGCACCCCTGACCAGTCGAGGCAGTCTTTGAGTGCGGCGAAGTTATCGCCGGTATCTAGAAGATAGGCTGATCTTTGACCAGTTCGTATCAGGTGGGCGTCCCCCTGGCCCACATCACAGGTAACCCACTGCCAGCTATCTGGAGCGTGTGCAGTGGTGCGCCAGCGCTGCTGCAGAAGCACAACAGCTAGCACTATCACCAGAACGATCAGGGCACTATTGATGAGAGAGCGGGGAATGCTTTTTCCTCTATACCAGTTCACAGTTCACTCCCCCTATGTAAGCGAGGCAAACGAGCCTCAGGCAGAGAGTTAGCTACCCTATCCCAGGTAAGAACCAGCCAGCTGATACCCACTACCGCACAGAAGGTTAGCCCTACAGTGAGAGGGGTGAGCTCTACCGGCAACTGACTACCTGGCAGACTCGCACACCATACAGCAATGTTCAGTAGCCCCTGCGCTAAGAAGCCCCCAAGGCTCAAGAGAAGATTGAGCACAGGGTCAGCTAACCCCAAAGAGTAGGTAAGAAAAGCTAAGAGCCCCAGCACAGTCAGCGGTGCCACCAAAGGAGTTACCGCAAGGTTAGCCAGAACAGTATAGGGGTATAAAGATTCAGAGAGCACAAGAATCACCGGCGCACACCAGAGGCTAGCGGCACAGGGCATAGCCAGCAGATCCGCAAGAAGCAGGGGGATGCCCCTGCTCAAGAGACGAGAAATAGCAGGTGCCAGCACCACAAGTGAAGCAGTAGCAACCACCGAGAGAATAAAACCATAGTGGGTCGCTAAAGGCGGCACCGCAATCACAAGAGCTATGAGGCAGGTTGATAGAAAAGTCAGACGGTAGGCCCCATGCCCCAGCACCAGCCCTAGCGCCCCTACCAGACCCATAACCCAGGCCCGCAGCACCGACCCATCTAACCCAACTAAGACCACATAACCCGTAGAGGCTGCCACCCCCACCACGATAAGAACACAAGGCCGGGCACACAGCGAATAAAACAGACGATAGGCCACAACAAAAATAAGAGTAATGTTGGCACCTGATACTGCGGTCAGATGAGTCAAACCAGCAACTCGTAAGGATGAAAGAGCCTGCGCCGGTAGAGAAGAATCATCACCATAGGCCATGCCCAAAAGAAGACCTGCCTGCCCAGCCCCTAGTTGCTCTACTGCCACATCACGCAAACCAGTCTTCAGCAAAAAGGTGGGCCCTACCGTACCCGGTGGCTCTATCAAGCTCACCTTACCTTGCAACCGGTAGTAGCTTCCTTTCACCTTCAAGGCACCTGCTGCGCTGACCCTACTGCCTGGAAGCAGTAACTGGTCTGTGTACACGCTTAATCGAATATGCTCATCCCAGCTCTTCAAGCCCTGGCGAATCTCACGGGTTTCTACCTGCACTTTATACCCACCAGTAGAAGAAGGCCTCGCATCAACCACAATCGCGCTGACCCGTACCCCCTGCCCATGTAAAGACTGCATCAGATCCCACTGGTGCAGATAGCCCCTGCCCTGCAAAGCCACAGTCTGCACCGCAATCAATAAGCAGGTAAGGGCCAAGACCTGAGCAAAGGGGGCTAAAATCTGGGCAGATTTCTTGCTCCCCCACCAGCCACGCTCCGGTGAGAACCGATGAGAAACACACCATGCACCCAGGGCAAGGGCCAGAAGAAAAGCCCCAACCCCCAGCGTCCACCGCGCACCAGCCAGAATCCACAAAGCAGTAAAGCCCCACAGCCCTACAGCAGGGAAAACAAGTCTGGCATCAACCAAACGCGGCTGCACCCGCCGGTGCTCAGCCCGCTCAGCCTGGGACTGCTGCCAGCCCCGAATAGTAGTAAGAGCCCCTCTCATACTGTCACCAGCGGACGCAGAACCTCAAGGGTCGCAGGCCCAATACCAGAAACCTGCCCTAGCTCATCCACCGAACTGAAACCCCCATACTGTTCCCTCCAACTCACAATGGATCCAGCTAGAACAGGGCCAACCTTCGGCAAGGCCTGCAGCTCCTCAGCACTTGCAGTATTGATATTCACCAGCCCAGCGGCGTCCATCTGATGGCCTTGCCCCTGCCTGGCACCGGCTAAGCCGCTACCTACTCCTGCCGGTTCTTGCACCTGAGGTAAAGCCTCACCGTGAGTCGGGATATAAATCTGACTACCATCACTTGCAGCTGCCGCCAGATTAACCATCGATGTCTCGGCATCAGCCCTCAACCCGCCAGCTGCCTCAACAGCGGCATTGACTCGACTACCGGCAGGCAACTCATAAACCCCAGGGCTATGCACAGCCCCAGCAACATGTACCACCAGAGGTGTTCCTGCCCCCTGCACAGTTTTATGCGTCGGCAAGGTTTCAGCTACAGGAGCTAGGCTAGTCTCTACCGTCTCTCCTTCTGCGCTCTCAGTAGAAGTCACAGGAATTGCTGCTACAGACGACCCACCACCAGAAAAAACCACAGGCCACAGGGCAACCACACCCAACACCAGAGCAAGAAGGACAAGAGCCCCAGTAGGCACCCTCCACCGGGTCACAGAATACACCGCACGGTCAGGGACCTGCGAATCTGAGGACGCTAAAGCACGCTGCAAAAGAGCCCTATGACGCGGGCTGGGCGGGGCGCTTGCAGAAACAGCACCGTGCCGTCTACTGCGCAAGAGATAATCAGTGGGGTCAGGCCAGGTAGCCTGCTCGTTGGCGGCTTCCCCTTTATCGGGGGTGAAATCGTCAGTGGAGGCTGGAGGTTTCTGAGACATAGACCTAGGCTAGGGCTCTGCCCTATTTCAGGCCAAGGTCGAATGGGCCTGTGGAAAAAGCTCCCATACATTCTGGGCGAGTTCTTGCCTCAGACGCTGCATCCTCGGTGTGGTTGCGTCACATTATGACCTAGCTGAACTGCTTATCCACAGCTGTTGTGTACCAGCTAAAAAATGACAGCAGCCAGGGCACCCAAACCTGAATGGGCAGAGAGCACAGCAGGTAAGGGAGTCACCACAGCCTCAGCTGCAATCGACCCCAAAGAGCGCTTAAAGTCCAGTGCTTGCTCCTTATTACCGCTGTAATGGATAGCTACTACTCGCCCTAGCCGCCGCAGCAAATGAGCGGTTTCTCCGTCTTTTAGGTGCACGTCCAAGGGCAATTCGCCAGCTCTCTGAGAACTAGCCTGCTCAGTTAGCGCCGCCAGCTTCTCAATGGCTTTAGCCGTACTGCGCGGCCGCTCAACATAATGAAGTTTTCCATCAACCATAGTAGCTACAGGGCGGATCTGGAACATCTGACCCACCATCGCTAAAGCAGCATTGACACGCCCACCCCGCTTAAGAGCATCCAAGGTAGGTAGGAAAAAGAAAAGCTCAGTAGAGGCGCACAGTTCCTCAGCCAGGGCAGTAGCCTGCTCCAGATCCTCTTCCTTAGCTAGGAGGCGGTGCAGGCGCAATACCGGTTCTCCCAAGCCCATGGCTAGACTCAGTGAGTCAATGACGACCACCGGTATATCGACCAGTCGTGCAGCTAACCGAGCCGCATCGCAGGTACCTGATAGCTCACCCGATAAATGCATCGAGATAATCGCTGAGTAGCCCTGGGCTGCCAGCTGTTCATAGATATCCACGAGAGCGCCCGGTGCGCCACCGGAGGTAAGTATCTGCTCCCCCTGAGCATGGGCTAAAGCGATAGCGGCATCTATGTGATTGGCAGGTACACCACTGACAGACCGGCCAGCCACGGTAACAGGTAATTCAAGCACACTAAACCCGCCCTCAGCCTTGAGCTGTTCAAGGGCATCATCGGGTAAGGCAACAGATGAATCGGTGACCAGAGCAATAGTACGCACGCAACTACTATACCGCCTAGTCAGGTGCCTGGAGGGATTCGCCCGAAAAACAAGTGCCCAGAAGATATAAAACGGGTGCCCCTCGTAACAAAGGGGCACCCGTTCACCAGCCAACCAAGGCGACTAAATCACAATATTAACCAGCTTAGGAGCACGCACAATCACCTTACGCACCGGGGCATCTCCCATAGCACGCTGGACAGCCTCTGACCCCAAAGCCAAGGCCTCAAGATCAGCTTCAGAAATATCCTTAGCCACCTCAAGGCGGTCCTTGACCTTGCCCTTGACCTGCACAATGGCAGTGACAGTATCGTCTACCAACTGGGCCGGGTCAACCTCAGGCCAACCAGCAGTCAGCACCGGGGTGTCATGGCCCAGCAGGTGCCAGGCGTCCTCAGCAGTGTAGGGGGAATAAAGCGAGAGCAGAATAGCGATAGTTTCAGCAGCCTCGCGGACGGCCGGGTCAGCAGCACCCGCACCGGAGTCAATAACCTTACGGGTAGCGTTGACCAGCTCCATGGTCTTAGCAACGGCAACATTGAACTTACCGTTTTCAACCAGGCTATCAACATCGTGCACGGTGCGGTGCACCAGCTTGTGCAGGGCAGCATCGCCGGTTGCGCCGTCCGCACCAACCTCGCTGGTCACATCCTGTGCAACACGCCAGGCGCGGGCCAGGAACTTCTGCATACCGGCCGGGGAAACATCAGCCCAGTCAACATCGTCCTCCGGGGGTGAAGCAAAGACCATGACGGTGCGAACAGCATCCACACCGAACTTATCAAGCTGCTGACCCAAATCAACGCCGTTGCCCAGCGACTTAGACATAGCCTTGCCCTGATTGAGCACCTGCCCCTGGTTTATCAGGGACTTAAAGGGTTCAGAGTGCTCAATCAGACCCAGGTCACGAATCACCTTGGTGAAGAAACGGGCGTAGAGCAGGTGCAAGATAGCGTGCTCAACACCGCCGATATACATATCGACCTGGTTCCACTTCTTCATCTGCTCAGGGTCGAAGATAGCCCCATCGAAGTGAGGTGAAACGTAGCGCAGGAAGTACCAGGAGGAGTCCACGAAGGTATCCATGGTATCTGAGTCGCGCTTAGCGGGCTTACCGCAAATCGGGCAGGGAACGGTGTTCCAGTCGGTAGCTGCAGCCAGGGGCGACTGGCCCTTAGGTGCCAGATCCTCACCAGCCAGATTATCGGGAAGCAGCACAGGCAGCTGATCTTCCGGAACTAACTGTTCGCCGTGCTCCTCACAGTGAATGACGGGGATGGGGCAGCCCCAGAAGCGCTGGCGGGAGAGTAACCAGTCACGGAGGCGGAAGTTCACCTTGCCAGTACCCACACCCTTTTCTTCAAGAATCTCGATGGCCTTGGTAATAGCCTCAGCCTTATTCAGGCCATTGAGGGGGCCAGAGTTAATATGGGCGCCATCACCGGTGG
Organism: Rothia sp. (in: high G+C Gram-positive bacteria); assembly: GCA_034179845.1. Taxonomy (GTDB): domain Bacteria; phylum Actinomycetota; class Actinomycetes; order Actinomycetales; family Micrococcaceae; genus Rothia. Next base: position 29,979 of record JAXFPK010000075.1, on the reverse strand, counting down.
TAGAGATACCAGTCTCAGCCGGGTCCTCCTCACCAGTATCAACCACAGTCACCACAGGAATATTGAACTTACGGGCAAAATCAAGGTCTCGCTGATCGTGTGCCGGGACCGCCATGAGAGCACCAGTGCCGTAATCAGCCAGCGCATAATCAGAAGCCCAGACCGGAAGCTTATCGCCAGTCAAAGGGTTAATAGCGTAGCGGCCCAAAAAGACGCCGGTCTTCTCACGGTCATTAGACTGACGATCAATATCTGAGAGAACCTTAATCTCTTCACGGTAGGTTTCCAGAGCAGCCCGCTGATCCTCTGTCACCAGCTCAAGTGCCAAATCAGCATCAGCTGCCACAATGAAGAAAGTAGCGCCATACAAGGTATCGGGGCGAGTGGTGAAGACATCCACGCTAGCAGCTTCCTTGCCTTCAGCAGCTTCCACCTCGAAGGTAACCTCGGCACCTTCAGAGCGGCCAATCCAGTTGCGCTGCATAGCCAACACACGGTCAGGCCAGTGCCCCTCCAACTCCTTCATATCGTCCAGCAGTTCCTGGGCGTAATCAGTGATCTTGAAGTACCACTGATTCAAAGACTTCTTCGTTACCAGGCTGTGGCAGCGTTCGCATTCACCGTTAACAACCTGCTCATTAGCCAGCACGGTCTGATCATTAGGGCACCAGTTCACCTGGGAATACTTACGGTAAGCTAGACCCTTCTTATAGAACTGCTGGAAGAGCCACTGAGTCCACTTGTAGTACTCAGGGTCTGAGGTATGCAGGCGGCGGGACCAGTCAACCATAATGCCGTAGCGCTTAAAAGACCCTGCCTGGGTTTCAATGTTCTTGTAGGTCCACTCTTTGGGGTGAGTGTTGTTCTTAATGGCCGCATTTTCTGCCGGCAAGCCGAAAGAGTCCCAACCGATGGGGTGCAGCACATCATAGCCCTTCTGCTTCCAGAAGCGGGCGGTGACATCACCAATGGCAAAAGCCTCAGCGTGGCCCATGTGCAGGTCACCTGAGGGGTAGGCGAACATATCCGCCACGTAGCGGGTTTCTTTCCCCTCATCGTTGGTGGGTTCAAAAACCTTGGTTTCTTCCCAGTAGGGCTGCCACTTGGCTTCCATAGAGCGGAAGTCCCAGGTGGTTTCTTTCTGTTCGGCAGGTTCTACCTCAGCAGTCACCGTGTTTCCTGTCTGTCGAGTGGTGTTTGCACTTTTTGGGCGCGCACAAGTCTAAGATGTCAATAGTTTGTTTCCTAGTGTACCGCGCTTGAGCCTGCTTTGCCCTGCCGGTGTTTACACGCTGAGAAGTACCCCGCAAAGCGGTACAGTGGTGGGGGTCAAGAGAAAGAGTCACCATGCCTGCACACCCACATCCAGCAGAGGTCTTTGAACCGGTGCCCCAACAGGTTCCTGCCGGGACCCGCCACGAAGGCTGGGTCGGTGGCACCTATAGCCGCTGGTGGGTTTACGGGAAAAAGGACGCCGCCCCCCTCGTCCTCGTGCACGGTTTCAGGGGAGATCACCACGGCCTAGAAATCATTGCCGTCCATCTGAGAAATTTTTGCCTCTACATTCCCGACCTACCAGGGTTCGGCAAGACCGCCCCCATCGACCATGCCGAACATACGGTAAGCACCTACGCAGCCTGGCTCGTAGACTTCATAAACACCACTGTAGGTAGCCCCGTACACCTGGTAGGCCACTCCTTCGGCTCAATCCTAAGCTCCTACACTGCCCTGGTGCGCCCAACCCTCGTGGAGCAATTGACCCTCATTAACCCCATCTGCCAGCCTGCCTTAGAGGGGGACCAAAAGATCATGAGCAGGCTTGCAGAACTCTACTACGGGGCGGGGGCTGCCCTGCCCGCTCCCCTAGGTTTTGCCCTCTTGCGCTCGCGCCTGGTAACTAGACTCAGCAGCGAGTTCATGATGAAAAATCAGGACCCAGCTCTGCGCCGTTTCATCAACGGCCAGCACGATGCCTATTTTGGTGCCTTTGCCTCGCGTGAGGCAGTGCTCCAAGCCTATCGGGCCTCTATTAGCTCCACGGCAGCTGATTTCACCCCAGCTTTGCCCATGCCGGTTCAACTGATTGTGGCTGAGAAGGACGACTTAGGAACCCTGGAACTTCAGCATAAGATGGCCCAGCACCTACAGCACGGACGCCTAGATATCATCCCCCAGGTCGGCCACCTGATTCATTACGAGACTCCCCGTCGCGCTGCTACCCTCATTGCCGATTTTCACCAACAGAACCTAGAGCAGAGTCACTAGCATGAAACTATTTATTGACGCCCGCTATACCCGCATCGGCTTCCACGACGGTATCAGCCGCTACACTGCCTCCTTACTCTTTGCCCTCAAAGACCTGTCAGATGCCAATGATAAGCGTCTTCCCCCTGGCCTGGAACTGACAATGGTCATTAGCGATGAGCGCCAGCTTGCCATGCTCCCTAACCTGCCCTACCTCACAATCTGTGCGCCGACGTCCGCCCTGGAACCCACCGCGGCCTTACAGCTAAACCGCTACCACCCCGATGTGGTCTTCTCCCCCATGCAAACGATCGGCCTGGGCGGGCTGGGCAGAAAATTTAAACTCATGGTGACCCTGCACGATTTAATTTATTACTCCCACCCCACCCCACCAGGTTTTCTGCCGTTACCGGTGCGGTTGGGCTGGCGGGCCTTCCACACCACCTATGCTCCCCAACGCTTTTTGCTGAATAAGGCGGACGCCGTGGCCACGGTTTCGCGCACCACGGCAGCTCTCATGCACGAACACAAGCTGACCACCAAGCCCATTACGGTAGTACCTAACGCCCCGCAGGCTGACGGGTTTGTGAGCCGCCAGCAGGCCTTGGCTCTAGCCCCGCATCGTAGTAAAGATGTGCTCTACATGGGCTCTTTCATGCCCTATAAGAATGTGGAAACCCTCTTGCAGGCCATGAAGTTCCTCCCCGATTACCGGTTGCATCTTCTTTCCAAGATAGCCCCGGCCCGTCTGGCTGAGCTTAAACCCCTCACAGGCGATAACGTGGTGTTCCACGGGGGAACCAGCGATGAGGACTACCGCCAGCTCCTAGGCACGGCCTCCGCTTTGCTCACCGCTTCCCGCGATGAAGGCTATGGCCTGCCCGTCGTTGAAGCCCAATCAGCTGGTTGCCCGGTGGTGCTCTCAGATATCCCTATTTTCCGTGAGATTGCCCCCGGGGCTTCTTTCGCCCCAGCTGACTCCCCCTTTGCTTTTGCTCAGGCCGTACGTGCCCTGGAGGGCCGTAAGCTCCAAGAGGCTAACATTATCAGCGGGCTAGAGGACGCTTCCCGCTATACCTGGGAGCAGAGCGCTCTGACTTTACTTGAGCTGGCTTCTTCCCTCCACCAGCCCTAAGGGCTGAGCCGCTGGCTCTTCCGCCGGGGGCTTAGAGAATATCGAGCCCGTCACAGCGTATCTGCACCGGCTCACTCTTTTTGAGGGCAGCCAGAGACGCCTTAGTGGAACGCAGGTGGTGGGTAAGCTTGGCCCCCACCGCGTAGGGGAAGAAGATAATGGCGCGGTAGAGGTCGCTATCGACCTCCCCCTCATAGTAGCCGGTAGAGTCAGCAAGGGGCATGGGGCCATTCACCCGAACCTCCTCAGGCAGGGTAATTGCCTCAAGAAAGACCTGAACAGCCCGCTCACTACCAGTAATAGCGGCGGTACGGACGGCCGGCGGTAGACCAATTTCAGCGCGTTCATCCATCTCCCACAGGGCAAAGCCCATAGGATCCCAGCGCACCAAGGCTTCCAAGGCTGCCGAAGGGCTGGCGGTAGTCACCACGCGCCCGCCTACAGCAAAAGAGCGGACCAGTGCCGCAGCATTTAGCCAGCGCCGCAGGGCCGTCTCAGGGGCACGCAGGGAATCAAACTGGAGCATCCGGTCAGCATCCAGCAAAAGAGCCGCCGCATAACCGCCCTCAGCCACAGGCTCACCACCGGGGGTAGCAATCACCAGAGCCGGTTCTGCCCCAACACTGGCTTTAACGTTTTCACCACTAGAAGTAATCACAGGTACACCCGGGAAGGCCCGGCCAAGCTCTTCGGCTGTGCGCAAGGCCCCTGCGATACCAGTACGCCACCGATTAAAACCACAATCAAGGCAATGCCAATGGTGGGCCAGATGTCCACACCAACCACACTGGGGTGCACTGCCCCCTCTCGGTTGAGTAAGGGGGCCTCTACAGTTGTCGCAGCGGGCAGGCATACGGCACCGCTGGCAGGCCAAAGCCGGAATATAGCCCGCCCGGGCCACCTGAATGAGCACCGGCCCAGTAGTCAGCGCATCCTTAGCCACCGCAAAAGCCTGGTGGGGTATGCGGGCAATAGCGGCTAGAGGGTCACGGGCTAACTGGTAATCATCACCGGTTGGCATCACACGCGGGGTAAAAGAGCGCACTACCGCCCGATCTGCCCCCAGGTAGCTGGCCCACCCGGTGCGCACCAAACGCGCAGCTTCGCTGGAGACAGCGTAGCCCATAAAGAGGCCAGCAGTTTTTTCAAGGGTGGCGCGCAGCAAGAGGACGTCCCGCGCATGGCAGTAAGGGGCCCGCTGCTCTATCAGGGAAGAATCCCCGTCATCCCAGCAGGCAACCAGCCCCAGGTTCGCCACAGGCGCGTAGGCGGCTGAGCGGGTACCAATGACAATAGGCACCTGACCGGTATGGGCTTTGAGGTAGCTACGGTAGCGGGGGGTGGGCTTGTCGTTAGCAGTAAGCCGCACAAAAGAATCCGAATCCACTAGCTCTTCAAGTGCGGTGGTGAGCCGGTCAAGGCTCTTATGGTCAGGCACAATAGCCAGCGCTCCCCTGCCGGTAGAGGCAGTTGCCACCAGGGCGGACGCCAGTAGTTGCTCCCAGCTTCGCTCCGGGTACGAGGGGAGCACAGCCATCACAGCCCGAGCCTGATGCCCTGCCAGTAGGTCCTCACAGAATTCAACACCTTGGGAGTAGTCAGTAAAACCGGTGAGATCTGGGCAGTCTGGCTCAACCGGTTGAGGTGCCGCCTCTCCCCCTGCTTCTTCTAAAAAGGTTTTCTCTACGCTAGCAACCCGCGGGGGCACAGCAAGCCGCAACACATCAGGAACCAACCCCGCATAGCGCTCAGCTAGGGCATCAGCTAGCTCAAAGACTTCTGGGGCGACCACAGGCAGGGGCGATATCACCTTGTGTAGAGGCACCAGGCGGGTAGGAGCGTCCGACCGTTCTACGCGTTCCCGTAACCAGCCGGTAACTTCTCGCCCACCGAACTTGACCCGTACTCGCACCCCGGGCTGGGCTTCTTGGTCGATGGCTGCCGGAACCTGGTAGTCAAAGAGCCGGTCAAGGTGGGGCACATGGGTGTCGATGTGTACCCGGGCAACCGGTAGCTGCACGGCGGCGTCCTCAGCGGCTGTGGAGCCGACGAGGTTGGCATCGGGTATGTCGAATCCCTGCAACAAATCTGGTTGCAGGGATTCGGGGTTGGGTGCCGTTGTCATACAGACATTTTAGCTTAGAGGCCTACAGCCGCCTTGAGCTCGTTGACACGGTTGGTGCGTTCCCAGGTGAATTCGCGGTCCTCACGGCCGAAGTGGCCGTTAGCTGCGGTCTTAGCGTAGATAGGACGGCGCAGTTCTAGATCACGGATGATAGCTAGGGGGCGCAGGTCAAAGACCTGGCGGATAGCCTGCTCAATCTTGAAGATTTCAACCTTTTCGGTGCCAAAGGTTTCAACGTAGATACCCACAGGGGCAGCCTGACCAATGGCGTAGGCGACCTGAACCTCGGCGCGGTCGGCCAGGCCGGCAGCAACGATGTTCTTAGCAACCCAGCGCATAGCGTAGGCGGCAGAACGGTCTACCTTGGAAGGGTCCTTACCTGAGAAGGCACCGCCGCCGTGGCGGGCCATGCCGCCGTAAGTATCCACAATAATCTTGCGGCCAGTCAGACCGGCATCACCCACGGGGCCGCCCTGCACGAAGCGTCCAGCAGGGTTAATGATGAAGGTGGCCTCAGATGAGTCAAAATCAAAGCTGGCAAGGACAGGCTCAATAACGTGCTGCTGAATATCAGCAGCCAACTGGTCAAGGTCGTAGTCTGCGGTGTGCTGGGTTGAGACCACAACGGTGTCAATCATCACGGGCTTGAAGTTCTCGTCGTAACCCAGGGTTACCTGAGTCTTACCATCGGGGCGCAGGTTGGGCAGGGTGCCGTCCTTGCGTACCTTGGTCAGCTGCTCAGCCAGGCGGTGGGCAACGTAAATGGGGGCGGGCATGAGCACTTCGGTCTCGTTGGTGGCGTAACCGAACATGATGCCCTGATCGCCTGCACCTTGAAGGTCCAGATCATCGGCGGCAGTGCCCTGGCGGGCTTCAAGGGAGTTGTAGACACCCGAGTTGATATCCGGTGACTGCTCACCAATCGATACAGAGACCCCGCAGAATTCGCCGTCAAAACCGTGTGTTGAGGAGTTGTAGCCAATATCGAGGATGGTTTTGCGCACGATGTGGGGAATATCGACATAACCGTTGGTGGTCACTTCACCGGCCACATGAACCTGGCCGGTGGTGACCATGGTTTCAACCGCTACGTTAGAGAGCGGGTCAACGGTCAAGAGGGCATCCAGAATTGAGTCAGAAATCTGGTCACAGATTTTGTCAGGGTGACCTTCGGTGACGGACTCACTGGTGAATAAACGGAGGTGGTTATTTTCAGTCACGGTTTTACTGTACTTCTCTCGGCCCGGCGGGGCTACTTTTGTGAATGTTTGTTGAGTTCTTGCGCTATATGACGAAGCATTGCGCGGGAGACATGGAGTTTGCTACCTTCTAGGGTTACCTCTTGGTCGCTCTTGGCTGACAGTAACGTAATAGCGTTGTTATCTGCCCCAAAGCCCTGGGTAGTGCTCACAGTATTTACAGCCAGGTAGTCACAGCCCTTACGTACCAGCTTGGCCCGGCCGTAATCCAGCGGGCTGGTGGTAGCATCGCCAGTCTCAGCGGCAAACCCGACAATCGTGTGGGGTGAGTGCTGTGGGTTCTCCTGGCGATAAAGCACCGCTTCTTTTAACACATCGGGGTTACGGACCAGACGTATCACCGGGTCCTGGCCGGGGTCGTCCGTCTTTTTAATCTTAGAGTCAATGTACTGTGCAGGCCTAAAGTCAGCTACCGCTGCGGTCATCACGAGGACGTCGGTGGTCGCTAGGTGCTCAACAACAGCTTCGCGCAGTTGCAGGGCACTTGAAACCCGTGTGACCTGATCAAGGTTCTCAGGGATATCCACTTCTACATGGGCGGCAATGAGGTGAACTTGGGCGCCCAGTTCGCTGGCGGCAGTCGCTAAGGCTATACCCTGCTTGCCGGAGGAACGGTTGCCCAAGAAGCGTACCGGGTCAAGGGCTTCACGGGTGCCACCGGCTGTAATAAGTAGCCGCTGCCCCGCCAGAGGCAGATCATCGGTTTCTACCGGGGGGTTCTCCCCTGCCTCCTTCTGCTTCCAGCCTAAAAGCGCAAGGGCCTGGGCGTAGATATCTTCAGGCTCAGGTAGACGCCCCACACCAGAATCGGGGCCGGTCAGACGCCCCACGGCAGGTTCAATCACCTGATAGCCATAGGACTTCAAAGTAGCCACGTTAGCCTGAGTGGCCGGGTGCTCCCACATCTGTGTGTGCATGGCAGGGGCCAGAATAACCGGGGCGTAGGTGGTCAGTACGGTGGCGGTGAGTAGGTCGTTAGCCCGACCAGCCGCTAACCGGGCCATAAGATCTGCCGTTGCCGGGGCAATAATCACAGCGTCAGCCTCTTCAGCCTGCCGCACGTGGTTGACCTCGGGAACCCTCTCAAAAACGTCCACCGATACTGGGTTTCCACTCAGAGCTTCTAGAGTTGGCTGGCCCACAAATTTGAGGGCAGCCTCGGTCGGCACGGCAATAACCTCGTGCCCAGCTTTACCAAAAAGACGAAGGAGCATTGCCGCCTTATAGGCCGCAATGCCCCCTCCAATGCCTATAACAACTCGCATGAGCTACTGCAGATTAGGCCTGATCTGCGTCTTCAGCGTCGACGTATTCAACGAAAGGCTCTTCCATGTAGAAATCGCCACCAGCAAGGAAAGCGCTGGGCTCTTCTTCATGAAGCAGGGTGCCATTTTCATCGAACTGGCCATCAGCAATATGGCGGGCCTCAATCAGGCCTTCGTTAATTTCGCGCATAGCCACAGAGAGCGACTTCTCGTTGGGCTCAGAATCTACCAGAGGGCCTACGTAATCGTACAGGTTCTCGTGAAGCTGTGAGTAGTAGGCGTTAATCTGGCGAGCACGGCGAGCACCAAAAATCACCAGACCGTACTTCGACTCAGCTTTTTGGATCAGAGCGTCTGCGCTGGGATTGATGATACCTTCATCGTTGTGTGCGTTTGCCACGTAAGACTCCATCTTGACTGTGCTTGCTCACCACCGGTTATACCGGTGGCATAAAACTCTACCTATACTATCGGTCAACCGTTTTTTTGTCACGCAAAAGGGCGGCGGTGCAGGGGTGATATTCCCCTACACCGCCGCCCTAGTAGATAGGTTTTCTACTTGCCCTGGGCGCCCATGAGCCGCACAATTTCTTCTGCCGCTTCTGCCACAGTCTCATTAATGACAGTGTGATCGAACTCAGGCTCAGCAGCTAGCTCAATTTTGGCTGTCTCGAGGCGGGCCTCTTGCTCCTGGGGGGACTCGGTACCGCGGCCAATCAGCCGGGAAACCAGTTCATCCCAGCTAGGAGGAGCTAAGAAAATCAGTTGAGCCTCGGGCATGGCGTTACGTACCTGGCGGGCCCCCTGCAAGTCGATTTCAAGCAAAACATGTTTGCCAGCTTTAAGCTGCTCTTCAACTATGGACCGCATGGTGCCGTACTTATAGGAGTTATGTACGGTAGCCCATTCCAGCAGCTGGCGGTTCTCTACCATTGACTCAAAAAGTTCTTCAGAGACAAAGTGGTAATGCACACCGTCTTCTTCACCGGGGCGAGGGTCACGGGTCGTAGCTGATACAGAGAACCACACCTGGGGGTAGTGCTCCCGAATATAAGCAGAAACGGTTCCCTTACCCACAGCAGTGGGGCCAGCGAGCACGGTCAATTTAGGTGCAGAGGTCTGTTCAGCCATAGTCTACCTATCGGTCAAGAAGATTGATGAGTGCCTTACGCTGGTGGATACCAAGACCACGCAGACGGCGGGACGCAGCAATATTCAAATCGTTCAAAATGTTCTCAGTACGAACCTCTCCCACGCCCGGCAGGGAAGTGAGCAGGTCAGTTACCTTTAGTCTAGCGACTGCCTCATCAGTTTCGGCACGCTTGAGAACTTCTGCGATAGTAATCTGCTTGTTCTTAACTGCGTCCTTAATTTCAGCGCGGGTAATGCGGGCCTTTTTGGCCTTTTCGCGGGCGGCGATGCGCTGTTCTTCGGTGAGGGGCTGAAGAGGCATAGTATGTTGTCCTTCTGTGCGAGATGCCAATGAGGCAAAGAGCGGGGTTTGTTGGAATAAATAAGCAACCGAGCAGCTTTGCTCAGTCTTGGGGGTATTGCTTATTTATTTGCGACCCAACAATTACAAAATACCATGTCAGAGATGGTTAGGGAAGATAGTTACCCGTGAGTAACCTTATTTAAAGAAAAATGGTGGGAATTTGAAATAAATTCCCACCATTCTTCCGATAAAGACTCTATCGAGCCTTCAAAAGCTCATCACGAGCAGCTTCAGCAGCCTGACGCAGCCCCTGAGCTGACGGCCCAGCAGACAAGACGCCACGGCTTGAGTTCACCAGCACCTGTTTCTCAATACCAGCAAAGACAGTATAGAGATCACCAGCAGTAGCCCCTTGAGCACCAAAACCTGGAGCCAGAATAGGGCCATTGAAAGCGGAGAGGTCAATCTCGAGCTTCTGTAAGGCATCAGCTACGGTAGCACCCACGACCAGGCCGCAGGGGCCCATAGCCTCCCACTGACGCTGGCTGTTCTCAGCGTGAGCTGCTGCAATAATGGTTGCAGCCACAGATGAAGTGCCACCAACATGCTGCACAGTCCGCCCCTCAGGGTTCGAGGTAAGTGCCAGCACGAAAGTACCCCGCTGATTGCGGTCCGCCACCTCAAGAGCCGGACGCAAGGACTCAAACCCCAAGTAAGGGCTCAAAGTCACCGAGTCAGTGGCCAAGGGCGAGTTCTCCCCCAGCCAAGCGTCCGCATAAGCAGCCATCGTGGAGCCAATATCACCGCGCTTAGCATCGGCAACTACCAGCACACCGGCCTCCGCAGCATCACGCTGCAACTGCTCCAGGGCAGCTAAACCAGCCGAGCCATGACGCTCAAAAAGCGCCACTTGGGGCTTGAGGGCAGCAACCACCGGGCCGCAAGCCTCAAGCACAGTAGAAGCGAAGGCGCCTAGGGATGCCGCAGCGTCGGGCAGACCCCAAGCCTCCAGCAAAGCAGGGTGGGGGTCAATGCCCACGCAGAGGGGGCCCTTCTCCCCCATGGCCTGAGCCAGGCGATCACCAAAACCGCCTGACATTAGGATTCACGGCCTTCCAGAGCAGCCTCAATAGAAGCGCCGTGTTCCTGCAAGCTCATAACATCCCAGCTGTACTCACGCAGAGCGTTAATACCCTGAACTGCTGCACCAAACTCAGAGACAGTGGTCATCACCGGGCAACCAACGGAGGTTGCCGCAGCGCGAATCTCGTAACCATCGCCGCGAGCCTGACCGCCAGAGGGGGTGTTGAAAATCAGGTCGATATCGCCATCGCGCACCATATCAACGATGGAACGCTCTCCTTCCTGAGTTTCAGCAATCTTAGGAACAACCAGCGACTCAACACCATTGCGACGCAGAACATCGGCAGTGCCGCCGGTAGAGACAATCTCAAAGCCCAGCTGCTGCAACATCTTCACATAGATGATGGAGTTACGCTTATCGCGGTTAGCAACGGACACAAAGACCTTACCCTCGGTAGGTAGCTTGGAACCAGCAGAAGCCTCAGCCTTAGCAAAAGCAGTGTCGAAATGACGGTCCAAGCCCATGACCTCACCGGTCGAACGCATCTCAGGGCCAAGCAGGGAATCAACCACAACACCCTCGGGGGTGCGGAAGCGACTAAAGGGCAGTACAGCTTCCTTGACCGCAATAGCGGTTTCAACAGGAAGTGAAGCACCATCCATGGTGGCAGGCAGGTAGCCCTCAGCCTTGAGATCAGCAATGGTCTTACCCGTACCAATCAGAGCAGCAGCCTTCGCCATCTGCACACCGGTTGCCTTGGAGACGAAAGGCACGGTACGAGAAGCACGCGGGTTAGCTTCAATCACGTAGAGAATCTCAGAAGCGACAGCGAACTGAATGTTAATCAGACCGCGCACGCCCACACCAGCGGCAATCTTGTAGGTTGCCTCCTTGACCTGCTCGATGACGTCCGGACCCAGGGTAATGGGGGGCAGGGTGCAAGCAGAGTCACCTGAGTGAATACCTGCCTCTTCGATGTGCTCCATGACGCCACCCAAGTAGAGCTCTTGGCCATCGTAGAGGGCATCAACGTCAATTTCAACGGCGTCCTCAAGGAACTTATCAATCAAAGCAGGCTGAGAGGAAGAAACCTCAGTAGCGTTCTCCAAGTAGCGCGCTAGCTGAGCCTCAGAGTAGACAATCTCCATGCCGCGTCCGCCCAGAACGTAGGAGGGGCGCACCAGTACGGGGTAGCCAATCTCATCCGCAATCTTCTTGGCGTTCTCGAAAGTGTAGGCGGTGCCGTTCTTGGGGGAAATCAGACCTGCTTCTTCCAGCACACGAGAGAACTCGCCGCGGTCTTCAGCCAGGTCAATGGCCTCAGGTGAGGTACCCAGAATGGGGATGCCAGCAGCCTTGAGCTCCTGAGCCAGCTTAAGGGGGGTCTGGCCGCCTAACTGAACGAAGACGCCCAGCAGACCACCGGTACGACGCTCAGCCTCAACGATTTCAAGGACGTCCTCTAGAGTCAGGGGCTCAAAGTAGAGACGGGTAGAAATATCGTAGTCAGTTGATACGGTCTCAGGGTTGCAGTTGACCATAACAGTCTCATAGCCAGCCTCACGCAACACCATAGAAGCGTGCACACAGGAGTAATCGAACTCAATACCCTGACCGATACGGTTGGGCCCAGAGCCCAGAATCATGATGGAAGGCTTCTCGTGGTGAGCAACCTCGTCCTCCTGATCGTAGGAGGAGTAGTGGTAAGGGGTGAAAGCCTCAAACTCGGCAGCACAGGTATCAACAGTCTTGAAGACAGGGCGGATGTTCAGGGCGTGGCGGATGCCGCGAACCACGGCCTCGCTCATACCCAGAATCTCACCAATCTGAGCGTCAGAGAAACCGTGACGCTTGGCCAGGCGCATAGTGCGCTCATCGAGGGACTTGGCAGAGGCGATTTCTGCGGCAACCTCGTTCAAGAGCACCAGCTGGTCCAGGAACCAGGGGTCGATAGCGGTTGCCTCGTACATCTGCTCAACGGTAGCACCAGCTAGCAGGGCACGCTGAACCTGGAAGATACGGTCAGTAGTGGCAACCTTGGTCTGCTCAATCAGAGTAGCCAGCTCATCTGAACCCAGCTCGGGGTTATCAAAGCGGAAAGTTGAGCCCTTCTGCTCCATGGAGCGCATAGCCTTCTGCAGGGCCTCGGTGAAGTTACGGCCCAGGGCCATAGCCTCGCCCACTGACTTCATGGTGGTCGTCAGGGTGGGGTCTGCGGCCGGGAACTTCTCGAAAGCAAAACGGGGAACCTTGACCACAACGTAGTCGAGGGTGGGTTCGAAGGAGGCCGGGGTCTTCTGGGTGATATCGTTGGGAATTTCATCCAGAGTGTAGCCCAAGGAAAGCTTGGTAGCGATCTTAGCAATCGGGAAGCCGGTTGCCTTTGATGCCAGTGCTGAGGAGCGGGAGACACGGGGGTTCATCTCGATGACGATGATGCGCCCGGTTGCAGGGTCGATAGCGAACTGGATGTTACAGCCACCAGTATCAACACCAACCTCACGAATCACATTGATAGCGATATCGCGGAGCTTCTGATACTCACGGTCGGTCAGAGTCAGCGCGGGGGCTACGGTGATGGAGTCACCGGTGTGTACGCCCACCGGGTCAAAGTTTTCGATGGAGCAGATAACAACTACGTTGTCATTCTTATCTCGCATCATTTCCAGTTCGTACTCTTTCCAGCCCAAGATGGACTCTTCGAGCAGAACTTCGCTGGTGGGGCTGTACTGGATGCCAGCACCGGCGATACGGTGCAGGTCTTCCTCGTTGTAGGCCATACCTGAGCCCAGGCCACCCATGGTGAAGGAGGGGCGGACGACCATGGGGTAGCCCAGTTCTTCGGCAGCTTTGAGGGCTTCGTCCATGGTGTGAACAATGACAGAGCGGGCTGACTCGCCGCCTGCACGTTCTACTACGCCCTTGAAGGCCTCACGGTCCTCACCCAGGTTGATAGCTTCAATGTTGGCGCCAATAAGCTCGACACCGTACTTTGCGAGAATGCCCTGCTCATCCAAGGAGATTGCCGCGTTCAGTGCGGTCTGGCCACCAAGGGTAGGCAGGATAGCGTCAGGCTTTTCCTTGGCAATAATCTTTTCGATGACCTCAGGGGTGATCGGTTCGATGTAGGTGGCGTCGGCGAACTCGGGGTCGGTCATGATGGTGGCCGGGTTGGAGTTGACCAGAATGACGCGTACCCCTTCTTCTTTGAGTACGCGCAGGGCCTGGGTGCCCGAGTAGTCGAATTCGGCGGCCTGACCGATAACAATCGGGCCAGAACCGATGACGAGAATTGAGTTGAGATCGTTACGCTTCGGCATGGTTCGGTGTCCTTAGTTCTTCTTCTCAAGCATGAGGTCGATAAAGCGGTCAAAGAGGTAGGCTGCATCGTGCGGCCCTGCTGCTGCTTCGGGGTGGTACTGCACTGAGAAAGCAGGAATGTCTAGGCAACGCAGGCCTTCAACAACCTGGTCGTTCAGGCCCACGTGGGAAACCTCAACGCGACCAAATTCAGCATTGGGTGCGGTGACGGCCCCCTCCAGGGGTGCATCAACGGCAAAACCGTGGTTCTGGGCGGTGATTTCTACCTTGCCAGTAGTGCGGTCCATGACCGGCTGGTTGATGCCTCGGTGGCCGAAGGGCAGCTTGTAGGTGCCAAAGCCCAGGGCGCGGCCTAGCATCTGGTTACCAAAGCAAATCCCGAAGAAGGGGGTGCCTTGGCGCAGGATGCTCTGGAGTAGTTCTACCTGCTCATCAGCAGTGGCGGGATCACCAGGGCCGTTAGAGAAGAAGACGCCGTCGGGGTTCTTGGCGGTGATATCTTTAAGGGTTGCGGTTGCAGGCAGCACGTGCACGCGCACACCACGCTCGGCAAAACGCTTGGGGGTCATGGCCTTGATGCCCAGGTCGATTGCTACCAGAGTAGCTTTGACGTCTCCGTCCCAACCCTGGTCGGCAGGCTCTACGATGTAGGCCTCATCGATGGAGACAGTGTCAGCTAGCTTCTGGCCCTTCATTTCGGTGGCGGCCTGTACTTCGGCAACCAGCTCGGTGAGGGGGCGTTCGGCGTCCGCACCGGTGAAGATACCGGCGCGCATGGAACCGGCGCTGCGCAGGTGGCGGGTGAGGGCGCGGGTGTCAATACCCTGGATACCCACGATGCCCTGGGCTACGAGCTCTTCGTCTAGGGAACGCTCTGAACGCCAGTTTGAGGGGCGGCGGGCTGCGTCACGCACGGCGTAACCTGCAACCCAAATTTTGCGGGATTCGGCATCTTCATCATTGACACCGGTGTTACCGATGTGGGGTGCGGTCTGAACCACAATCTGCCCTGCGTAGGAGGGGTCAGTCAGGGTTTCCTGGTAGCCGGTCATACCGGTTGAGAAGACCGCCTCGCCGAGGGTCTTGCCGGTAGCGCCGTAGCTTTCGCCACGGTAGAAAGTACCGTCTTCAAGGACGAGTACTGCTGCACTTGGGGTGGGTGCTTGGTGGGACATTCACACACTTCCTGTTGATTGGTGTAGTCACCTGCCTCTGACAGGTGGAAACTTAGGGGCGGGTTAGGGTGCCGTCATCAGCGGTAGCCTGAGGTGCAATAGCTGCCACAGCATCAAGAATTGATGTTTTATCGGCTGCATACCGGGTGCGGAAACCTGTATCAACGGGGTTACCATTCAGTGACCAGGAGAGCACGACCAGGCCGTCCTTCTCTACAAATTTACCGTTCATTCCAGCTTCCGTGCGTACCCCGATAATATCCCCGGCAGGGATCCAGATATCTTGGGAGCCATTGCGCATGATAATCACTGCATCTTCGTAGACGAAGAAAATACCGGTTGATTTCACGCCCAGGGTGTTGGTGGCGATACGGTCAAGCCAGTCCCCCATGACGGTGGTGGCCACGTAGGTGCCGGGTACCGCTAGCAGGGATTCGGTTTCCTCATACCGTTGAGGCACATCAATCAGGGTGCCTGTGTGTGCTTGACGCTGCTTCCGGCTCTTCCAGCCGTACCACATGGCCCAGAAAATGAGGGCAGCGATAAGGGCCAGAACGAGGGTGGGAATGAGCTTGTCAGACACAGGCACTCCTAGCAGTTATTTAGCGGACGGGGGTGTTGAGCTTGCCATCGAGTACGGTGGGGTGGCCGCCGTAGAAGGTGGCAATAATCGCGCCGGGCACTTCCAAGCCCCGGAAGGGATTGTTCTTGCCCTTGGTGGCCTGGTCGGCAGGTTCAATCACGCGGGTAGCGGCAGGGTCCACCAGTACCAGGTGGGCAGGTTCCCCCGCTTCGAGCGGACGCCCTTGGTCAGCTGCAAGGCCGATTTCGGCAGGCTTGGTGCTCATGATGCGGGCAACGTCAGGCCAGGTGATGTAGCCGGTGTCAACTAGGGTCTTCTGGATAATGGAAAGAGCCTGTTCCAGGCCGGTCATACCATTAGCAGCGCAGGCCCATTCGCAGTCCTTGGACTCAGCCGGGTGGGGCGCATGGTCGGTGCCGATCACGTCGATGATGCCGTCGGCTACAGCCTGGCGTAGGGCCATAACGTCTTCTTCGGTACGCAGGGGCGGGTTCACCTTATACACCGGGTCGTAGGTGCGCACCAGTTCATCAGTGAGCAGCAGGTGGTGGGGGGTCACCTCAGCGGTCACCTTAATGCCGCGTTCCTTAGCCCAGCGCACAATCTCAACCGAGCCCTTGGTGGAGAGATGGCAGATGTGCAGGCGGGAACCAACGTGTTCAGCCAGCAGCACATCGCGGGCAATGATGGACTCTTCAGCCACAGCAGGCCAACCAGCCATACCGAGCTCAGCGGATACCTGCCCTTCGTTCATCTGGGCGCCTTCAGTCAGGCGGGGCTCCTGGGCGTGCTGGGCAATCACGCCGTCAAAGGTTTTGACGTATTCCAGGGCGCGACGCATCAGGGCAGGATCCCACACGCAGACACCATCATCTGAGAAGACGCGTACCTGGGCACGGGATTCAGCCATAGCACCAATATCGGAGAGACGCTCCCCTGCTAGCCCAACGGTCACAGCACCAATAGGCTGTACCTTGGCCCAGCCGGAGTTCTTACCCAGCTCGTAGACCTGCTCCACAACACCAGCGGTATCAGCCACAGGGTTTGAGTTAGCCATAGCGAAGACGGCGGTGTAGCCGCCCAGGGCTGCTGCGCGAGTACCGGTTTCAACGGTTTCGGCGTCTTCCTGGCCAGGTTCGCGCAGGTGAGTGTGAAGGTCAACGAAGCCAGGCAGGGCAATGAGCCCTTCTGCCTCGATGACCTGGGCGGTAGCGTCCTCAAGGTTCTGGCCGACCTCGGCGATGAGGCCGTCTTTGACGAGGATATCGGCGGTTTTCTCACCTAAGAGTGAGGCGCCTTTAATGAGGTAAACAGATTCAGTCATTGTTTCTCTTTCGTGCAGGCTTAGGAATGAGCGTAGAAGTCTTGGGCAGAGCCACCGGTCATGAGTAAGTAAAGTGCCGCCATGCGCACAGACACCCCGTTGGTTACCTGGCGTAGCACCCAGGAGCGAGGCGAATCGGCTGCTTCAGCACAGATCTCAAGACCACGGTTCATCGGGCCGGGGTGAAGGATGGCAGTCTCATGGGAGGCAGCATCGAGACGGGCAAAGCGTTCAGGGGTTAGGCCCCACAGCCGCGAGTATTCCTCTGAGGAAGGGAAGAAGGCAGCATTCATACGCTCTTTTTGAATGCGGAGCATCATGACCGCATCGACCCCAGATTCGATAGCGTCATCGAGGTTGTAGTAAATCTCTGCAGGCCAGCTGTCAATATCAACCGGGAGCAGGGTGGGCGGGGCAACGAACTTAACGGTTGCACCCAGGGTATGAAGCAACCAGAGATTGGAGCGGGCCACACGAGAGTGCAGAATATCGCCCACAATGGCTACGCGCAGTCCCTCAAGGGTCAGGCCACGGGTTGCTACCCCCTCAACCTGTGCCTTGAACTGGCGCAGAGTCATAGCGTCCAGCAGAGCCTGGGTGGGGTGGGCATGGGTGCCGTCCCCCGCGTTGAGCACCGGAACATCAATCCAGCCAGCCTCAGCCAGCCGTTGCGGTGCCCCTGATGCACTATGGCGGATAACCACCGCATCAGCGTTGATGGCCGCTAGGGTCTGGGCGGTATCTTTGAGCGACTCGCCCTTAGAGACCGAGGAACCCTTGGCAGAGAAGTTAATGATGTCAGCAGAAAGACGCTTCTCGGCGGCCTCAAAAGATAGGCGGGTGCGGGTTGAATCTTCAAAGAAGAGGTTGACCACGGTGCGGCCCTGCAAGACAGGTAGCTTCTTCACTTCGCGCTTGCCGATTTCGCCCATGTAATCCGCGGTATCAAGGATATTGAGGGCTTCATCCAGGGAGAGATCCTTGGTATCAAGCAGATGACGCACGGCTACTCCCCTCCTTCCTGAGCTGAGGTCATGGAGCGGGCAGGCTGAGAGATGATAACTTTGTCATCCCCACCGTCGATAGGCGAAAGCAGAACCTTCACAGATTCGTGAGTGCTGGTGGGAAGATTCTTCCCCACATGATCAGCACGGATAGGCAGCTGGCGGTGGCCCCGGTCAACCAGCACAGCTAAGCGGACGGTTTCGGGCCGGCCATAGTCTTTAAGAGCATCAAGAGCAGCGCGGATAGTACGACCGGAGAAAAGGACGTCATCTACTAGCACAACGGTGCGCCCCTCAATTCCTGCTGCGGGCAGGCGGGTGGGCTCAGGCGTCCGCCCCGGTTTGGAGAGCAGGTCATCACGGTACATGGTGATATCGAGTTGCCCCAAAGAAAAAGCAGGGTTAAACCCAGAATCAGTCTGGGCAATTTTTTCTGCCAGACGCTGCGCTAAGGGGAAGCCCCGGCGCGGAATACCTAGAAGAACCAGGTTATCGCTGCCCTTATTGGCTTCAAGAATTTCGTGTGCGATGCGTGTAAGTGCTCGCTCAATGTCGGCTGACTCCAAGATAACCCGGTGAGAGCCTACTGCTTGGTCGGTGGATACACCCTTGGTATCGGTCATATGCCGGCCTCCTTCCCCGCCTCACAGGACGAATTTAAAGGTTGCTGTCACCCCTCAATCTACCATGTTCACCCTCATCAGGGCTAAACGTGAGACACGTTTCAATAGCTAGCGATTAAACCAGAAAAACCCACCGACTAGGTGGGTTTTTCTCATGTAGATGATACCTATGAGTCTAGGCCAGCAAGGTGGGCTTTACCTGACGCAGGCGATCGAGCAGACCATTCACGAATTTGGGTGAATCATCGGTCGATAGCAGGCGAACCAGGCCGGTTGCCTCTGAGATAGCCACAGCATCAGGGACCTCATCGTTAAAGAGGAGTTCCCAGGCACCCAGGCGCAGAGCCACACGGTCTACGCTGGGCATGCGGTCCATAGTCCAGTCCTGGGCGTAGGTTTCAATGTACTCACGGATCTCTTCGTCGTGGTCGCGGACGCCACGAACAATCTGTTCAGAGTAGAGAGAAATCTGTGCTGAGGTATAGGTGCGACGGCGAATTAGGACGTCAATGACGTCCTCACCGCGCTGATCAGCCTCAAACAGGACTTCCAGGGCGCGAAGTCTAGCTTTGGTTCTTGAATTCACGGTGCTTAGTCGTTAACGCGGCCGAGGTAATCGCCGGTACGGGTATCGACCTTAACCTTGGTGCCGGTTTCCAGGAAGAGAGGTACCTGGATCTCAGCGCCAGTCTCTACGGTTGCAGGCTTGGTGCCACCGGTGGAACGGTCACCCTGCAGGCCAGGCTCGGTGTAGGTGATTTCAAGGACGACAGAGGCAGGAAGCTCAATGTAAAGAGGTGAGCCTTCGTGCATGGCGATGGTTGCAGTCTGGTTTTCCAGCATGTACTTGGCGGCGTCGCCCACGGTGACCTCAGATACGTTGATCTGGTCGTAGGTCTTCATGTCCATGAAGACGTAGTCAGTGCCGTCCTGGTAGAGGTACTGGTAGTCGGAGCGGTCCACGGTTGCGGTCTCAATCTTGGCACCAGCGTTGAAAGTCTTATCAACAACCTTGCCGGAGGTGACGTTGCGGAGCTTGGTGCGCACGAAAGCGCCACCCTTACCGGGCTTGACGTGCTGGAATTCGATGACGGACCAGAGGTTGCCGTCAATCTTGAGAACGGCACCGTTCTTGATATCTGCGGTAGTAGCCAACAGACTCTCCTCTAAACTGAAATTTTCAATAAGCGTTGCGGGGTAAACCGTAGATAAGTCTACAGTGTGCTTTGCACGTTTGCGGAGTTTCTTGGTGAGGCTCACACGAGATATTAGGGACCAGATTACTCTCAATGGTATGTCTTGGCATGAAGTACTTTGGGAGTAATCTGGTCCCTACGCATTAGGCGGCAATTTCTTGGTAGGTCATGTAAAGAATGGAATCGTCAGGCACCTCGTAGATACGGGGTTTACCCAAGCTTTCAAGTACCACAAAACGCAGCATGTTACCGCGGGCCTTCTTATCACGGCGCATGGTGTCAAGGAGCTTGGGCCACCGGTCTGCCGGGTAGGTGGTGGGCAAATCAAGGGCGGTGCAGATAGCCCGAGTACGTTCAACGGTTGCTTCATCAAGGTAACCAGCTGCAAGGGAAAGCTCTGCGGCGAAGACCATACCGACCGCTACAGCAGCCCCGTGACGCCACTGGAAACGCTCGGCATGTTCAATGGCGTGCCCCAGAGTGTGACCGTAGTTGAGGAATTCACGGCGGCCCGATTCTTTCAGGTCCTCCGACACGACCTCAGCTTTAACCCGGATAGAACGCTCAATCAGTTCCCGCACCACATCAGATTGTGAGTCACGAATAGCAGCAGGGTTTGCCTCCATCAGATCGAGTATCACCGGGTCTGCAATGAAACCGCACTTAATGACTTCGGCCATGCCAGTCAGTAGTTCATGCTCAGGTAGGGTGCGTAGCACTCCTAGCTCACAGAGGACGGCGGCCGGTGGGTGAAAGGCTCCTACCAGGTTCTTGCCCTCTGCGGTGTTGATACCGGTCTTACCGCCGACTGCTGCGTCCACCATGCCCAGTAGCGTGGTAGGAATGTGAATGACGCGGACTCCACGCAACCAGGTAGCTGCCACGAACCCGGCCAGGTCGGTGACTGCACCGCCGCCTACGGAGATTACCGCATCGGTGCGGGTGAAATCATTCTGACCCAGTACCTGCCAGCAGAAAGCTGCTACTTGAATGTGTTTGCCTTCTTCGGCGTCCGGAATCTCAGCAGAAAAAGTCTGGAAACCTGCTGTACGCATCTGCTCCATGACCAGCTCCCCGGTGGAACGCAGGGCGCGGGGGTGAATGACCAGGATGCGCTGGGTGCGGTTACCGAGAATCTCAGGGATTGCACCGAGCAGGTTATGGCCTACATAGACATCGTAGTTTTCAGAAGGCTGGGTGCCGGTAACGGGGATGACGGTGGTAGCCTGGTCGCTCACGCTTGAGCCTTTCGGGTTTTGATGATGAAGTTCTGAATTTCTGCTGCCATGTCTGCAATTCCTCTGCCGCCGCGGGCGTCAAGGGTGTAGCTGGCTAGCTCTTCGTAGCGGCTGCGGCGGGCTTTGAAAATTTCGGTCCACTTTTGCACTGGGTTAGGTTGCAGAAGGGGCCGGGTTTTGCTGTTCTGAATGCGCGGGGCCACAGTCTCAGCATCGACCTTAATATAGATAACGGTTTCGTCTTTGAGCAGGCTAGCTACCTCTGAGGTCATGGGCGCTCCCCCGCCTAGGGAGAAGATGGTGTTGCGCCGGGCAGGTGAGGTCAGCACCTCCCGGATAACCTCTGCTTCAATACGACGGAACTCTGCCTCACCGTAGTCAGCAAATATTTGTGACACCTCACCGTATTGTTCAACGATGAGGTGGTCAGAATCGAGGAACTCGTAGCCGTAGAAGCGCGCCAGGTGCGTGCCTATATACGATTTTCCTGCTGCCATGGGGCCGATGATCACGACCGGCCGGGATTTTTCGATATAGGTTTCTTGCACCTCACGCACCTGGTTGGGTGCGAGAACCTCGGTCATGTCGATCGCGTGGTCACGTGATCGGGGGGTCATGGTTAGGCGTCCCACCCTGCTACGTTAGATTCCCAGGCCAGGGACTCGGGAATGGCAGCTAGGTAGGAGTCCATGTTGCGGCGGGTTTCAGTGATGGAGTCTCCACCAAATTTCTCGAGGGCAGCTTCTGCAAGAACGAGCGCCACCATCGCCTCTGCGACAACACCGGCAGCAGGTACCGCACACACGTCTGAGCGTTGGTGGTGGGCGCGGGCGACCTCACCGGTGGCGGTGTCGATGGTTGCCAGGGCCTTAGGTACGGTGGCGATAGGCTTCATGGCTGCACGGACGCGCAGCAGGTCGCCAATGGTCATGCCGCCTTCGATACCGCCTGCACGGTTTGAGACTCGCTGTACGCCGTGCTCGCCGGGCACAATTTCGTCGTGGGCGCGAGTACCGGGGCGCTTGGCAGTTTCAAAACCATCGCCTACCTCTACGCCCTTGATGGCCTGAATGCCCATGAGGGCAGCAGCCAGGCGGGCATCAAGGCGGCGATCCCAGTGGACGTAGGAGCCAAGTCCCGGGGGTAGGCCGTAGGCTAGAACCTCAACCACGCCGCCGAGGGTTTCGCCGTCCTTATGGGCCTGGTCTACGGTAGCTACCATGGCCTCAGAGGTGGCAGCATCAAAGCAGCGCAGGGGGTCAGCGTCGAGGGCGGTAACGTCACGAGGGGTAGGACGCGGGGCATCAGCAGGGGCTGCCACCTCGGCGATAGCGGTAGTGTGGCTGACAAGCTCCACGCCTAGAGCCTTGAGAATCTGGGCTGCAACAACGCCAAGGGCGACACGGGTTGCGGTTTCACGGGCGCTGGCTCGCTCCAGAATGGGGCGGGACTCATCGAAACCGTACTTCTGCATGCCAGCGAAATCTGCGTGACCGGGGCGGGGGCGGGTAAGAGCCGCGTTGCGGGCCCTACCTTCAATCAGGGAAGGGTCAACAGGGTCAGATGACATAACATCAACCCACTTGGGCCATTCGGTGTTAGCAATCTCGATTGCTACCGGCCCGCCCTGGGTCTTGCCGTGGCGCACACCGCCCAGGATGCGCACGCGGTCTTCTTCAAACTTCATGCGGGCACCGCGGCCGTAGCCGAGGCGGCGGCGGGCTAGAGCATCGCGCACCATCTCACTGGTAAGTTCAACACCTGCCGGTACGCCTTCAATAATTCCTACCAGGGCTTCACCGTGGGATTCACCGGCTGTGAGCCAACGCAGCATCTCTAACCTTCTTTACCTTTGCCTATGAGTCTTGTGTTCTAAGATTTCCAAAAATAGCGGTCGATAGCAAACCGCCGCTTCATCATTCGGTATAAAGAGTCTCAGCGAATGATTGAGCTGATTTCGTTAATCGGTTCAGGGGCAAAGCCCGTCACAGGAAGACCCACTGCGTGACGCATGGCCGCAAGAACCTCATTTTGTTGTGGCAGTGGGAGCGACCGGGGGTGACCGGTAAAAAGCTTCACCTGGTCTACAGCCTGATACATCAGCATCTCTAAGCCGCTGGTCACTACCCCACCGAGAGATTCCCACTCCTCGGCTAAGGCCGATGGCCAAGGGTCATACGAAACATCAAGTAGGTAACCGGCCTGCTGGTCTGTGCCAGCAGTAGCCAGCAAATGGTTAGCAGCCCCCGCTGGTAGGGTGCAAATAGTAATATCGAACTCGGCGTACCGCTGAGCAAAGTCGGCAATGGGCAGGAAGTCAAGGCGCAAACCCAGGCGGGTGGCGGCGTCCGCAACCCCCTGAGCACGGCTAGCATCTCGCACAAAGACACGGACGCTCTGAGCTCCCATAGCGCGCACAGCAGCTAGGGCTGCGGTTGCGGTGCCACCACCACCGATAATGGCAGGGGTGACAGGCTGACCTGTAAAACCTGCCTGGCGCAGGGCATTGACAATACCTGAGACATCGGTGTTATCACCGTACGAGACGAACTTACCGTCGGGGCCCTGTTGCCAGTAGACAGTATTAACAACACCCACGGCTTGAGCAAAGGGAGTCAAATAATCGAGGTAGCCCTTAACCGCAGATTTGAGGGGCATGGTCACGGAAAAACCGCGGGTGCCCTGCTGCGGAGTATAGCGAGCAAAAACCTCTGCCAGCTGATTCTCACGGGTATCTAAACGCTCATACCTGATGTCGAGGCCCATCACCTGGTAGGCAGCCCGGTGCAAGAGGGGTGACTTACTGTGTGTAATGGGGTGCCCCAAGACAAAAGCCTTGGGGCACTTTGCTACTTGCCCATTCATTAGGAGCAGACACCTTCATGAGTCGCACAGAACTGGTTGTACACTTCAACATTCTTGAGGTGTTCCTCGTAGGTCTTCGCGAAGAGAGTTTCTCCGGTAAAGAGATCAACGGTCACCCAGAAGTAGTAGTCGTTCTGTTCAGGGTTAGCAGCAGCCTTAATGGCAGCCAGACCCGGAGAACCGATGGGACCTTCCGGTAGCCCCTTGTAGTAGAAGGTGTTGTACTTGTTGTTGGCGTCCTGCTTCTGCTCGTTGGAGATGTGATAGCTCTGAATACCCAGACCGTAGGCCACAGTCGCATCAGACTGAAGGTAGCCGCTGGTCTCACCCTCAGGGTTGTTCATGCGGTTCTCAATAGCCCCGGCAATAGGGTAATAGTCAGCCTCACGGCCCTCAAATTCCAGGATGGAGGCAACAGTGACCACATGGAAAATGCGGTCGTCTCCCGAAACGCCAGCTTCCTCCAGGGCCTTGAAGGTGTTATCAACCATTATCTGCAGAATCTCTTGAGCATCGGCGTCCTTGGGGAAGCGGTATTCGCCGGGGAAGAGGAAACCTTCAATGGTGGGGAACTGAGAGGGTATGCCGAAGCGGGTCGGGTCGGTAGACAGGGCCTTGAACTCCTGGGCACTAATACCGGTGCCAGCTGATAGAGCCTCAAAAGTTTTATCCATACGCCAGGTACGGGCAACAGCAACATAGTTAGTGTTAGCCTCATCAAAACGCAAGAGCTCGCCCAGGGCAGCAGAACTACTCATCTCTTCTTGCATCGTGTACTCACCAGGCTGGAAGAACTGGCCCTGACCTTTTTCAGAATACTCCTTGAGGAAGCGGTCAGCATTAGCGATAATGCCCTGCTCCTCTAGAGAATTAGCGATACCAATTGCCGAAGCTCCCTCAGGGATGGTGAAAGTAACCTCGGTGCCGTTACCATCGCCCGCAAAGTCTTTACGCTCAAACCAACCGAACTGGGGTGCTAACACTGAGACGATGAGCACCAGGGCTACTGCAAATACTAGGCCAGCGGAAATAATGAAGTTGCGGGAGCGGCGGCGGGTTCTGGCACGCTCATCTGCAGTGTATTCGTCTTCGTCAATGGCTGTAAAAAAGCTGTAGCTGTTGGAGGTCTCTTTATTGGAGGCTAATAGCCCGTCCAGGTCGGTCTGGTGGTTCTTAGCCATATGGCGCGGGGGGCGGTTAGAACTCGAGTTTTCAGTCATTCGGGTTCTCCGTTTCGTCTGTGGAGGTTCTGGGAATAAGCGCATCGTGTGGGTCACTGAGCTCAACTTGGTAGCCAGCTAGGTGCTGACCAGCTTTGAGAGTGTCAACAGCGTGCTGCAGGATGTTGACGGCAGCTACCTGATCGACCATGGTTTTAAAATCTCTGCTCGACACCCCGGCCTCGTGCAGTGAGCGGTGAGCGCTGACCGTGGTAAGTCGCTCATCGACCAACCATACGGGCACAGATGCACCATCGGCAGCGAGTTCTTCCACCAGGGCCTCGGCATACTCGCGAGCCATGAGGGTTGAGGGGCTCTCTCCCCCGCGCATGGTTTTGGGTAGCCCCACAAATACTTCGGTGACTTCGTTAACCTCAATAAGTTTGCGAAGTACCCGCCGGTCCGAGTTCTTTTTGAGATCTCGGCGCAGGGTTTTGAGGGGTGTTGCGAGTATGCCGTCGGGGTCGCATAGGGCCAGGCCGACGCGGGCGTTACCCACGTCGACTCCCATGCGGCGGCCTCTGGTGAAGGTCACTGGGTTAGGCTCCCAGCTCTGAGATAGCTGATCGAATAGCGGTGAAAGCCTCGTCAATCTTGGTGGCGTCCTGGCCGCCGCCCTGGGCGACGTCGTCTTTACCGCCACCGCCGCCGCCAAGCACACCGGCGGCAATACGGACCAGGGCGCCTGCCTTCACACCAGCGTCACGAGCAGCCTGGTTGGTGGCAACCAGAATGACGGGGCGGCCATTATTGACACCGGCAACTGCTACGGTGGCGGCGTCCTCACCCAGGCGTGAGCGCAGGTCAAGGGCAAGCTCGCGCACGGCGTTGGCATCTAGCTCCCCCGCATTGTGCAGTAGGGTGCGGACGGAGCCAACCATCTGGGCGGTTTCGGTCAGCTTACCGGCCTCAGCCTGGAGCTTCTCCTTGCGGAGCTTAGCTAGCTCCTTCTCAGCTTCCTTGAGCTTTGCCAGGGTCTGGTTAATCTTTTCGGGCAGTTCATTGGAGGACTGCACCTTCATCAGGCCGGTGAGCTGGTTGACCAGGGTACGCTCAGCAACCAGGTGATTAAAGGAATCCAGGCCGACTAGAGCCTCAACACGGCGGTTGCCTGAACCGACGGACTGCTCGGTGAGCAGGGTCAGGGAACCAATCTGGGCGGTAGAACCAACGTGGGTACCGCCGCAGAGTTCTCGGGAGAAGTCGCCGCCCATTTCGACGACGCGCACGGTGTCACCGTACTTTTCACCGAAGAGGCTCATGGCGCCCAGCTTCTTGGCCTCGTCCAGGGGCATTTCGCGGGTGATGGTCTGGAAGTTATCGCGGATAGCGGTGTTAGCTACCTCTTCAACTTCCTGTTTTGCGGCGTCGGAAAGACCTTCGCTCCAGGCAAAGTCAAAGCGCAGGTAGCCTTCCTTGTTGAAGGAGCCACGCTGGGTTGCCTCGTTACCGAGTACCTGGTGCAAGGCTGCGTGGATGATGTGGGTACCGGAGTGGGCCTTTTCGCCGTCCTGACGGCGCTGTACATCAACCTGGGCTACCACGGGAACACCAGCAGCGACCTCACCTTCGCGCACAATAGCACGGTGGACGGAGAGGCCCTTGACCGGCTGCTGAACGTCTGAGACGTCGATGATGAAGCCGCTGCCGGTAATAACGCCAGTATCGGCGGCCTGGCCACCTGCTTCTGCGTAGAAGGGGGTTTCATCGAGAACAATCTCAACCTTCTGACCGGCAGAGGCCGCGGGTACAGAGACACCATCGACGAGAATAGCGCGCAGGGTGGTTTCGGTGCGTAGCTCGTTGTAGCCGGTGAAGATTGAGCCGCGTTCGTCAGCGAGCTGGCGGAAGACTGAGAGGTCGGCCATGCCGCCCTTCTTAGCTTTAGCATCGGCCTGGGCACGGTGACGCTGTTCTTCCATGAGGGCACGGAACTGGGCTTCATCAACCTTTACACCAGCTTCTTCAGCCATTTCGAGGGTTAGGTCGATGGGGAAACCGTAGGTGTCGTGCAGGGCAAAGGCATCTGCACCTGAGACTTCGCCCTTGCCGGCGGCCTTAGCTGAGGCAACGGCTTCTTCTAGGCGGGTGGTGCCAGATTCGATGGTCTTAAGGAAGGCCTTCTCTTCGGCGTAAGCAATGCGTGAGATACGCTCAAAGTCTTCTGCAACGTAGGGGTAGGCACCGGCCATGGCGTCCTTTGAGGCGGGGAAGAGGACGGGCAGGCAGGGCTCGGTGACGCCCAGCAGGCGCATGGCGCGGATAGCGCGGCGCATGAGGCGGCGTAGAATGTAGCCGCGGCCTTCGTTGGAGGGGGTCACGCCGTCTGCGATGAGCATGAGGGATGAGCGGATGTGGTCGGCAACCACGCGCATGCGCACGTCGTCTTCGTAGCCCGCATCGTTGGCGTTTTCTGAGCCGTGGTACTTCTTGCCAGAGAGCTTTGAGGCGGCATCAAGGACGGGGCGCACCTGGTCGGTTTCGTAGAAGTTCTCTACACCTTGCAGGAGCATGGCTAGGCGCTCTACACCCAGGCCGGTGTCGATGTTCTTCTTGGGTAGTTCGCCTAGAATTTCGAAGCTGTCTTTGCCGGTGCCTTCGCCGCGCTGGTACTGCATAAAGACCAGGTTCCAGATTTCGATGTAGCGGTCATCATCTGCTGCGGGGCCACCTTCTTTACCGTATTCGGGGCCGCGGTCGTAGAAGATTTCGGAGTCGGGGCCTGCGGGGCCGGGCTGGCCGGTTGACCAGTAGTTCTCTGCCATGCCCATCTTCTGGATGCGTTCGGCGGGGAAGTTTACGTCTTTGGTCCAGATGTCGTAGGCTTCGGTGTCACCTTCGTAGACGGTAACCCAGAGGCGCTCAGGGTTTAGGCCATAGCCGCCATCTTCAACTGAGGAGGTGAGCAGCTCGTAGGCCCAGGGGATAACGTCCTTTTTGAAGTAGTCACCGAAGGAGAAGTTACCAGCCATCTGGAAGAAGGTGCCGTGGCGGGCAGTTTTACCTACTTCATCGATGTCGAGGGTGCGGATGCACTTCTGTACGCTCACTGCGCGGGAGAACTTGGGGGTCTCACGGCCTAGGAAGTAGGGGATGAAGGGCACCATGCCTGCAATGGTGAACATGGCACCGGGCTCGTGTGATACGAGTGAGGCTGAGGGAACTACGGTGTGCCCGCGCTTTTCGAAGAATTCGATCCAGCGCTTTGAGATTTCCTGTGAGAGCATCGAGGCTTTCTTCCTTCGGTTGGTTTTAAATCTTGGGTGGTTCGCTTATGCGAAAAAGTCTTTGCCGAGTTCAGCATCGCGCTCTAGGCGGCGTCGTATCTCGGCTTCACGCCCGGTCAGTTTCTGAGACGGGGGCAGGGCTTCTGATTCGATGATCAGGCCGTCGTCTAGTTGCTGTGCTGTACCTTGCTGTTGCCAGGTGTCGAGTGAGCCGGGGCGGACGTCCTTGGTTTGGGTGTCGAAGCGCTCTTTGAGTTCGGTTTCTTTTTCGTCCATACCTGCTTTGACGGTGGCTGCGAAGCTGATGGCTTTGAGGGCTGCGCCTTTGAAGGGGGCGCCGTATTTGGAGTCAAAAAAGTGAGCCATGGTGCTATTTTCTGCTGTGAATCGTTGCAGGGTGTGACGGGCTGAGACTTCAAGGTCGGTGGACGCTGGTGAGGGGGTGCGGGTGCGTGTGGCTAGATAGCCTGCGGCGGCACCACCGGCGATGAGCAGTACATTTTTGAGCAGTCCCATTAGTGGCCTTCAGTTGAGCTGCCGGGGTGGGGTTGTGCTGCAGCGGGTGAGCTTGTTGCGGTGGGTGCCGCTGATGAGGAGGGGGCGTCTCGCTTCACTGCTTTGCGGATGCCGTGGGAGAAGGCGGCGACCTTGATGAGGGGCTGGCCTACGGTGGAGGTGACGAGGGATGAGAGGGCAGAAACGTTTGCTGAGGCGTCAGAGACGTTGCTGGTGATGTTGTCTACCTTGTCGATTTGGGCGTTGGTGCTGGCCACTGTTTTGGTGACTTCACCGATGAGGGGGGTGGTTTCGTTGTTGAGGGACCGTATGGTTGCGGTGAGTTCGTCGAAGACTTTGCCGAGTTTGAGGATGGGTAGGGCGAGCAGGGCCACGAGGATTGCGAATACTCCTGCGGCTATGAGGCCTGCAATATCTGCTCCGCTCATGGCTTTCCTGCTTTCTGCCGTGGTACCCGGCTGGTAAAGGACACGATTTGATAACAATCTTACTTTACATGGCATTAAGGAGCCAGCCCGCTCCCCTGTCCCTATTGTGGGGGCAGGTGGGCGGGCTGGTTGTGCTTGGCGTGTTTAGGCCAGGCGTGAGTAGTATTCAACCACGAGCTGCTCTTCGCAGGTCACGGGGATTTCTTCACGCTTGGGTGAACGCTCTAGCTTGGCGTGGAGCTTTTCGATCTCTACGTTCAGGTAGGCGGGGGTGTCAGGCAGGACGTCCTGGTGTGCGCCGGTGGCTGCAACCTGGAAGGGTGCCATTTTCTCGCTCTTGGGGTGAACGTGGATGAGCTGGCCGGGCTTGACGCGGAAAGAGGGGCGGTCAACGCGGATGCCGTCTACCATGATGTGGCGGTGGACGACGAGCTGACGTGCCTGTGCGATGGTGCGAGCGAAACCTGAGCGCAGGACGAGGGCGTCCAGGCGGGTTTCGAGGATCTCGACCAGGTTCTTACCGGTCTGGCCTTCAATGCGCTTAGCTTCGAGGTAGGCGCGGCGCATCTGAGCTTCACGGATGTTGTACTGTGCGCGCAGACGCTGCTTCTCGCGCAGCTGTACGGCGTAGTTTGAGTCAGCCTTCTTGCGGCTGCGGCCGTGCTGGCCGGGGCCGTAAGGACGACGCTCGAGGTACTTTTCTGCCTTGGGG
>JAXFPK010000051.1:0-2261 GCA_034179845.1 Rothia sp. (in: high G+C Gram-positive bacteria) | reverse complement strand
CAGCCTCTTCTTGATTCGGCCCAGTACCTCGTTAAGGTCGCGGTCAATCTCCTCCAGGGAACGCGGTGGAACGTACTCGTAGAAGTGGCGGGTAAAGGGGATCTCCGCGCCCTCCTTAGTCTTAGACTCATCAATCCAAGCATCAGGCACAAAAGGCTTGACCTCGCGCTCCAGGTACTCGTGAATATCCTCGCCCCAGGGCACATTCTCAGTATCGCGCAGGCTAGCGTCAGCCACCGGCTTCTTAGCCTTCATCACCGCTTCGGCAGATTCATCGCGTTCAGCCAACTCATCCACCAACTTAGCCAAAGCCGCAGGCTTCACCAGGGCACCAGCGTCCGCAAAAACCTGCAAAAGCTCAGCCTTCACGCTGGCCATATCAGCACCAACAACCCCTGCCTTGTTCTCAACCAAAGCAGCAAGCGAAGCCCGCACGGCGGCGTCCTCACCCTCAGCCAGCTTGAGTTTGCCAAACTCCTTAGAAGCCAACAAACGCTCCACCCGCTCAGCAGTAAAACCCCAATTCAACCGCAAAGGGCGCTCCACCGTAATCGTGCGGTACATAAACTCCTCACGATCAAAAACCTTAGACCGCTTATCATCCGCAGCATCAAAAGCAGCGTAGAGGCGGGTAATCTCAGCGATCTGCTCCTCACTCAGGCGCTTCCGCTTAGACCCCACCGACTTACGCATCTTCTCAAACATATTCGTCGCGTCAATCAGCTGAACCTTACCCCTACGCTCAGCCTTCTTCTGCTTATTCAACACCCAAATATAGGTAGAAATACCGGTGTTATAGAACATGTCAGTAGGCAGGCCAATAATTGCCTCAAGGTAGTCCTGGTCCAAAACCCACTTACGAATATTGGACTCACCAGAACCCGCGCCACCCGTAAAGAGGGGAGAGCCATTCAACACAATAGCCCCGCGGCCACCCACCTGGGCAACACCATTGCTAGCAACCCTCGGCTCATTGAGCTTAGAAATCAGGTGCTGCAAGAAAAGGAGCGAACCGTCAGAAACCCGGGGTAAGCCAGCACCAAACCGGTCTGTAAAACCCTGGTTCTTATGTTCAGCCTCAACCACAGCCTTAGCGCCCTTCCAGTCCACACCAAAGGGCGGGTTGCTCAGCCCGTAACGGAAGGTGCGGTTCTCAAAGGCCGGGTCAGTCAGGGTATTACCCAGGGCGATGTTATCAACGTCCTGGCCCTTAACCACCATATCCGCCTTACAAATCGCATAGGACTCGGGGTTGAGCTCCTGGCCCAGCAGACTTACATCGGCAGTGGGGTTCAGCTGGTGAATCTTATCGTCAGCCACCGACAGCATACCGCCGGTGCCAGCGGTGGGATCATAGACCGGCCGGGCAATATAATCAGTGCGCAAATCTTCATCATCAGCCAGCAGCAGGTTAACCATCAGCTCAATGACCTCACGCGGGGTAAAGTGCTCACCGGCAGTCTCATTCGAATAATCTGACCGTACTGATGCTGCTTATAGGTACCGCGCAACACATCAGCCACATTCCAAATGAACTGAGAATAGTTCAAAGAAGACACACAAGCCCCTCAACATCAGCAAAATAATGGTTCCCAATAAAAACCAATAATACCCAAGGAACATTCAGGGCAGATGAAGTACAGCTCTTGTGTCTCACCTGCTAGAAGACCCCCGTGGAAGAAACCGGTCAGCACAGTAACAACCTGACCGGCAGGCGGAGCAAACACAGTGTGAACGGTAGGGGAGTAGCCCGGCACTTTCTGCCCAGCCCCACCGCTGCCATCCGCTAGGATGGAATGGTGAACACACCAGCACCCAGCGCCGCCGAGGGCGCTTCACTGCCCGCCGATATTGCTGCCCGCCTCAAACGCGATGAGCACGGTCTTTTTGCCGCCATTATCCAGCAGTACGACACCCGCGACGTGCTTATGCTCGGCTGGATGAATGACGAAGCCCTGCACCGCACCCTCACCCAGGGGCGGGTGACCTTCTGGTCCCGCTCCCGCCAAGAATACTGGCGCAAGGGCGATACCAGCGGCCACTACCAGTACGTCAAAAGTGTCAGCATCGACTGTGACGGTGATGCCCTACTCCTTGAGGTAGACCAGGTGGGGGCCGCTTGCCACACCGGCACCACCACTTGTTTTCAAGCGGGCGGGCAGTTACCTGCTGTGACCGGCGTCCGCCCCGAATAGTCCTATAGCCACACCAGAACCAGAGGAAATCATGCACGACTTGGGAATCGTCGAACCGACCTTAGA
>JAXFPK010000021.1:0-6440 GCA_034179845.1 Rothia sp. (in: high G+C Gram-positive bacteria) | reverse complement strand
GCGATACGCTCGGTCAGGGTGTAGCGACCACCAAGAGTCACATCTACCGAAGGCCTCACTTGTTCAACACCGCCTCAAAAAGTTGTTTACCTGCGGGAGCAGCAAGCTGCGCCCCTGTTGTGACGTCTACACCTTCATAGACTACCGCGATAGCTACCTGCGGGTCGTCAGCCGGAGCGAAACCGGTGAACCAGGAGTTATTCAACCCCGTGTCCCCAATTTCAGCGGTACCGGTCTTACCGGCCACCTGGACCCCGCTCACCGCGGCGCCCGAGGCGATACCGTTGCTCACGCCGTTTACCATCCACTCTGTTACCTGGTTAGCGATATCGGCTGAGGTGGAGCGTCGTAGCTCCTCAGCTGAGAACTCGTACAGCGAGCTGAGATTGTGAGACTTAACCGACCTAATCAGGTTGGGTTTCATCTGCACACCGTCGTTCGCGATAGCTGCGCTCATCATGGCAACCTGCAAAGGGGTGGTCTTCACATCGTACTGACCAATAGACGCCTGTGCTAGCTGGCTGTCTTCCATGTTGGTCGGGAAGACCGACTGTGACACGGTCAGGGGAATCTGGAGGTCTTGCCCGTAGCCAAAGTTGCTGGCGGTCTGGGCGATGGTTTCTTCACCCAGGTCCATGGCAATCTGGGCAAAGGGGGTGTTGCAGGACTGCGCCAGGGCCCACTCGATGGTGGCGGACGTGCGGGTTGAGCACTGGCCGCCGGTGTAGTTGGGCAGGGTGACGGTGGTGTTCGGCAGGGTCAGGTTCTGAGGGTTGGGAATCACCGAGTCCGCATTGTATTTACCCGATTCGAGGGCGGCTACGGCGTCAATGATTTTGAAGGGTGAGCCCGGGGCATAGGTGTCGCCCGCAATAGCGCGGTTGTAGAGCGGGTGGTTGGCGTCCTCATTGAGGGCCGCGTACTGGGCCAGCACCGATTCGGCGTTGTGGGACGAGAGGGTGTTGGGGTCGTAGGAGGGGGTGGACACCATAGCCAGGATTTCGCCAGTCTTGGGGTTGAGGGCCACGATAGAGCCCTTGTGGCCGTCCAGCAGGTCGTAGGCCAGCTGCTGGAGCTCGCTGTCGATGGTCAGCTCAACGCTGGCCCCCTGGGCGGTGTTGCCGGTGAACATCTGGGCCAGGCGGTCGTAGAACTGGGCGTCGGAGTTGCCCGACAGCTGGTCGTTCATGGCAGATTCCAGGCCGGTTGCCCCGTAGATGGATGAAAAGTATCCGGTGAGCCCCGCGTAGAGCTCGGGCTGGGAGTAGGTGCGCTGGAAGGCGTAGCCGTCGTTTGATTCTACGGACGAGGCAATTTCTACGCCGTCAACCACAATGGACCCGCGCTGGGAGCCGTAGCTTTCGTAGAGGGTGCGGGAGTTCCAGGCGTTGGCCTGCAGGTTTTTAGCGTCGAAGAATTGGATATAGGTCAGGGTGCCCAGCAGCATCACGAAGACGCAGGCCGCAGCGATCCATGCCCGGCGGATAGCTTTATTCACCGCGAGCACCTCCTGAACGGTTGGTTTCGGTAATTCTAGAGATGACGGACGTGGCCCCCTCGGGCTCGTAGCCCTCGTAGTCGATGCTGTCTGCTTCGTCGAACTCTTCTACCACGTGCGGGGCACGGGCGGTGTGGGAGATAGCGAGCAGGATGGCTACGATGACCCAGTTTGAGAGTAGGGAGGAGCCACCGGCGGACATGAAGGGGGTGGTGAGGCCCGTCAGAGGGATTAGGCGGGTGACGCCGCCAATGACCACGAAGAGCTGAATCACGATGAGGGCTGAGAAACCGGCAGCTAGGAGCTTACCGAAGGCATCACGGGTGCCCAGGGCCGCACGGAAACCGCGGGAGACCAGCAGCAGGAAGAGCATAAGAATCGCTCCCAGACCCAGCAGACCCAGCTCTTCACCGAGGGCGGTGATAATCATGTCTGAGTTGGAATACGAGACGAGGTCGGGGCGTCCGTTGCCCCAGCCGCGTCCGAACAGGCCGCCAGAGGCCAAGCCGAAGAGGCCCTGCACGATCTGACCCGAGCCACCCAGGGGCTGGTTGTAGATTTCAGGGTCAAAAGCGTGCACCCAGGAGTTGATGCGGTAGTAGACGTGGGGGATGTAGTTGTAGGCCAGCACGCCGCCGGCGGCTACAAAGAGCAGGCCCAGGGCAACCCAGGTGAGGCTTCCGGTCGCTAGGAAGAGCATGGCCAGGAAGATGCCGAAGAAGAGGATAGCCGAGCCCAAATCGCGCTGGAAAACCAGCACCGCTAGCGAGACAAACCAGGCGATAAACATGGGGGCCAGGTCTTTGAAGCGGGGCAGGCGTACCGGGCCGATACGCTTACCGGCCAACATAATCAGGTCGCGGTGGGTTGAGAGATAACCGGCGAAGAAGATAGCCAGGGTAATCTTGGCGACTTCACCGGGCTGGAAAGTACGGCCGCCGAGTGAAATCCAGATGCGGGCACCGTTAATTTCGGTACCGATGACCGGTAGCAGCGGCAGCAGGAGCAGCACAATCGAGGCAGCCAGAGAGATATAGGTGACCTTCCGCAGTACCCGGTGGTCGCGTAGGAAGAAGAGCACCACGGCTGAAGCAATCATGGCTACGCCGGTCCACATGAGCTGGGCTGCCCCCGCGTTAGCGGTGGTGGTCAGGTCGATACGGTAGATCATGGCTAGACCCAGCCCGTTGAGAGCCACAGCAATCGGCAGAATAAAGGGGTCGGCGTAGCGGGCCCGCATATACATAACGGCATGCAGTACCAGGGCGCCCACACCCTGAACGGTAAGAGCCTGCACCCACATGCGGTTTTCCAGGGCCGCTTCGGGGTCTACCAGGTACATGGCGGCAGGGCAGAGCAACACCGCGAGCACGGTGAGTACCAGTTCGGTCAGTCGGCGGGAGCGGGGCAGCTCAACCGCAGGTGCGGCAGATGAAGCGCTCACTAGTTACCTCCCTGGGTAGTTGTGCTGGTATCGGGTGTTGGGCTGGTTTCGGACGCCGGGCTCGGCTCACCCGAGGCACTGGCAGAGGCGCTCGGGGTGGGTTCCGCCGTGGTGACGGTTCCCGGCGTGACCGTAGCCGGTAGCTGGTCGCGCAGGTTCTGCACGATCTGCTCAGCCTCGTCCTGGCTAGTGGCGGTGATAGTGCTGCGCAGAAGCGACTGGGAGAACTCCGGCAGGGAGCTGACCTCAATATCGGTCTCTTCCACCACACTGTTCAGGCTCACCGGCCCCAGGGACTGGTTGATGCCGTTGAACACCGTCACGTGGTCGTCCTTAACACCCACGTAGTACTGGGTTTTGGTCCACGAGAAGAAGCTCCAGGCGCTCGCCGCGAGAACCGCCAGGGTCAGGGCCACCACGAAGACCCGCATGGGCCAGCGGTGGGGCGACGGTGCCACCTCGTTGCTCAGGGCAACCCGGTATTCCTCGGGCAGCTCAGCGGGTTCCAGGGTCTGGGTGGCCTGCTGTTGCGAGAGAGTGCAGATGTTCTGGGCCGTGCGGGCTGTCACCGCCGGAATCATGCCGGTCTGGGTTGCGTTAGCGGCAGCTCCCACTAGGTCGTGGGGTCGTTCCGAGAGCTCCTGACGCAGGACGGATGCCGGGGTCGGCTCGTCCTCACCGTCACCGGTGGTGGCGGTGGCGGCGTCCACCCCGGCCTTAACCGTCATGGTGTTGAGCACGCCGTCGGTGAAGGACTCGCCGCGCCACTTGCCGTGGCGCAGGGCGTTACGCATCTTGGCGTGCTGGGGCATGCGGCGGCGCCAGGGGGCGCGGTGCTCGCCGTCCTCGTCTACCGGCTCACCGGCGTCCGCCCCCTCTGCCTCACTGTCGCTGGAGGCAGGCTCAGCGGCCTCCTGCTCCACGGTGGGGTAAACCCCCACCAGCTCGCCGTCCTTACCGTACTTACGCACCGGAATAATCGGCTGCGGGGCGGTAATCGCCGCAGATAGGGAATCCTCGCTAATGACCTGCAGGGCCACCACGGTCACGTTATCGGGGGCACCGCGTTCCAGGGTCATGTCGGTCAGAATATCGACCACCTGTTGCAGGTCGCCGGTGGAGCGCATGACCGCCTCAATCTCGGCTACCTGCACCACGGCGTCCAGGCCGTCAGAGCTCAGCACCCACTTTTCGCCCACCACGGCGTCCAGGGTGCGAAGTTCAAGCTCGGGGGAGGCATCAACATCGCCCAGCACTCGCATAATCACGTTCTTGTGCGGGTGGGCCTCAGCCTCCTCGGGGCTAATACGCCCCTCTTGCAGCAGGCGCTGCACAAAGGTGTGGTCGGTGGTGACCTGCTCAAACACGCCGTCGCGCAGGCGGTAGGCGCGCGAGTCACCAATATGGGCCATCTCAATGCGGTCACCATCAATCAGCAGAGCCGTGCAGGTGGTACCCATACCCGCCAAACGCGGGTTCAGCGCCACCAGCTCATTCATGATGATATTGGCATTCACGATTTCATCGGCCAGGTACACCCCGGCATTACCCTCAAAACCTGCCCGGTCAAGAGGGGTCAAATCAAGCACCGTGGTCGCCGACGCAACGTCGCCGCCCACATGCCCGCCCATACCGTCGGCAACAACCGCCAGGTAATGGCCCGCATACCCCGAATCATCGTTTTTAGAGCGCACTCGCCCCACATCGGAGCGGGCCGCAAAACGGAAAGCGATACTCATGCACTAGGCTTTCAGCTGCATGGTGGTGCGGCCAACCCTAAAGAGCTGGCCAGCCTCAATCGGAGTAGCACGGGTCAGGCGGGTATCACCCACAAAAGTGCCGTTGGTTGACCCCATATCTTCAAGGAACCAGCGCGACCCCTGCGGGAAAAGACGGGCGTGACGGCCCGAAGCGTAGTCGTCCTGCAAAGACACCTCAATATCGGTGGCGCGGCCAATCGTCACCGGGCTATCACCCAGGCGCATGGTAGCCCCGGCCTGGGTACCGTCCACAATCGTCAGCAGAGACGGACGCGCCGGAGGAGCAGCCGCCGGCGCCGGGTGGGCGGGAGTCGCAGGAGCAACCGGCGCATCAACAGCGGCGTCCTCAAACTGAGCCCGCGCAGTGCGGATATTACGCCCCACACCCAGGTCGCGGCGCGACGCGGCAAGAACCATAAAAATAAACAGCCACAGCAGGCCCAAAAAGGCAAAACGCAAAACCGTCACGGTAATTTCAGATGCCACAAGCTACCCCTTACGAACCATCAGACGGAAAACAATACGGGCCCGGCCCATCTCAATCACAGAACCGTTACGCAGCTCAGCCCGGCCGTGCAGGCGCTTACCGTCGAGGTAAGAACCGTTCGTGGACCCCAAATCAACCGCCAGGTAGGTGCCATCTTGCTCCACAATATCGAGGTGGCGGCGTGAGACACCCGTATCTTCAACGGTGATATCTGCGCTGGAGCCACGCCCCAGGGTGACCGGCAAATCGCGCACCACAACGCGCTCGCCGTTGATGTCGAGCACCACCTGGGGGGTGGGGGCAGGGCGGCGAGACTGCGGTAGCTGGTGGGCGGGCACCGGCTCGGTGCGCGGTGGCGCTGCCGGGCGGGTGATGCGCGTGGGAAGCTGCTGCTGGGTGGACGCCGGGTGGGCAGGTGCTGCCTGAGGGGCAGGTGCCGGTGTGGGTTCGTCCTGAGGGGCCTGCATCTTCTTCACCGCGCTGGTGATGTCGAAGCTGCCCGGTTCAAGCTCGTTGTTGAGCGAGAAGGTCACGCGCACAGCCCCGCGCAGGGAGTAGCCCTGGTCGCGGGCGTGGCGGATGACCACGTCGCAGAGCTCTTCAGCCAGTGGCACACCCCACTGCTGGGCCCGGGAAAAGTCACTGGCAGAAAATTCGGCGGTGAAGTTATTGGGGGCGATGGTACGCCCGGACGAGACGGAGAAGGCCTTGTTGTCCATTTCGGTGCGGAGCCGGTTGGCGATATCTACGGGCTCAAAAGTGCCGCCCTTGCTGAAGGTGCCACGCACGGCCTTTTCTAGGCCCTGTTCAAGTCTGTCGATGAACCCCATGCTTGCCTCCTTCAACACAAAACTACGGGCGCACCGCGCCGTGTTCTGCGGGTGCTCGAGCTGATTCGCTGCGCAGGGTATGCGCACAGCCTAAGCTTCTAGTCTAGTGGATAACCGTAAAAACTCCCCGGGAAAACCTGGTAAAGCCCTGCTATCTCACGGGTTCTAGGGTGGGGAGAGGACGCCCGCGCGCCGGTTTTGGGCGTCTTTCTGACTTGTGTGTGGTTGAGGACACTTAATTCAGGTTGGACATCTTCTTAATGAGGTGTGTATAGTTATCTTCGTTGCTCATTCAGCAACGATAAAAAATGAATAATGCGCAAGTGGCGGAATTGGCAGACGCGCTGGCTTCAGGTGCCAGTGATCGCAAGATCGTGGGGGTTCAAGTCCCCCCTTGCGCACAGAGAAGAAAAACCCGTTT
>JAXFPK010000146.1:0-6410 GCA_034179845.1 Rothia sp. (in: high G+C Gram-positive bacteria) | reverse complement strand
GCCAGCCCCGAGCCAGCTTCCTCAAACCCCTATACCCTCTCAACACGCTAGACTGGGGGGGTGCTTATTCTTGCTCTTGATTCATCCGCTATTGCTTCTGTTGCGCTGGGCCGCCTTAACGGTGACCAGCTGACCTTGCTCGCCTCACGGGCAACCGAAGATACCCGCTCACACGCTGAGGTCATGGCCCCCTTCGTAACTGAGGTCCTGGCTGAAGCCGGTGTATCAGACCAAGACATCGACGCTCTTATCACAGGCACCGGCCCTGGCCCTTTTACTGGCCTACGCGCAGGCATCGTCACCGCCCGCACCCTAGCCTTCGCCTGGAACAAGCCCCTCTACGGGCTCATGAGCCTCACCGCCCTCGCCGAAAGCGCCCACACGGCCGCGCAGGCGTCCGGCCACACCCGTTTTCTGGTCGCCTCAGATGCCCGCCGCAAAGAAATATACTCAGCTGTCTACCAGCTCACTGAGAGCGGCTACCAGCTAGAGAGCGGCCCCACCGTAGGCCCTGCAAACGAGGCCCCCTCCTTACCCGCCTACGGCTTTGGAACCTCCCTCTACCCGCAGGCCCTAGATGTTCAGCCCAGCTTTGAACATACCCAGCCGGACGCCGCCGCCCTGCTAGCTGCCGCCACCCGCCTAGGCCTCACCCAGCTCAGCACCGACACCAGCGCCCTCTACCTACGAGAATCAGACGCTAAAGTACCAGCAGCTCGCAAGAAAGCCAGCGCCTAATGCTCCTCACAGACCTACCACAGGCCCTAGCCCAGGGAGCTAACGCACGGGAAATGACCCTGCACGATCTGCCAGCCGTCCACATCCTAGAACTAAAGCTCTTCCCCGCTGATGCCTGGCCCCTAGACATGTTCCTAGCTGAAATCACCCACGAAACACGGGGCTACATCGTCCTAGAAACACCCACAGCTACCGGCACAGAAATCATCGGCTACGCCGGGCTGATGAGCATAGCTGAGACAGCCGATGTGCAAACCATCGCAGTGGACCCCGCCTACCAAGGGCACGGCTACGGGCAGGCCATGCTCAACTTTCTCGCCCAAGAAGCAAAAGCCCGAGGAGCAGACCAGATACTCCTCGAAGTGCGAGCAGATAACCCCCGCGCCCAGGACCTCTACCTGAAGAACAGCTACCAGCAGATTCACCTGCGCCGCCACTACTACAATGACGGGGTAGACGCCCTCATCATGCGCCGTGACCTCACCGACCAGAACACCCTGCAAGGAGAAAGCAACAATGACAGCTAAAACCCAACCCCTGGTGCTGGGCATTGAATCCTCCTGCGACGAAACAGGCATCGGCATTGTGCGAGGCTCAACCCTGCTGACCAACACCGTCTCATCCTCCATGAACGACCACGTGCGCTTTGGCGGGGTCATCCCTGAAATCGCTTCGCGCGCCCACCTAGAGGCCATGATCCCAGCCTTACAAGCAGCCCTCGATGAAGCCCAGGTCAGTCTAGAAGAAATTGATGCTATCGCCGTCACCGCAGGGCCCGGCCTGGCCGGTGCCCTCATGGTAGGAGTCTCTGCCGCTAAAGCCCTAGCTACAGCCACCGGCAAACCCCTCTACGGCATCAACCACCTGGTTGCCCACGTGGGGGTGGGCCTGCTTGAGGACTGCGGCATCGAGGGGCACACCGCTGACTTTCTAGATGGCCTACCCAGCGAAGGCATTGGCGCCCTCCTCGTTTCTGGCGGGCACACCGAGATCCTAGCTGTCCGTGACATTACCGGGGACGTCGAACTCCTCGGTGCCACCCTAGATGACGCCGCGGGCGAAGCCTACGATAAAGTAGCCCGCCTGCTGGGCCTGCCCTACCCAGGCGGGCCCGTCATTGACCGGGTCGCTGCGGACGGCGACGGGGCAGCTTTTGCCTTCCCCCGAGGTCTATCCACCCGCAAGTTCATGGGCACAGCCCAAGAACCTGGACCCCACCGCTACGACTTCTCCTTCTCCGGCCTAAAAACCGCTGTAGCCCGCGTCGTAGAGGGCTTTGAAGCCCGCGGCGAAGAGGTGCCCCTAGCTGATATTGCTGCCTCCTTCCAAGAGGCCGTGGTAGACGTCATCACCAAAAAAGCCATGCTGGCCTGCACCGAAGGCGGCATCACCACCCTACTTCTGGGCGGGGGAGTGGCTGCCAACTCCCGCCTGCGGGAGCTCACCGCTCAACGGTGTGCCGAGCACGGTATCAAGCTGGTCATTCCTCAGCTAAGCCTGTGCACCGACAACGGGGCTATGGTAGCTGCCCTGGGCGCTCGCCTGGTTGCTGAGGGGCGTGAACCATCGGGTATCGGTTTTACGGCGGATTCCTCGTTGCCGGTGACCACAATTTCCCTCTAAGGGAGCAGCCCCTCTCTCAAGGCTTATAGCCCCTCGATTGCTTGGGTGGTCAGGTCGTCCACCACAGCCTGCAGGTTCCCGCCGTTTTCGGTGGCGATGCGACGCTGACGCTGGTAGCCGGCCCCCGTGAGGCAGATGCGCTCCACCTCAGCCAGTTCAGCAGAGCAGCCGAGGTCAGCGGCGATGCTTTCGAGCTTATTGAGAAGCCCCAGGGTATCTTCAGTCACGAGACGCTCGGTGTTCTGGTTATCAAGAATGACGGTAGCTTCAGCGCCGTAGCGGGCTGCCCGCCATTTATTTTCTTGTACATGCCAGGGTTTGAGCGGGTCAATGCTTTTGCCTGCATCGAGTTGGCGGGAGAACCATTCCACTAGGCATTGGGTGAAGGCGGTGAGCGCTGTGATATCGCGAATTGAGGCCAGCCCGTCGTAGGCCCGCATTTCAACGGTGCCGTATTTGGGTACGGGGCGCACGTCCCAGCGGTTTTCGCTGGGGTCATCAATCACACCGGTCATGACCAGGTCGTTGAGGTAGTCTTCGTAGTCTTCCCACCTCTCAAAGGTAAAGGGCAGGCCAGAGGTGGGTAGCTGCTGGAAAATCTGGGCCCGTTGGGAGGCGAAACCGGTATCTTCACCCTCCCAGAAGGGGGAGGAGGCTGAGAGGGCCAGTAGGTGGGGGTAGAAGTTGGTCAGTCCGTTGAGGACGGGCAGGGCCTTAGCCCGGGAGTTAACTCCGGTGTGTACATGCACCCCGTAAATAATTTGGCGGCGGCCCCAGTATTGGGAGCGGTCTAGCACTCGCAGGTAGCGGTCTTTGTCAACGACTTTTTGGTCGAGGGCCCGTGAGAAGGGGTGGGTGCCTGCTGAGAAGAAGGCGAGGCCTAGCTGGTCTGTGACGTTTTTGAGGACGCTAGTGGTTTGGGTGAGCTGTTCAGCGGCTTGGGCTGGGGTGCGGCAGATGCCGGTGACGATTTCTACGGTGTTGTTCAAGAACTCGCCGGTGATGTGAGCCCGGTTGGTGGCGGGTTCAA
This sequence comes from Rothia sp. (in: high G+C Gram-positive bacteria), assembly GCA_034179845.1. Classification (GTDB taxonomy): domain Bacteria; phylum Actinomycetota; class Actinomycetes; order Actinomycetales; family Micrococcaceae; genus Rothia. Next base: position 3,019 of record JAXFPK010000146.1, on the reverse strand, counting down.
GAATATGGGGGTGCTGTTCTTTGAGGAGTGCTAGCACATGGTCTGCCTGTGAAGCTAGCTGGCGGGTGGTGGGTTCAACGAGGGCAACTTCCCACTCCACTCCAATGGTGGACTGGTCTGAGGGATGGAAAATCATACGCTGGCTCCAGGGTCTCGGTGCGGTGCTGGTTCCATCTTATGGGCAGGGGCTGAAGCAGAAGAATCTAGCTCACAGTATGACATTTTTGGTCAGGTGGGAGTTGTGCATCTGACCAGGTAGCTGACCGTCAGTTAGGCTGGTTCAGCCCAGATTGCTAGCCGCTGGGAGCTCGTTCCCTGCCCGAGGCGGGTCAGAATGAGGGTGGCTTCTTTACCCGCGCCCTTCTTCTTTTTTATCCCGGCAAGGAGTGTGGCCCGTAGCTTTTCAGGGAGCACATCGACGCCCCGTTTTTTAACGGTCAGGGCGGTGATGCCTTCTTCTTTGACCCAGCGGCGGAGCTTCTTGTCGTTCAAGGGCAAGGTGCCCAGGACGCGGTAGGCGCGGCCTAGCGGGCTATCAGCGGGGGAATCGGCGGTTAGGTAGGCGATGTTCTCATCGAGCAGGGTTGCCCCAATCGTCCGCGCATAATCTGCTACCAGGTGGGAACGTACCACCGCGCCGTCTGGCTCAATCAGGTAGGTGCCCAGTTCTGTTACTTCAAGAGGCTCTTCAGGGGTGGACGCTGGTGCCGGTGAGGTAAGTTCACCCAGTACCTGCCGGGTGGCAGCGTCCGCACCCAGTACCGTAGCTGAGCGGGCTACGCCGGGTCGGGCTAAACCGTTGAACCAGAGCACTACTTCTACCACAGACCCACCGTGACTGACCCACTCGGCTTCTACCCCATCCGGTATAGCCTCATGGGGTAGGGCCGGACCCAGCTTGACCCCCATGGGGGTGCCTGTGGCCGCTAGCTTCTGCAAGAAGGAAAAGGGCGGGGAGAAGGCCTCTGGGTCAAAAATCCGTGAGGTGGTAGACCCGCTTTCGACCTCTCGGCGTGCCGGGTCTAACCAGAGAGCTGAGATAGGCTCCCCGGTGACGGTGGTGAGCTTTTCAAGCTTGACCTCTTCCACATTGCCCACCAGCACCTGGGCGGTGGGGTAGGGGGAGAGATTATGGGCGGCCAGGCTTGCTGTGATTGGGTCAAGTTCTAGGGATGTCACAGCTAAACCTGCCTGCGCAAAGGCTAGGGAATCTGCCCCTAGGCCGCAGCCTAAATCTGCTACTGAGGCAAGCCCAGCAGCGACAAACCGGGCGGCGTGGTGCTGGGCAACAGCTGCACGGGTGGCCTGCTCATAGCCAGCCTCTGTGAAAAGCATGTGCCTAGCAGCCGGGCCGAATTTACTGGCTCCTAGGGTGCGTAGGCGGGCCTGGGTGAGTAGGGCAGAGGAATCTTCGGCGCTGATGCCCTGCGCCCTGAGCCTGCTGACCGCCTGGAGGGAGTCTGCGGGGTTATAGGGGGTGAGCTGGTCAAGAAGAGCTAAGTGGTCGGCTGAGAAGGGCTGGGCGCCGGCGCGGGGGAAAGAGGTCATGCACATAAGTTTAGGTGCAAGTTATAGGGCAGAGCAGGCAGGGTAGCGGGTGCGCTGTCTGCGAAACCGGCGCCCTATCTTGCCCACCAGGGGCCCAGAGGAATAAAGTTTTAGTTAGCACTTGACTGCTGATAGTGCTAAAACGGCACCCGGTAACACCGCGACGATACCGGGTAAAACCGACTTAGCACCCTGTAGTCACCCCATAAATTTTACGCTGAGACCCACTCAAAGGAGTACCTCACCATGGCTATCAAGCCCCTCGAAGACCGCATTGTCGTTCAGATCGTTGAAGCAGAGCAGACCACCGCATCTGGTCTGGTCATCCCCGATACCGCCAAGGAAAAGCCCCAGGAAGCTAAGGTCATCGCTGTTGGCCCCGGCCGCATCGACGACAAGGGCAACCGCATCCCCGTTGACGTAGCAGAAGGCGACGTCGTAATCTTCTCCAAGTACGGTGGCACCGAGGTTAAGTACGGCGGCGCCGAATACCTGATTCTCTCAGCCCGCGACGTACTGGCTGTCGTTTCCTAAGTTTTCGCTGTTTCTACCGAAGACAAGACGAAACACAAGAAAGAAGTAAGGATTCATGGCAAAGCAGCTTGAATTCAATGATGATGCGCGTAAGCACCTGCAGGCAGGCGTCGATAAGCTTGCTAACGCTGTCAAAGTAACCCTGGGCCCCCGCGGCCGCAACGTGGTACTTGATAAGCAGTGGGGCGCCCCCATCATTACCAACGACGGTGTATCAATCGCCCGCGAGATTGAACTGGAAAACCCCTACGAAAACCTGGGCGCCCAGCTGGCTAAAGAAGTAGCCACCAAAACCAACGATGTTGCTGGCGACGGCACCACCACCGCGACCGTCCTAGCCCAGGCTTTGGTCTCTGAGGGTCTGCGCAACGTCACCTCTGGCGCTGCCCCCGGCGAGGTCAAGCGCGGTATCGAAACCGCCACCAAGCTGGTTTCAGAGCGCCTGCTGGCTAACGCCCGCGAAGTCACTGGTGAAGAAGTTGCCCACGTGGCAGCTATCTCCGCCCAGTCACCCCAGATCGGTGAACTGCTCTCTGAAGCCTTTAGCAAGGTTGGCCAAGACGGTGTTATCACCATCGAAGATGGCTCGACGACTGAGATTGAGCTTGAAGTGACCGAGGGTATGCAGTTCGATAAGGGCTACCTCTCACCCTCCTTCGTCACCGACCCTGAACGAGCTGAGGCTGTTCTTGAGAACACCGCCATTTTGCTCTACCAGGGCAAAATTTCAACCGTGGCTGAGATTATGCCCGTCCTTGAGAAGATTGTTCAGGCCAAAAAGCCCCTGACCATCATCGCTGAGGACGTGGACGGTGAAGCCCTCTCCGCCCTGGTCATTAACAAGCTCCGCGGCAACCTGGACGTTGTGGCGCTGAAGGCACCCGGTTTTGGTGACCGCCGCAAGGCAATCTTCCAGGACCTGGCTATCCTCACCGGC
>JAXFPK010000053.1:0-15968 GCA_034179845.1 Rothia sp. (in: high G+C Gram-positive bacteria) | reverse complement strand
CGCACGACTCATAATCGTGAGGTCGACGGATCGAGCCCGTCCACCGCTACGCCCCGATAGCTCAGTGGTAGAGCGCCATCTTGGTAAGATGGAGGTCCCGGGATCGATTCCCGGTCGGGGCTCAGATAACCTGTCAAGCATTAGCTTGACAGGTTTTTTCTTTGTAGAGTAGTTTCTATGGCTATTAATGAAGAGATTGTGGGCCGCAGCTACCCGGCCACTGAGCCCTATGCTGTGGGGCGAGAAAAAATCCGTGAATTTGCTCGAGCAGTCAAGGCAGTCAGCCCCCTGCACTTTGACCTAGAGGCAGCCCAGGCGGCCGGCTACGCCGATCTGATTGCCCCGCCCACCTTTGCGATTATCCTGGCCCAGAAGGCCGATGCTGCCCTGATTTCTGACCCAGAGGCAGGGATTGACTTTTCTAGGGTTGTCCACGCTGACCAGCGCTTTACCCACCACCGCCCCATCGTGGCAGGGGACCAGCTACTGACTGAAGTACACGTCGATAGTGTGCGAGTCATGGGCGCTGGAGCCATGCTCACTACTCGCGAGGAAATTACCACTGTAGAGGGCGAAAAAGTCGCCACCTGCATCTCATCACTGCTGGTTCGGGCGGAGGACTAACCCATGACTCTTTCTTTTGATTCCCTTGAAAAGGGCACCGAGATTGGTGCCCGCCAGATTCCTGTGACCCGCGCTGACCTGGTGGCTTATGCGGGTGCGTCCGGCGATTTTAACCCTATCCACTGGAACGAACGCTTTGCCACTGCTGTTGGCCTGCCCGGCGTCATCGCTCACGGCATGTTCACCATGGGCGCTGCTGTGCAGCTGGTGACCGACTGGGTGGGGGATGCTGGCGCGATTGTGGACTACCAGACCCGGTTCTCTAAGCCCGTCCCGGTCCCTGATGCCCAGGACGCTGCCTCCCCAGCTACCGGCGGGAATATCATCTCTGTCGCCGGTAAGGTGGGTGCCCTGGATACGGACGCCCGCACCGCCCGCATTGACCTCACCGTCACAGCCCCCGACACTGAGGGTAAAGAACAGAAAGTGCTCATGAAAGCACAGGCTGTAGTAAAGCTGACCTAGCAGCCACCACATTCTTCTACAGATATGGCATCTTCTCGCTTGTGAGTAGATGCCTTATCTTGTGTGGCCACTAGAATAGAGACCGGATCACACATACTAAGTGATAACCAAACTAAGCACGAGAGAAGCGACCTTACACCTTATGGCACAGACCCCTCGCACCCAGCTTTCCGACCGGCAGATTAAGACCTGGTACCGGGCCGTGCTGGGGCTCTTCTTTGCTAGTGGCCTTGTAATTTCAGCCTTGCTGACCCGTCTGCCCGATGTCGCAAGTGGGCTGGGTCTAAGCGCCGGGCCCATGGGTCTGCTCCTGCTGGGCATGACCTTAGGGTCCTTCTGCGCGGTCAGCTTTTCTGGGGCTATGGTGGCCCGTTATGGGGCGAGAAGCTGTATCGCCGCAGCCTATAGCATCGCTGTCATCGGCATGGTCCTCATTGGTGTGGGTGTTCAGCTAGCTAATCTTCCTTTGACAGTAGTGGGCCTTATCCTACAAGGTATCGGCAGCGCTCTATCTAATGTTGCCGCTAACGTACTGGGGGTAGCTAATGAGCGGGCCCTTGGCCGTTATATCACCCCCATCATGCACGGATTTTTCTCTATCGGAACTGTCGCCGGTGCGGCCGTCAGTACCCTTGACACCCGCCTGGGAGTGCCTTTCCTTATCCACATGGGGTATTTTGCGCTGGTAGTTGCCGCCCTCGTGGCGATTTCTCTCAAGTTCTGCCACAGTGAGAACTACGGGCAGGACGATACCCAAGCCATCGCCGTCGTCGGCTCCTACCGGGTGCGTGATGCCTGGCGCGATAAGCGCACTATCCTCATTGGCCTTTTTGTGCTGGGCATGGCCCTGGCCGAAGGCTCCGCCAATGATTGGGTAGCCATGGCACTCACCCAAGACTACGGCACCAGCGAGACCGTCGGCTCCTTGGGCTACTTCACCTTTGTTGTAGCCATGACAATAGGACGCTTTGGAGGCACCTCCCTCCTTAACCGCTTTGGCCGAGTACCGGTACTCCGGGCAACCTGCACTCTCGTCATTATTGGCCTGACCCTCTTCATCTTTGCCCCCACCCTACCCTTGGGCTTTATTGGCCTGCTGATCTGGGGTCTGGGCGCTTCCTTGGGCTTCCCCACCGGCATATCAGCAGCTTCAGATGACCCCTCCAAGGCCGCGGTGCGTATGTCTGTGGTCGCCACAATTGCCTATGTAGCTTTCTTAGGCGGCCCGCCCTTACTGGGCTTTTTGGGAGAACAATTTGGTATTCGCCATGGGCTCCTTGCGGTCCTAATTTTCGTGGTAACTTCTTTGGCGCTCACCAGCCAACTGGAATCTAAGCGAGCTACCCAGGTGATTCATAGCGAAAAGCTCTAGAGGAGCTTGCTAGAGGCACCGGGGCTGCTTCCCTGGTGGGGGTGCTGACAGACGGTAGCCGGGCGGAGCCGGTAGAATGGGCACCGTGACTGACAAGCTTTTAAGTGAACTGACTACTGCCGCTGTGGGCGGCCCCGCCCGTCTCTTTATTGAGGCTAAGAGCGAGCAGGAAATTATTGACGCCGTAACCGCCGCTGATAAGGCAGGGGATACCCTGCTGGTGGTCGGTGGGGGCTCTAACCTGCTGGTAGCTGATGACGGCTTCGATGGGGTAGTGGTGCACGTAGCGTCCACTGGTATTGAGACCCTGAGCGACTCTGCCTGCAGTGGCACCACCTTGCGCGTGCAAGCAGGCCACAGCTGGGATGATTTTGTGGCCTATACGGTGGAGCACGAGCTTTCCGGCGTGGAGGCCCTCTCCGGCATCCCTGGCACCGTAGGAGCTACCCCTGTTCAGAACGTGGGCGCTTACGGCTCTGAGGTTGCTCACACTATTGCTTCGGTGCGCACCTGGGACCGTGAAACCGGCGGCTATAAGACCTTCACTAACGCTGATCTGAAGTTTGCCTACCGGGACTCAGTGCTCAAACAGACGACTGTGAACGGCTCACCGCGCTATGTGGTACTGACCGTAGATTTCCAGTTACCCCACGGGCCCTTGTCTGCCCCCGTCCGCTACGCTGAGCTGGCCCGTCAACTGGGCGTTGAGGCGGGGGAGCGCGCTGATTCTCACCAGGTGCGTGAGACTGTGTTGCGCCTGCGCGGGGGCAAGGGCATGGTCCTTGACGCCACCGACCGCGACACCTACTCCACCGGTTCTTTCTTCACCAACCCCATCGTGGGGCAGGACGTCGCCGCCCAGCTACCTGAGGACGCCCCCCGCTACCCGGCAACCACCCCCACCGGTGAACCGCTGGAGGGCATGGTCAAACTCTCTGCTGCCTGGCTGATTCAGCAGGCCGGTTTCGATAAGGGCTTCGGCCTTGCCGGTGAGGCCCTTGACCTTGCCGGGGGCCGGGCATCACTATCTACCAAGCACACCCTGGCGATTACTAACCGTGGTGGTGCCTCAACCTCCGACATTGCGGCTATCGCCCGCGCTGTGCGCAGCGGGGTTGAGCAGAGTTTTGGGGTGCGCCTGGTACCTGAGCCTGTGGTCGTCGGCTTTACTCTCTAACGCAGGGGCACAATGAGCCTAGAGAAAGAAATTGAGAGTGGGCAAGGCGGGCTCCTACACCAGCGCATGGATCGCTTCCGTGCCTTTATGGGGCGCCACGCCGCCCTACTCATGCTTTACCGCCTACTGGTGATTGGGCTGGGCTTTCTGTGCATTCTTGCTGGCCTTATCATGCTGGTGACGCCGGGGCCCGGCTGGCTCTTTATCTTTATGGGTATGAGCCTGTGGGGCACAGAATTTCATTGGGCCCACCGTCTAAATGTGTGGGCACGGGCCAAGGTGCTGAACATCTGGAGGCAGATGAAAGCTCGGCGCCGCCAGGCCCAGCGTCGCCGGAATGCTGCCCGCTGGGCTCGCCGCCCCCACAGTAGCCATTACTGCCCCACGGGCTGCCACTATAGAGAAAAAACACCTTACAATTCTCCATAAGGGGCTACCCAAACTACTGGCTCTCTAACCCCAGCATCCGGTCAAGAATCTCGTGAATCTTCTGATCCTCAAAGCCTAGCTTGCGCATGGCTGTAATATACTTCTCGGTCAGGGTCTGGGCCTTATGAGCGGTGGAATCAAGAGCCGTAATAAAAGACCCGGCCCGCCCGTGCGTCTCAATGGCCCCGGCAGCCTCTAGCTCCTTATAGGCCTTAGCAACCGTATTGACCGCTAAACCTGTTTCAGCGGCTAATGCCCGCATGGGTGGCAGCCTGTCCCCGGCAGCCAGCACCCCAGAGGCGCGTGCCGCAATAATAGCCCGGCGCAGCTGGGAGTAGGGTGGGACGTCCGATTCCTTATCAACCCTAAAATTTAAAGAACGAATGCCCCCGCATAGCTCCTCATGGGAGTCATGAATCGGGGGCATCTCGTGTTTGGTCATAGCACCAGTCTAAAGGGTGCCGGTCGCAATCTTGAGCATACGGCGCACAGGTTCTGCAGCGCCCCACAGAAGCTGGTCACCAACAGTAAATGCAGAGATGTACTGGGGGCCCATATTGAGTTTGCGGATGCGGCCCACCGGAATATCTAGGGTGCCGGATGCCGCAACGGGAGTCAGGCCCTCAACGGTGGCGTCCTTGGTGTTGGGGATAACCTTTGACCACTGGTTATCTTCATCAATAATCTTCTCGATTTCCTCAACAGTCAGGTCTTCCTTGAGCTTCAAGGTTAGAGCCTGGGAGTGAGAGCGCATGGTGGCAATACGCACGCACAGACCATCAAGAACCACACGGTCATCGCCTTCAAGGCCCAGAATCTTGTTGGACTCAGCCTCAGCCTTCCACTCTTCGCGGGACTGGCCATTCCCCAAATCAGAGTCAATCCAGGGAATCAGCGAACCGGCCAGGGGCACACCAAACTGGGTGGTATCAAGATCACCAGAGCGCTGCAGTTCTAGCACCTTGCGGTCAATCTCAAGAATGGCGGAGGCAGGATCATCTAGCTCAGATGCTACATGCCCCTTGACGTCGCCAAACTGCTTGAGCACCTCGCGCATATGGCGGGCACCGCCACCAGAGGCAGCCTGGTAGGTCATAGAAGTACCCCACTCCACCAGGCCCTGCTTCCACAGACCACCTAGACCCATGAGCAGGCAGGAGACAGTGCAGTTACCGCCCACAAAGTCCTTAACACCTGACTCCAGGCCGCGGTCAATAACGTCGCGGTTAATGGGGTCAAGCACGATCAGGGCGTCATCGTTCATGCGTAGGGTAGAGGCAGCGTCAATCCAGATGCCCTTCCAGCCGCGCTCGCGTAGCTGGCTGTGCACAGCCTTGGTGTAGTCGCCACCCTGGGCGGTCACAATGACAGGGAGCTTGGCCAGCTCATCGATGTCATGGGCGTCCTTAAGGGTGGACTCCTCAAGGGCACCGTCAAAGGTAGGGGCCGCAGAACCGGCCTGGGAGGTGGAGAAGAAGACGGGGGTTATACCCGCGAAGTCACCTTCTTCAAGCATGCGCTTCATGAGCACGGAGCCAACCATGCCACGGTAACCAACAAAGCCTACAGAATCACCAGATGTAAAAGTCATGGTTTTAGTCTATCTTTTACCGGCTCCCGGTGCAGAGTCTGGAACCGCATGGCGAGAGGTAGCTTCTGCCCTGTACCAGTAAGAGCATAGCCCTTCTCAGAGCGGACGGGCGCGCCCTCAGTCACCAGAGCCCAACCCTCACCCAGCTCAGGGGCGTAGGTATCACCGGGAACCTCAACCTCAAAGAGGGTACGCTCCACCAGGCTCACCTGCCCCCCAGCAACACCGGGCAGATCGGTACGCCCTAGAGCCTCAGCGTAGAGGGAGCCACCACCAATAAGCCAGTAGGTGCTAGCCTCCGGGGCCAGATGCTGAGCCTGGCTCAAAGCCTCATCGAGGGAAGAAACCCACACGGCACCGTCCTTATGTTCAACTTCGGTGACCGACCGGGAAATAACAAGGTTGAGTCGCCCCGGTAAGGGGCGAAAGCGGGGAGGGAAAGACTCCCAGGTTACCCGCCCCATCATGACCGGGGTACCCAAGGTAGTCTGCTTGAAATGGTTCAAATCTTCAGGGGCATACCAGGGCATATCACCATCGCGGCCAATCACCCCATTGCTGGCCTGCGCCCATATCGCTCCAAGCTGGGGCAGCTGCTGCTGTGAAACCGAGAGGTTTTCTTGACTCATACCCACACCCTAGACCGCAATCGGGGCTTTAATGAGAGGGTGGTAGCGGTAATCTACCAGCTCAAAATCCTCGAACTCATAATCAAAAATTGAGGACTTCTTATTCTTAATGCGCAGGCTCGGGTAAGGGTAAGGCTCACGCGAGAGCTGCTCGGTCACCTGCTCATAATGGTTGGAATAGATATGGCAGTCACCGCCGGTCCAAATAAACTCACCGGGTACCATACCCACCTCCTGAGCAATCAGGTGGGTCAGCAAAGCGTAGGAGGCAATATTGAAAGGTACCCCCAAGAACATGTCTGCACTGCGCTGGTAAAGCTGGCAAGAAAGCTCCTGGCGGCCGTCCTTACGAGTTTTAACGTAGAACTGGAAGAGGGCATGGCAAGGAGGCAAGGCCATATTATCGACCTCAGCTGGGTTCCAGGCTGAGACAATATGGCGGCGGGAATCAGGGTTCTTCTTCAAAGAATCAATAACCTGAGCGATCTGATCGATGGTGCCACCGTCACCAGCAGGCCAGGAGCGCCACTGCACCCCGTAGACCGGGCCCAGTTCGCCGTCCTCATCTGCCCACTCATCCCAGATAGTCACGCCCCGCTCTTGTAGCCAGCGCACGTTCGATTCACCGCGCAAAAACCAGAGCAGCTCAATAACCACCGACCTAAAATGCACCTTCTTAGTGGTAATCAGCGGGAAGCTCTCCGTAAGATCAAAGCGCATCTGACGGCCAAAGACACTCTTGGTACCAGTGCCGGTGCGGTCAGCTTTCTCATCGCCGGTAGCCATAATCTCGCCCAGCAGGTCTTCGTAAGGGGTAGGGGTAACAGTCATATCTTCTTTAATCGTCAAAGGGCTTAATCTGTTCGAGTGAAACAACGGTCTTGGGGTGAGCTACAGAAACCTGGAGCACCCACATTTCCCCGGGCTTAAGGTAGGGGTCGCTGGTGGGCAAATGAGGGCGCAGCTGCTTATTCAGGTGCTCACCCAGTACCTCAAGCACGGTAGGGAGCACCGGGCGGTGAGTGCAGAGAACCACCGGCTTATCACGCTTCTCAAAGAGAGATTCAACGACCTTACGCGCATGCTTGGGAGCCCGGGCGTGGTGCGCCTCCGTCAGTGCCCGCTTCTCTTTGATAGAAATACCCGAGGCCTTGGAATAAGGGTAGACCGTCTGCATACAACGCACCCAGGGGGAAGAAATGATGCGTTCGGGCTGCCATGCCTCTAAAAGCCGCCCCACTGCCAGGGCCTGACGCTTACCGGTAGCAGCAAGAGTACGCTCACCTTCGGCACCGGCCCAGCTAGCGCGGGGTTTTGCCTTAGCATGGCGCACAATAATGACGGGGCGGGTGCACAGGTTCTGCCCGTGTTCTAAGGCCAGCAGGGCATCTAGGGGTTCTTTATCAGTGACGTTGGTGAGCATGGTGCGGGCCTGCTTGGGGCTGACCCAGCGTAGCTCATCCACTTCCCCTTCATCGGCTACCGCTTTTTGCCCGGCAGGTGCTTGGACAGCCCAGTAGTAGACTTCTTTCGCTTTGCCTTTCACCTCGTAGGAGGTCACTGCCAGCGGGGCACCCAGAGTGACCTTGAGCCCTACTTCTTCGCGAATTTCACGGACGGCGGTTTCTGGCAGGGTCTCGCCGGGGTCTTGTTTACCTTTGGGCCAGGACCAGTCGTCATAGTGGGGGCGGTGAATAATGAGCACCTGCACCTGGTCTTGGTGCCTGCGCCAGATAATAGCACCAGCGGCGTTGATAGCTGCCCGGGTGCGGGGGCCACGGCTGAGCGAGAGAGCACCGTTGTGGCTGTGGGCGGCGTAGAAAGTTTCGGTGTGCGGCATGTGGAAAGCTCCGTGGGGGGTGGGGCAGGCGTTCAGAATGTCCTTGAGTTAACCGAAGGGTAACTCAAGGACATTCTATGCCCATTCGTTCTAGGCGCGTAAATACCAAACAGGAGGGTCTAGGAGCTGGTAGGCTACCTAGGCCCGTTTGTTGCGCTTCTGCTCGCGGCTAGCTAGGTAATAGGCTTGCACATCGCGTAGGGGCGCACCGTCAGCGTCCAGGTGGTGCCGCTCCCACCGGCCATCAGAGGCTAGGTGCCAGTTACTGGTTTTGGGGGAGAGGTAGTCATTGAACATGGTGAGCAGATATTTGATGTGGGCTTCTGCCTTCACCTGCACCAGGGCTTCGACACGGCGGTCTAGGTTGCGGTGCATCATATCAGCTGAACCGATGTAGACCTTGGGGTAGCCCCCATTTTCGAAGGTGAAAACACGGGAGTGTTCAAGGAAGCGGCCCAAGATTGAGCGCACCTTAATGTTCTCAGAAAGGCCCGGCACACCGGGGCGTAGGGCGCAGATACCGCGCACTACCACATTGACTTCCACCCCGGCCTGGGAGGCCCGGTAGAGGGAGTCGATGATAGCTTCATCCACCATTGAGTTGCATTTGATCTGAATTTTGGCGGCTTTCCCTGCCCGCTTGTGCTCAATTTCTTTATTGATGTTGTCGATGAGCCCTGAGCGCAGGGAGCGGGGGGCAACAAGAAGCTGCTTGTAGGTGGTCTTGGGGGCGTAACCGGAGAGCTGGTTGAAGAGGCGGGAGACGTCCTCACCAATCTGCGGGTCGCAGGTAATAATGCCGAGGTCTTCGTAGAAGCGGGCGGTGGAGGGGTGGTAGTTACCGGTACCGATGTGGCAGTAGCGGCGCAGCCCCTCTGCCTCTTTACGGACGACCAGGGAGAGTTTGCAGTGGGTCTTGAGACCAACGATGCCGTAGACCACATGCACACCGGCGCGTTCGAGTTTGCGGGCCCAGTGGATGTTGGCTTCTTCGTCGAAGCGGGCCTTAATCTCGACCAGGGCCAGAACCTGTTTACCAGCTTCAGCAGCTTCAATGAGGGCATCAACGATAGGTGAATCGCCGGAGGTACGGTAGAGGGTCTGCTTGATAGCTAGGACGGCTGGGTCGGCTGCTGCCTGCTCTAGTAGGGCCTGCACACTGGTGGCGAAGGAATCGTAGGGGTGGTGTAGCAGGACGTCGTGGTAGCGGGTTGCTGTGAAAACATCTGCTGCCTTTGAGGTCTCGTTGGCGTTGAGCCAGCGGGAGGTGTGGGCGATGTGCTTGGGGTATTTCAGGGCTGGCCGGTTGGTTTTGGCGATGTCAGAGAGGCCTCGAAGATCAAGGGGGGCGGGGAGCTTGTAGACTTCGTGTTCATCAATACGGAGCCGGGAGACGAGCAGCTCAAGGATTTCGGGGTTGATGGTGTCTTCAACTTCTAGTCGCACCGGGGGGCCAAAGCGGCGGCGTAGTAGCTCGGTTTCCAGGGCTTTGAGGAGGTTTTCGGCGTCGTCCTCTTCAACTTCTAGGTCTTCGTTACGGGTGATGCGGAAGGCGTGGTGTTCAACGACTTCCATGCCGGGGAAGAGTGCCTCTAGGTGTTCGGCGATGATGACTTCAAGGGGGATGAAGCGTACTTCCCCTGAGGAGGCTTTGACGGAGCGGGCGCCGTCTACTGCTACCATGCGCTCGATGGCTTCGGGTACTTTGACGCGGGCGAAGAGTTCTTTGTCGGTCTGGGGGTTGCGCACAATCACGGCCAGGTTTAGCGATAGGCCAGAGATGTAGGGGAAGGGGTGAGCTGGGTCAACTGCTAGGGGAGTGAGCACGGGGAAGAGTTGGGAGCGGAAGAAACGGGAGAGTCGCTCTTGCTCTACGGAGGTGAGGTCTTCCCAGCCGACAATGCGGATATTTTCTTTTTCCAGTTCGGGGTAGACCTGTTCGTGGAAGACACGGTACTGGCGCTCTTGTAGGGCGTGGGCGACTTCAGCTATTTTTTCCATCTGCTCTTCGGGGGCGAGTCCTGCTGCTGAGGGAACAGCGATACCGGTGGCAATACGGCGCTTGAGGCCAGCTACACGCACCATGAAGAATTCGTCTAGGTTACTGGTGACGATGGAGAGGAAGTTTAGACGCTCGAGTAGGTAGAGGTTTGGGTCTTCAGCGAGTTCGAGCACGCGGGTGTTGAAGTCTAGCCAGCTGATTTCGCGGTCGAGAAAGCGGTCTGCGCTGAAGTCGCCCTCAAGGTTGGGTTGTTTGATTTTTTTGCCGATGTCAATGCGGTCTACGCGGGTTTCTGGGCGTTCAATTTTCTTGATGTGGCCGTGACCGTGGACGTGGTGGTGGGTTGGGGTCCCAGCAGGGAGGTTAATCAAGGGGGTTGCCTTTCAATGCAAGGGGGCGGGGTGAAGATTAAGGGTGGGTAGGGGCAAATTGTCGGTCGATGGTGAGGGGGGTAAACCCAAGGGAGCGGTAGAGGTCTACAGCAGTGGTATTGTCGGCATCAACATAGAGCACAATACGGTCAAGTGGGGTGCCCTCTTGGGTGGTGGCTTCAGCTAGGTAGGCCATGCCGGCTAGAGTGAGGGCTTTACCTAGGCCTCGGCCCTGCCAGGTGGGTGAGATGCCGAGGGCATAGATTTCACCTTCGGGGTGTTGGCCTTGTGCTGTGGGGATTTTGGTCCAGTGGAAGCCTGCTAGTTGCCCCTTGCCCTCCTGAGCCAGGAAGAAGCCTTCGGGGCGGAACCAGTCAGAATCGGTGCGTACCTTAAGGTCATCGAGGGTTAGCCGCCCCTGTTCGGGGTGGTGGGCAAAAGCTTGGGCATTGACCTGTACCCAGGCTTCAGCCTGGTCCGGGGTGTAAGTACTCAGAGTCAAGCCAGGGGGGAGGGGGCGGTTCTGGGCTGCTGCGCGGACGCCTGCCCGCACCTGCTCGGTCAGGGCCAGACCCAGCTTGTAGAGTTCGCGGGTGGGGTGCAACCCTAGCTTATTGGCCAGGTGTGTAGCTGCCTGCACAGCAGGGCTAAACTCATCAGAGCCCCCGTGCACCCAGGCCCGGAGCGGCTCATCGCCGGTAGCCTCAACAGCAGCACGAATCAGGGCGGAACCGATACCCCGGTTGCGGGCAGCAGGGGTAACTGCAGCCTCAAGTACCCACAGCTCACCTTCACGCACTAGGGCAGCGAACCCTACCGGCTCAGTACCTAGCCGGGCCTCAAAAAGCTGTATGCTGGCGTCCGCACCTTGGGCTGCTTTACGCAGTTCAACAAAAGTCTGCTCAGAAAAAGGGGCTGCGCCGTCCTGCTGGTGGGTTCGCTCAGCTAACTGCTCAAAATCAGCTATTAGAGCAGCTGAAACCTTAGGCGAAATAATCTTACACACCACGCGCGCCTCCTGAAGACATCACAGCTACTATACAAGCCTACCGGGAATCAGAGCGGGCTGAATTGAAGCTATACCCAACATTGCGCACAGTTGTAATCAACTGTTCATGATCAGGGCCCAATTTCGACCGCAGACGGCGAATATGCACATCAACGGTGCGAGTGCCACCGTAGTAGTCATAGCCCCACACCTCAGAGAGCAACTGGGCGCGCGTAAAGACCCGGCCCGGGTGCTGCACCAAAAACTTCAGTAACTCAAACTCTTTATAGGTCAGGTTCAAGGGTGCCCCTTGCAGACGGGCAGAATAGGAGGCCTCATCTACCATGACAGCCCCGGCCCGAATCACTGTGTTCTCTGGTTCTGAGTCCTCAGCTACTTGGGAGGCTAAAAGCCGCAATCGAGCCTCAAGCTCAGCTGGGCCTACCGACTCAAGCGCAATGTCATCCACCATCCAATGCGGCGCAACGGCGGCCATGCCGCCCTCTGTCAGCACCATCAATAGCGGTGTGGCACAACCAGAACTTTTCAACAGCTGGGCACAATTACGGGCCGCAACTAACTGCTCACGAGCATCAACCAAAACCACATCAGGGCCCAGGGCCTGCACCATGGAAGCAGACGCACTCAAAGGCAAGGCTGATAGCTGGTGAGCCAATAACCCCAGCGACTGAGTGACATCGGAGCCATCGGTCGCAGAATCACTCAATACGACAATATGCAGCACGCTCACACACTCCTAGAACAGGTCAACTCAAGCACCAGTATAAAACGCAGGGCACAGACGTTGATAAAAAGACTCATAATACGGGAAGATAAGAAGGATGCCGCCGCCCGCACCCGGGCACCCCACACAGCGAGATGAAACCCAAGAGTGACTACTAAAGACCCCACCCAGAACAGAGCTATCCGCACCTTCGTTCCTGAGCTTACCAAGCTCCGACGCGCCCAACGTAAAGCCGTCTATGAAGGCCCCCTGGGGCGAATCGGGGCCACACCCCGTTCCCGCTACGCCCTGGTAGCTCTTTCTGCACTCATCACCCTCATTGCGTTGGTCATCACCGCAGCTATCTCACCTGATGCAGCTGCCTTGGCTGGGCTGGGGGCCGTACTCTTGATTGCCGGTGGCTGGCCTGCCTCTACCGGTATTGCAGAGTTGCGGGGGCGCCGCCGTATTACCTCTCACTCTGTCATTGTTCTGCTTTCTGGGGTGGCCTCCCTGCTCTATTCTTGGCTGAACCCTGGCCATGCTCCTCTGGCTTTTCTGCCTGCTATTGCAGCGGTGGGGGTAGTTGCCAGCTTTATGGTGGAACTTGCCCGTGGTGAGGGAGCTGTGGGGCGGCTGGAGTCTGTGATTAGTTGCGTTTCGGGTGTGCTTGCCTCGGTGTCTGTTGCAGGTTGGGTTGGTTTAGCAATTGTGGCCAGGGATCTTGAGACTACCTACCCCGTTGTCACCATTGGTCTGGGTGTTGGCTTGCTACTGACCTTGATTGGTATCCGTGTTGTATCAGCAGGCCCCACCGAGGGGCCTCGTCGTGGCGCTATTACTCTGGGTGTAACGCCTGTGGCGCTGATTGGTGTTATCGCCTATGTGTGTGCGACTTTCCTCACTCGCGTGGTAGTGTAGCGGTATGAGTATTCTTGCACTTGAAATTTTCTTTCTTGTCCTTCTGGGCCTGGCAGGTCTGGCGATCTTCACCTGCATCGGTTTCGTGCTCACCGGTCTCTTCCGCGGCCAGAAGTAAGCAACCCACAGGCTTATAGCACCGGCCCCGCGCA
The DNA here is from genome assembly GCA_034179845.1 of Rothia sp. (in: high G+C Gram-positive bacteria). GTDB lineage: Bacteria > Actinomycetota > Actinomycetes > Actinomycetales > Micrococcaceae > Rothia. Next base: position 2,683 of record JAXFPK010000053.1, on the reverse strand, counting down.
TTGTTGCGCGAGGGCCGGTTTTCTTTATATTTCGGGCACCTAAGGTAAGTCGTCAGAGGGGTGCCCTCACTGCTCATACCTGCCCCTCTCCTCAGGTTGGCTTGCCGACTACAATGGTGTGTATGGCTATTGAAATTCCTACCAACCTCACCCCCGAACTTGTGCCCTTCTCCTGGCTGCTGGGCACCTGGGAGGGCATTGGCTCCCTCTGGTACGAGGGCTCAGAGTCAACCCCTTTCGGGCAGATTATTACCTTCAGCCAAGATGGCCTACCCTTCATCGAATACCGCGCCGAGAGCTTCCTGCTCGATGACCAGGGCCAAAAACTGCGCCCCCTTACTGTAGAAACTGGCTTCTGGCAGATTGACCGCACCCAGGTAGACGGCGATGTGGGCCCTGGCTTGGTGCCTGCTGACATAGTTCCTGTCCACCAGGACGCTGAGTCGGTGGAGTCCCTGCGGAATGAGGACGGCGGTTTCAACCTGCTCGCTACTATCGCCCACCCCGGCGGCCTGACTGAAAACTACGTGGGCATGATTAAGGGCCCGGTGGTGCGCATGCAGACCGGCAATATGCTCAAGGATGACATCACCAAGGACTACGCCGGTTCTGTGCGTCTCTGGGGCTTGGTCAACGGCAACCTGATGTGGGACTGGGAGACCGCTAACCCTGAAACCCGAAAGCTGGAGAAGCACGCCTCTGCTGAGCTGCGTAAGACTTCCTCTATGAGTGGTGACGATTTGGGGACCACGATGTTCGGTGGCGAAGATTTTGCAGGTGACCAGTAGTGACCGGCTATCGTAGCCCCCTCTTATCTCGCCCGGGCGCTTTTGCGGCTTCTGGGGCAGATAAGGGGGTTGCAGCCCACTACGGTGACCCTGTAGCTGAGCAGCGGGCACTAGCCCGCCGTGCCCAGTTCACGCTGGTGGATCACTCCAACCTGGGGGTGGTGACGGTTGTGGGTGAAGACCGCCTGAGCTGGCTGACCACTCTCTCTAGCCAGGTGCTCACGCAACTGGGGGAGGGTGATTCCACTGAGCTTCTTCTGCTGACCCCTCAGGGGCGTATCGAATTTGCTGCCTTTGCCGTTGAGAAGGACGGCGCAGTTTGGCTGATAACCGAAGGTGAGCAGACAGCGCCCCTGGTTGACTATCTGAACCGTATGAAGTTTATGCTGCGCGTTGAGATTACTGACCGCACCGAAACTCACGCTGTGCTGGGTTCCACTCTGGACCCGCGTGAGGCTGAGGGTGCCAGCGCCCTGCTTGCAGGCGGTATTATCTGGGCTGACCCCTGGGGGGCCGGTATCGCCACCGGTGGCTACACTTACGCGTCCGTTGGGGAAGAGCAGCACCCGGGCTCTGCCTACCACCGTTACCTGACCATTGTGCCAGCCCACCGCTTACTTGATGCGGTGGAGGGCGCTAAACTGGCAGGTTCCTGGGCTGCTGAGGCCCTGCGCATTGAGGCCTGGCGGCCGCGCGTGGGTGTGGACTCTGATGAGAAAACCATCCCCCATGAACTAGATTTGCTGCGCACCGCTGTGCATTTGGAGAAGGGCTGCTACAAGGGCCAGGAGACTGTGGCCCGCGTGCATAACCTGGGTCACCCTCCCCGCCGCCTGACTTTCCTCGACCTGGACGGCTCCGAGCATACCCTGCCCGCTGCCGGTTCTGCCGTGCTGGCCGGTGAGAAGAAGGTGGGTACTGTGACATCGGTGGCCCTGCACCATGAGGCTGGGCCTATTGCCCTGGCTCTGCTCAAACGGTCGGTTGACCCGGCCGCCACCCTGCGCGTGGTAGATGGGGGAGATACGGACGCCGAGGGCAACCCCGCAACTAGCCAGTACGCCGCCGCCCAGACCATCATTGTTGCTCCGGACGCTGGCCAGGTGGCCGGGCGCCGGAACATGGGGGATTTTTTGCGTAGTTAGGGCCCCGAAAAATAGGAGCCTCTGAAAGTGTATAAGAGTCTGCACAGTCTAGGTGCAGGATACTTGGGCAGGAGGGTTCTGTCCTGAGTCTGCCCGGTTCACCGTTGACGTCGCTAGTATTATCACCGCTGGTAGCCGCCGCGATTTTTACTTCACCTCCACTACCATCGATACCGCCACCTACCCAACCGCTGAGCTTCGTGTGACAGAAACCGTTGACCTAGGTATTCCAGTAGCTGATGAAACCGTAATGGTGGAACCAAGCTTCGGTGGTAGGTGGGACTGGTTGGGTTCTGCTACCCAAATATTTTCTCAGGCTCTTTACATGTAACGTTTATCATGTAAAAATTCTTCTTACAGGCTTAGTGCTGATATAACGAAAATTTTTTTCAATTCAGGGAGTCGTGATGTTTAATCGGGTTTGTGGTTTTCTAGTATCTCTAGTAATTGCTATTTCGTTCGGCCTAATGGCCCCAGCAAATGCTGTTACTTCTCCTGGAGATTCGTATGATAGCGAGATGCTGGCAGAGAAGCTTTTAGAATACGCTGTGCTTGATTCATTTGGCAATATTGAATATTTCGATGTTGACAGAGCGCGGGTGGATGGCGTGAGGCTTATTCAAAAGTAGACACGCACCCCACACCCACCAACTAGACAACGGCCCCACCCGCGGCAAAAATATGAGCGTTAAATCTCTACAAATAACCTCAAGCCATACCGGACAAGACCGTTGCTACACCAGCGTACAA
>JAXFPK010000117.1:0-28736 GCA_034179845.1 Rothia sp. (in: high G+C Gram-positive bacteria) | reverse complement strand
ATGGATGAAGCGTGCCGAGGACGCAGGGTTATCTCGTAAACGCCCTCTGCAAAAAAATAAGTGCAGAATCTAAGCGCACTGACTTCGCACTCGCTGCCTAATAATCCCAGCGATGCAGTCTGGTAGCCTGAGCTTGCCTTTGGCTCAGCCACTACCATCAGTTTAAAAGGCCACTGCTGCCCGTCCTTGTCGTAGGGCCGGGTGGGACTTTAATACGACTAGGTTAGGCCTTGTAAGTGTTTGTGCAAGCAAGGTAGCCGAAAACACCGTTTTCACAAACTGCGCACGGAGAAGACCCGTTGACGCCACATCGGACCGGGGTTCGATTCCCCGCATCTCCACAGTAGTAAGGCCCTCCGCCCGGGTAACCCAGGCGGAGGGCCTTTTCTGTGTAGTCACACAGAGGGCCTTTTCTGTGCGGTCATACAGGGGTAAGGTGCTCCCCTTTTAGACTTACTATTCGCTGACTAGTAGAGGGGTAGGGGTCGGCCTTGTCTAGGTTGCTGGGGAAGTGCTGATAAGCTGGCCATACATCAATAAAGGCCCACCCCGGGCTAGTAGTTTCATGAAGAAATGAGGACGCCGTGAGCACCCAGCCCTCTGCTTACCCCCAACCATACCCTCCAGCACAGGCGGGCGTCCTGCTGCCCCCAGCGCTTGATCTTACTACCCCTGGTGAGCCTGCCCAGTACCGGGTGCCAGATGCCTACCGTCGCCCCTATGGGGAGCTGGTGCGTGATAAGCGGGGCCGCGGCTACTACCCTGCGGTGATGGCCCTGACCGCTGGTGTGGTCAGCTGGATTGTGGTGCTTATGGCGGGCGTCTTTGCCCTCTTAGCTCTCATCCCGGCTCTAGCTGCTATTGTGCTAGGCATTAGAGCCTTGTACATGCGTGGGCGTAATCTGCGCACCCACTTGCACGGAAAGACAGCTGGCCTGGCCTGGGGCGGCATTGTGTTAGGTGCAATCTGCATACCTGTAGCGGTACTCTTCTACTTCATGGCTAGCTGGTTATTGAATGGTGCAGAGGTAGCTAACTGCGAGATGACCTACGCGGGGGATGAAGAAGCTATCGCTCGTTGCATTGAAAAGAACACTCGCTACTAGGCCACACCCCTACTGTGAGGTGCGCCTCAATAGGGTTATGATGGGAGATAGCCCACCCAGCACCGCCCAGGAGCACACCCGTGACCGAGTCAGACGCACCCACAGACCCCTACAAGCAGGGCAGCCCCACCCCCCGCTTCACCCCGGCTGACCCAGCCCACCCCACCACCGACGAAATTCCCTTCATCTACCCGGCCCATTGGGAGGCCGACGTCGTATTACGGGACGGAGCCACAGCAAACCTACGCCCAGTAATCCCCACCGACCGGGCAGCCCTGGAAAAAATGTACGCAGGCCAATCCGAACGCACCATCTACCTGCGCTTTTTCACCCACAAACCCACCCTCAGCGATAAAGAACTGACCCGATTCACCACAGTAGATCACAATCATCGAGTCGCCTTCGTACTGCTACTAGGCGAAGAAATCATCGGCATCGGCCGATACGACCGCACACATAACCCCAAAGAAGCTGAAGTTGCCTTCATGATCTCCGATGCCCACCAGGGCCGAGGAATCGGCTCAATTCTGCTCGAACACCTTGCAGCAGCAGCAAACGAGCGCGGCATCGACAGGTTCAGCGCCGAAGTGCTACCGCAGAACCGAAAAATGCTCAACGTCTTTACCGACGCAGGCTACGAGATTTCCCGCGAATTTGAAGACGGCATGGTGATGGTCTACTTCAACATCGACCCCACCGACCGCTCCCGCGGAGTGATGGAAGCACGCGAACACCGCGCGGAATCCACATCAATTGCCGAGCTACTAGCCCCCCGAACCGTATCAGTCATCGGCACCACAAACCGCTGGGACAACGACGGGCATAAGGTCCTCAAAACCCTGGTAGACGGCGGATTCACAGGCACCCTCTACGGAATCAACGAAGGCCAACTACCTGCCGGCAAGATCCCTATCTACTCCACCATCAAGGACCTACCAACCCGCGTAGACTTAGCAATCATCGCCCTCCCGCTAGCAGAGGTAGCCCCAGCCGTTGCCGCCTGCGGTGAGGCCGGCGTCCGCGGGGTACTGATCTACACCACCGGCTACGCAGACGACGGGGCCCGGGGCCATGCCCGCCAAAAAGCCCTGGTGAGATTAGCGCGTAGCCACGGAATGCGCGTCATCGGGCCAGCCTCCTTCGGGCTGCTCAACAATAACCCGGGAATCCGCCTCGATGCCACTATGAGCGCCCAAGACCCCAAGCCCGGTGCGCTAGGTCTCTTTAGCCAGTCCTCAGCTATCGGAGTCATGTTCTCTAACACCGCGGTGAAACGCAACATCGGTGTCTCGTCCTTGGTCTCAGCAGGCAACCGCGCGGACGTCTCAGGCAACGACATCATGCAGTACTGGGAAGACGACGAGGCTACCGGCGTCTGTGCCCTCTACCTAGAATCAATCGGTAACCCCCGCAAATTCTCCCGCATCACCCGCAGGCTCTCCCGCGTCAAACCGGTACTGGTCGCTAAGAACGCGGTCACCGGCCAAAAACTCCCCCCGGGCCATTCCGGGCGGACCTCTATCGCACCCCCCGAAGCACTCGATGCCATGTTCAAGCAATCCGGTGTAATCAGCACCGAAACCTTTGAGAAAGTGCTCGATGTGGCCCAGGTACTGGTCTCCCAGCCCCTACCAGCTGGCCGACGTATCGCTATCCTCTCCAACGCCTCAGCCCTGGGGCAAATTGTTGCCGATAAAGCCCAAACCCTCAAAATCGATGTGCGAGTCACCGAATCGACGCTCCGACTCACCGACGACGGCATTGACAGCTTAAAAGTTCTTGAAGACGTCGCAACTAGCACCCTAGAAGCATCAGATATTGACGCCGCTATCGGCATCTTCCTCACCGGCGACTCCATCGAACCCAAAGACATTGCAGGAGTGCTACAACAGGCTGGCAAACGCACTGGCAAGCCAGTAGTTGCTGCCTTCCCCGGAACACTCAACACCGCCCAAACCCTCCACGGAATCTGGGAAAACTCACAGCAGCAGCTACCTACCCCAGAGAATCCTGACGCAGCGGGGCAGGGCGCACCCACCCTACAAGAAGGACTGCCCTGCTTTGAATCCCCAGGTGCTTCCATACTGGCCCTAGCCAAAGTCATGGACTACGTCGAATGGCGAGAAAAGGAAACCGGGGCGCTCGCTACCCCCGAGAACGTGAGCCCAAAAGCTGCAGCCGCAGGCATCGCCCACCACCTAACCCAGGTGAGCGGAGAAAACCTGCTAGATCTTCCTGCCCCCGCCACCGCAGAACTCCTCGCCAAGTACGGCATTAGCCTACTTCCCGAATACGGTTTTGAAACAGCCCAAGAAGCAGCTGCGGCCGCAGCTACAGCAGGCGGTTACCCCGTCGTCCTTAAAACCACCGACCAGACACTACGCCACCGCCTTGAGGTGGGCGGCGTCCGTCTAGGCATCGAAAGTGACGCCGAACTGCTCAGGGAAATAGCCCACATGCACCGGGTGCTTGAACCCTACGGCAAGTTTGACCTCACCGTACAGAAACAAGCCCCAGCCGGGCACACCGCGGTACTCATCGGCATCGAAGACCCCCTCATCGGCCCCGTTATTTCCTTCGGCATGGCCGGTGACGCAACCAAGCTCCTTGGCGACTGGGCCCACCGCATCCCACCCCTGACTGAGCGTGATGTGTACAAGATGGTGCGCTCACCCAAAGCAGCAGCTAAACTCTTTGCCGACAAGGGCATACCCCAGGTGCGAATCGACCTACTAGAAGATTTATGCGCCCGGGTAGCCCTCATGAAAGATAACCACCCTGAGATTGCCTACCTAGAACTGAACCCGATCCTACTGGCCCACGAAACACTCACCGTGATAGGCGCCAAGATACGCCTAGGCAACCCCCAACAGCGCACTGACTCCGCCCGGCGAACCATGAGTAGCTAGGGGCAAGCTGGTATGACCTAAAATGGAAGGTAAACCTACCAGCTAGAAGAAACCTCAGAAAGAGACGAGACGATGACCCCCAGCGCAGCCGAAGCTCTCACCAGAGATATCCAGCAAGCGGGGTTTTACCCCGAACTCGTCCTCGATACGGTAGCCGAAGCCTTATCCGGGCTAGCACCAACCAGCCACCTGGTCCAAGTAGAAACCCACTTCGACCAGAACGAACTGCACCGCCATATCACGGTGTTAGTCTTAGCCGGTCACATCCTTCTTGTAGCCCACCTCGATGACCAAAACCTCGACGAAAACGGCCAGCAGGTTCTCGCTCACGTATCGGTAGAAACCCTGCACGTAAGTCGGCTCCGCACCCTAACTGTCAGCTACACCTACCCCCAGCCCCAACACTATCGAACAGGTAGCCCTGTCTCAGAGGTCTCTTTACTCATCGCCTGGACCGGCTCCCAACGGCTAGATGTACAACCGGCAGAATGCCCCGACCCCGTGTGCGAAGCCGACCACGGCTACACCGGTATGAGCCCCCGCGAAGATATGCTCCTACGAGTGAGCACCCCCGCAGATGGTGCGGACGCCACCGCCCAGGCCCGCAGCTTTGCTAGGGCCCTACGCTCTGCCCACATGGCAGCCATGAACCACCAGACCCTGCCCACCACCGCAACCGTACAGGCAGGAGCCTAAAATGAGCGTCCTCACCGACTACTGCGGCAACCCCCTACCCACCGAACCTGGCTACGGCGGCAACAATCTGGCCGACCTCTTTGAATCGTGCGGCACCTTGGTAGCCCAAGGCTCCATCACCCCTGACCCCCACCCCCTGCACGGGGCCGGACGCCACGACCTCATCGGCTTAGCTGAGCGGCTGCGCTCTGCCGGGGTCGACCCCACCCGTTATCGCAGCGTCTGCCTGGTCATGGTTGACGGCTTGGGCCAGAGCCTACTATCAACCTACGGCTCCTACTCCCCCCTCTTGAAGAAGGCCACCCAGCTTGGGCCTATCCACTCAGCGGTGCCGTCAACCACGGTCGCTTCACTCAGTAGCTTCGGCACCGCAACCGCCCCGGGGTACCACGGCATGGCTGGTTATGAGGTCAAAAACCCAGCAACTGGAACCGTCATGAACCAGCTTTCAGGCTGGGATAAGACGGTAGACCCCCACATCTGGCAGCCCCACCCCACCGTTTTTGAGCGATACCAAAACCACCTAGACGTTGCAACAGTCTCGCTTAGCAAGTACGCGGGTACTGGCTTGAGTGAGGCCGGGCTACGAGGTGGGCGTTTTGTGCACGCAGGCGGGTATGGTGCCCGCACCACCTTGGCTGCTAGCCTGCTGAACTCCCGCAAGCCGTCCTTGGTTTACCTTTATTGGGGAGAAATTGACCAGACCGGCCATAAGTTCGGCACCAGCTCAGACCAATGGCTTGAGCAGCTAGAAGAGCTCAATCTTGCCCTTAAATCGCTAGCGCGTAGACTGCCGTCGCATGTGCTGCTGCTGGTGACTGCCGATCACGGCATGGTAGATGTTGACCCCCAGAACCGTATCGACTACTCAGGTGATGCTGCCCTGCTTGAGAATGTTGAGCTAACAGCCGGTGAACCCCGCATGGTGCAGCTTTACCTGAAGGACTCCAGCCCCGCGGCCCGCCAAGATACTTTGGGACGCTGGGCAGAAGCCTGGGGGGAGCAGGCCTGGATTTTTGATACTGAAAACCTCTGTGAGGCCGGCTATTTTGGCCCGCAGGTTACGGACGAGGCCCGCCGCCGCATTGGAGATATTATCGTAGCTGCCCGCGAACCTATCGCCCTGTACGATATGCGCCATTACAAACCCCATGCCTTGCAGATGGTGGGGCAGCACGGGTCGCTAACGCTTGAGGAAACACAGGTTCCGCTGCTGATGCTACCGACTGGCTAGGGCTAGGCCCACCCTAAGGACGGCCGGAGTGGCCACTTGCTGGGGTAGGTCAAGAAGGAGAGTTTCTTCTGCCTGAGGTGTCTCTGCTCCAAAGGTCGGCTCCAGGTGGGGCGCCGTCTGGCCAAGAGCAAAGGCCCTGTACCTAACCTCAGGGTAGGTACAGGGCTTTAATAGATGATAAACACCCGAAGTCTAACGGCGCTGGTTACCGAAGATAATGTCATCCCAACTGGGCACACTGGTGCGCTTAGTTCGGCTGGACTTAGGGGCAGGGGCCTCATCGTCATGGCCTAGAGGCTCCTCATCAGAAGCTACTGGTTCTTTAGCGCCAGCAACCTCTTCACCAAGATCAGTTTCAAGTGCGTCGGGTTCCTTGATGCTCTCACGGTTTGATTCACGGTCGTTTGATGTAGCCTCGCTGACTTCCTCACCGCCTACTTCAACAGCGTTCGCATCAACAGCATTCGCATCAACAGGGCCCGAGTCCAGGGCAGGCTGTGGCGCTACAGCACCTTCGGCAGAGGTTTCCTCCTGCTCAACAGTCGTTTCAACTACCGGGCTAAAATCTTCACCAGCCTCAGAAACAGACTCAGCCTGCACCCCAGCAGCAGGGCGGGAGCTGCGGCGGGCACGCTCCAACAGATCAGCTAGCTTGCGCTCGCTAGCAGGGTCAAAGGAGCGCACACCGCGGCGGGCTGTCAGCTCATCAAGCAGCTCATTCTGCTCTTTCTGCTCAGGCACACTCACCCGAGTAATGCGAGGCTCAGCAACCTGAACACCGGCGGAGGACGATACCGACTGCGCAGAGGCATCGCTCACCTGCTCGCCCTGTGAGGTCACAGACTGCTTGGAAAGCCCCGGAATCGGTGCATCGTGGGAATGGTCGCGCCCCATCAAGAAGTAGGCAGCCTCATTGGAGGCATAAATGCTCTGGTTGGCAGGGTTGAAGTTCCACCGGGCAGGGAACATGACGCTGCGCGGTAAGTTGGCCTGGGCGTCCGCACCCAAATCTATATCAACCGATACGGTCCACTGGCCAGACTCCTGCTGCCAAGTGCTCCAATCCATCGGGGCCTGGGTAAAGTCATAACGCTCAGATACTGACTCAATATGCTGGTCAAGACTCTGAGCTGCCTCGCCCTGACCGGGGGCAGCAGAGATAACGGCGGTACGGGCCGTTTGAATGATGTTGGCACGCTCAGCGACAATAGGCCACTCATAGCGGCGCACCCGCTCTGGCTCCCAGCCTGATTCTGCAGCAATTTCTTCAACCGTGGCACCCTGACGGAATCGGGTCTGAATATCACGGGGGCCAAAGGCGCCACCAGCGCTACCGCCGCGTAAGGGGCTGATACGGCGGGCACGAGCAATGCTCTGCCGCAGGTTCTGGTCGATGGGCAAGAGGTAGGTTGCGCCGTCAGATGATTCGAGGACGAGGTTCTCACCATCGTCATGAATGCCAGCTAGTCGCAGTTCACGCACTGCTCGGTCTCCTTAGATGGGGCCGGGCACCACCTCCAAGACAAGGCGGTGCTCACTTCAATCTTTACACTTACTTGAAAGACTACCGGCTCAAGCTCTGCCTGAAAGCTAAAGGAGCTGGGGGAGGGGGTGAAGTTTTGAAAATACCCGATTTTTCAAGGAAAATTATCTCAAGCTCAGGAAGAACTTGAAATAAATGTCTTACCCTGCACCAACCCTCACTCAACCTATATGACTCGCTCAGAGAGAACATGAACTCTCCGCTTGCATTCTCGCAAGCAATAGTGAACAATTCTACCCGTCACCTCAACACAATCGGAGGCCCCGGCCAATACAGGGGCAACCGATATCAAGCCGGGGTGCAGGTGCCCCAGACCAGACAGAGGGGGTATCTACCCTTCGCACACCTAATACGGAGAAAACCATGGCAACCGATTACGATGCACCTCGCAAGCAAGATGAAGAGAGCAAAGACCAATCCTTTGAGGAGCTGCGTTCACGCCCCTCAGAAATGCAATCAGGTGCAGTGGACGAGGACGAAAACGCAGCAGCCGAAAGTTTTGAACTACCCGGTGCTGACCTCTCCAACGAAGAACTAAACGTTGTGGTTCTCCCCGCACAGGACGACGAATTCACCTGTGCCTCATGCTTCCTGGTGCGCCACCGCTCCCAGATCGCCCGTGAAGAGGGCGACCTCAAGTACTGCATTGAGTGCGAGAGCTAAAAGATAGAAACTCAACAGACAAGGGCGGGCCCGCGTTGTCATAACGCGGGCCCGCCCTTGGTTCTACTGAAACTTTGAAGAGAACCTACAAGCCCTAGCCTTCTTCAGATAAACCCTCATTAAGGATCGCTGCAATCTTCTCAGGGTGACGGGAGGAAGCAATCCAATAGGGGGTTGGGTCTGCCGGGTCGGTAATGTCTACCCGAATTACTGAGGTAATCCACCCCCGGAAACACATATACGCCCGCCCATCCAGTGCCGGGCCAGTAGCCAGGCGGGCATTCTCCCCACGAAAAGCGTAGGCACGGCCCACATAGTCCCGTTCGATACGGGCCCGACCAAAGCGCACCGTGCTATCAGTAATCTCTAGAGTGGGAGAGCTCCCATAGAGAATCACACCCAGCAGAAGAAAGACCACAACACCGGCAATGACCCCTGCGGTAATGCTGATAGGTGCACCCACCAGATAAGAAGCGAGACCAGCACCTACACAACCGACCCATAAGCCAAGACCCGGGGCTAGTCGTTCACGGTAGAGCACAGTGGGGGCAGTAACAGGCATAGCTTCCTTCGATACAACAAAATTCTGGGCACAGTGCCGGGGGGGCACCCAGCAACACTGCTTCTAGTCTAAGGGGTTTTAGCCCCCGACGTGAGCGGCAGACCGGTGCATAACCCGGTACAGTAAAGAGAGTGATGAACCAGCTTAAGATTGATATCAAGATGCTCGATGAGGGGCTTGAACCCCCCGCTTACGCCCAGCCCGGGGATGCCGGAGCCGACTTGCGCTCGCGCCTGACCTTGACCCTTGCCCCGGGTGAGCGTGCCCTGGTGCCCACTGGTGTGGCAATTGCTCTGCCTGAGGGGTATGTGGGTCTGGTGCACCCGCGTTCGGGTCTGGCCGCTAAGCACGGTATTACTATTGTCAACGCCCCGGGCACCGTTGATTCGGGGTATCGCGGTGAGCTTATGGTTAGCCTGCTCAACACCGACCGTAGCCAGCCCTTTACTATCGAGCGCGGTGACCGTATCGCCCAGCTAGTGATTCAGCGGTTTGAGTCCGCTATTTTTAATGTGGTGGAGAGCTTGAGCGAAACTGAACGTGGGTCTGCCGGGTTTGGTTCCACAGGCGTACAGTAAGAGCAGTAGAGAGGCTAGGCCACTAAGGAGGCACTATGTTTGGTTTTGGTAAGAAAAAGAAGAATGCGGATACCGCCGCTACGCAGCGTGAACAGGGCACTGCAGATGCCCCTGCAGCGGGTGAGAAGAAGGGGCAGGGCAAAAGCGCCACCGAAAAAACAGCCCTAGTAGCTGGTCGTAGCAAAGCTCAGAAGCCTGCCGTAGATGCAGCTCTGCCTGTCTCCTTTGTAGAATTTACCCGTGAGAACGGCCCCTTTGACGTCACCGAGCAACGTACCGGTTCTAGCTATATTGACCTGGGTGGCTTGCTGATTAAGAGTAATCCGGGGCTGAGCCTGCGTCTTGAGGCTGACCAGAAAACTCAGCAAGTTATTGCTGTTACCCTGCAAATCGGTGAAGGCGCCCTTCAAGTGCAGGCTTTTGCGGCTCCTAAGAGCCGAGGGATTTGGGATGATATCCGTAAGGAACTATCTGAAAGTGTGCGCCGTAAGGGAGGCCAGGTCGATATTAATGATGGCCCCTTTGGGCGTCAGCTTATTTCTCGTGTGCCCGCTGAGCTTCCTGACGGCCGTAAGGGCTTCCGTGTCGCCCGTTTCGTGGGTGTTGATGGGCCGCGCTGGTTTGTGCGTGGGGTGTTCTCCGGTAAGGCTGCTTTGCCTGGGGAGAGTGCAACCGCTCTTGAAGAGGTTTTCCGCACTATTGTGGTCAACCGTGGCTCTGAGCCTATGCCTCCGCGTGATTTGCTGCCTATGCGCGTGCCCCAGCAGATTCAGGAGGCTGCTGACGCCCAGGCCGCTGCAGCTGCAGAAGCTCAGAAGAAACCTACTGTCGAGGTGCCCCGCCGCGGCCCTGAGATCACTGAAATCGGTTAGGGCCTATGCCTGAGACTGAGTCGCCCTTCACCCGGCAGCAGGTGGCCGGGCCGGTGACCCGCCTGGAAGAGTACCCGCAGCGGTTCCGTGCACGAGTCGCTGGGCGAGTAGCCAGGGTGCACATTTCGCATGTAGGGGCCACCCCCAAGTTTGAGGTGACCCTGCTGGTCGATAAGTCTAAGCCCCTGCCGCCGGCAAAGACCCACCCCATGACGGGTATGCCCATTGCAGAAACCGGTGAAGACCTGGATGACACTACCGATGTGAGCACCACTGAGGACACCTCAACCGGTCAAATCTCTGTGCTCGATGAGGAAACCGGGTTTACTACTCGCTTTAGCGTCAACCGGGCAGGGCCCCGTGTGCTCTACCCGGAGTTCCCGCCTCTAGCACCGGGTACGGTGCTGACCTTGGTATGGTTGGGTCAGCGCCAGGTGCCGGGTATAGCAGCCGGTGGCTACCTGAGGGTCTCAGGTATGCTCAGCACCCGGGAGAAGCCCCTCATGTATAACCCCCGCTATGAGATAGTTCCAATTTCTTAGCATCTACTCAAAGGACGCTGGCCCCACCTTTACAACACAAGGTGGGGCCAGCGTCCTCTGGTGTAATACTGGGTGCCAGACTAGTTAAACCGGTGAGCTAAAGAGGGCGCGGATGTCGTCCTCACCGGTGGGGGTGGTGATAAAGAAGAGTTCATCGCCGCCTTCAATGACGTCGTCTCCGCTGGGGGTAATCGGTACCCCATCGCGCAAGATGGCGGTCAAGGTGGTCTCGTAGGGCCACTGCACGTTATCTACCGTGTGACCAATAATGGGGTGGTCAGCCGGAACCGTGTATTCCACCAAAGTGGCACTACCGGTCTTGAGAGTGATCAGGCGCACCACGTCACCGACCTCTACGGCTTCTTCCACTAGGGCTGTCATCAGCCGCGGGGTAGAAACTGCAACATCAACACCCCAGGCCTCATCAAAGAGCCACTCATTTTTGGGGTTGTTCACGCGGGCTACGGTGCGGGGCACCCCAAACTCACTGCGGGCTAAGAGAGATACAACCAGGTTGGTTTTATCGTCACCTGAGGCGGCTACAATGACGTCCGCGTTCTCAGGTTTAGCCTGCCGTAGGACGGACAGCTCACAGGCGTCCCCAATGACCCAATGGGCCCGCTGAATACCGCTGCGAGAAATAGCCTCGGGCTTAATGTCAATAATGGTGACCGTATGGCCGTGGGAGAGTAGCTCCCGGGCGCTTGAAGAGCCTACTGAGCCTGCACCAATAATGATTACTTCCACTCAAGATCCCCCTCATCCTGGCCTGCCGGGGGTGCACCTAGCACCCTGGCAATGTCGTTGATGTCTTCGGTGCGCATCATGGCGTGCACCGTATCACCTTGCTGGTAAGAGGTTTCCTTCGTTGGTAGCATGCCCTCCCCAAAGCGGGTCAGGTAGGCTACCCGCACCCCTGCGGCCTCTTCAATCTCGGTCAGGGCGTGACCAGCCCAACTCTCGTGTAACTGAAGTTCACCGAGCATGAGACGACCTGAGGCTTCACGGAAGTCACCGGCCATGGCCTGCTCAGGCAAAATACGGCGCAGTACCTGATCGGTAGACCACCGCACTGCCGCTACCGTAGGGATACCCAGACGCTGGTAGAACTCGGCACGGTTGGGGTCATAGATACGAGCGACCACATGCTGCACCCCAAAAGTTTCTCGGGCCACACGGGAGGCAATAATATTGGAGTTATCGCCAGAGGAGACAGCCGCAAAGGCATAGGCGTGTTCAACGCCGGCCCGTTTGAGGGTCTCACGGTCAAAGCCCACACCCGTGACCTTCTTGCCCGCAAAATCCTTGCGTAAGCGGCGAAATGACCTCTCATCCTGGTCAATGACAGCAACCGAATGGCCCGCATCTTCTAGGGTGTGAGCCAACATGACGCCCACACGACCGGCACCCATAATCACAAAATGGGGCACTTAGCACCTCACGACAAGACAACGAAAAATAAACACATACCCCGCAGCACAGGGGTACCTCTAGTCTACGCTCGGTGGCCCCACGACCCAACTGAGACGCCCTAGCCGGGTGGGGTACCTTCGCCGCTCACTAAAATGTGGTGTGTATAGCTGTTTTTTCCCCCTTTCAGCGACTACGGTTAGAGCCTGTGAGGAATATGAGGAGCGCGGCCACCCGCCTAATCTTTGGTGCCCCTGTCACCAGCAGGCAGGCTAAAAAAGGCAACCTGCCCAAACGCCGTGCCCTACCTCTGTTTGGGGCTGACGGTTTCTCTTCTGTGGCCTACGCTCCTGATGAAATCCTGCTGACTTTGCTCCTTGCTGGTCACGGGGCCTTAGCTTACTCGCCCCTGGTGGGGTTGGGTATCGCCCTGATTCTGCTGATTGTGGTGGGCACCTACCGGTACAACATTCAGCATGTGGGGGAGCGTGGCGACTTCGCCCTGGTCTACCAGAACCTGGGGGTAACAGCCGCGGTGGTACTGGGTGCGGCTCTCATGGTCGAATTCATGCTCACGGTTGCGGTCTCGCTCTCTTCTGCTGCCCAGTATCTTGAATCGATTACCCCCCTACTTTTGGGGCATCAAAGGCTGATAGCTTGTTCACTGATTGCCCTGGTGACTTTTATCTGCTTGCACGGCCTGAAAGTGATGCTGCGAATCTCTCACCTGCCCTCCTATATTTTTCTGGTGCTGCTGGTTACTACCATCGGGTGCGGTCTTATTGCGGACGCCACCGGCCAGCTTGGGCGCGCAGTCTCGGCTGACTACACGGTGCTGGTGCCAGAGAATACCAGCCAGGTGCTCACAACCCAGCTGGGTGTAACTCTGCTGCTGGTGAGGGCGTTTGCCTCTGGTGCTGTGGCTTTGACCGGGGTGAACACTGTGAGTAATGCGGTCAAGGCCTTCGCCCCGCCGCGCCAGCGCAACGCCGCCACTAGCCTCATGGTAATCGGCGGGATCTCTGCCCTCTCCCTTCTGGGTGTGCTCTACCTGGCCCGGCAAACCGGGGTGGTAACCGTCCTTGACCCGGCCCAGGGGCTACTGGTTGCTGGCCAAATGGTGGGGGAGGACTTCCACCAAATACCCGTTCTTCTCCAACTGACCGACGCTATCTTCCACCAGCCCCTAGCCAGCGTCCTACTCGGTGCAGCGACCATTGGGGTGCTCCTGGTCGCGGCCATGACAGCTTTCACCGGCTTCCCCATGCTGGCTACTGCCATAGCCTCCAAACAGTACCTGCCGGTGCACCTCTCAGCCCGCAGCTCCACGGCCCTCTACGCTAATGGTGTGCTGACCCTGGGGGCCAGTTCTATGCTGCTGGTGGCCATCGTCGGGCCCAACGTGCACACCCTGGTGCAAATGTATATTGTGGGAGTCTTTACCGCTCTCACCCTCACCCAATATGCGGTGCTTCGCAACCGCTGGCGCACCCAACGCATCACCCTCAATACCCAAAAACGGCGCGCCCTCTGGCGTGATATCGGCATCAGCGCAGTCGGCACTGGCGCCTCAATGACCGTGCTCGTGGTGATTGTTCTGACCAAATTCGTTCACGGTGCTTGGGTTACCGTACTGCTCATTCTTCTTCTGACCTGGCTCATGATTAAAACCAACAAACACTACAGCAGCATCGACCGGCAACTAGCCCTCTCCACGGATCCCGACCAACTAGCCGCTGACCGGGCCCTCCCCTCCCGCGTCCATGCCCTTATCTATGTTGAGCGGGTGCGCAAGCCTGTACTGCGGGCCCTGGCCTATGCGCGGGCCTCCCGCCCCTCATCCATTGAGGCTCTGCTAGTGAACGTGGATCAAGCCCGCACCCGCGAAAACATTGACACCTGGCAGGCCCTAGAACTGCCCGTAGACCTGACCGTCTTGGACTCGCCCTACCGCAACCCCGCTGCCAGCCTGCTCGAATATGTGCACCAGATGCGCCAAAAATCTCCCCGCGACGTGCTGGTGGTTTACTTGCCCGAATATGTGGCCTCCCACTGGTGGCATGGTATCTTCCAACGCCGCACCGTCCACAAGCTCAAAGCCCGCCTGCGCCACGAACCAGGTGTCGTGGTGGCCTCCGTGCCCTGGCAAATAGACCGATAAATTAGAAAACCCACCGAGCCACCCTCGAAGCGAGAAACACATGACTGACACCACCACCTCACCTGAACCTGCTATCGGTGACCTGCTAGAACTCACCCCCGAACGCCCAGCCCACGGCGGGGCCCTGGTCGCTAGAGCAGGCGACCGCGTCATCTTTGTCCGCCACGGCATCGTAGGGGAGCAGGCCACCGCCCGCATTACCGGCCGTGGCCCCAAAGGCCGCTTCTTCTTCGCAGATGTGGTCTCCGTCGATACCCCCTCACCGGAGCGCCGCCCCCACCCCTGGGCACCGGCGGACGCGCTGGCGTCTGCTCAGCCCCTGGGCGGTATGGAATACGGGCACCTGACTCTCGCAACCCAGCGGGCCTATAAGCAGCAGATTGTGAAGGAGCAGCTAGTGCGCCTGGGCGGGGTGCCTGAGAACCACCCGCTGCTGGCTAAGCTGCCGGTCCATGCCCTACCCGGTGATGAGCAGGGGCTGCACTGGCGCACCCGAGTACATTTTGCGGTGGAGCGCGAGAGCCAGCAAATCGCTATGTTCCCGCACTCTAGCTCGGTGCCCGTCCCCGTTACGGGCTTCCCCCTGGCCGATGAGCGCATCGAGGCCCTAGAGCTGCACCGGCTCAAACTAGCCGGTATTACCCGGGTTGATGTGGCGATCTCTGCCACCGATATGGTGGCCGTGGTCTTTACCGTATCTGCCCGCACCACGCCTGCGGCGGTCGCCGCGGATATTGAGGCCCAGGCCCGGGCCCTGTGGGGGCCGCTGGAAGAGCGCATGATAACCCTGGTCTTTACCGCTGAGAAAAAGGGCGGACGCCGCCGCGGCACTAAACCCGCTGACGTCATCGCTGGGGCTACCAGCCCTAACCTCCTTGAGGCTGCCACTGTTTACGCCCAGGACTTCTATTGGAACGTGGCCGCTACAGGCTTCTGGCAGATTCACCGGGCTGCCCCTGAGGTGCTGGGTAATGCGGTGCTTGAGGCAGCCGGCCTGAGAAAGGGCATGACGGTCTATGACCTTTACGCCGGTGCCGGTTTCTTCACCGCCCTAGCCGCTGACGCAGTGGGCGACAAGGGCACGGTTTTGTCGATTGAGGGATCTCCGGTGACCAGCCGCAACGCCTCCGAGAACTTTGGTGACGAGGGGCCCTCCCGAACTCACAGGTCTGAGCGGACGCGCGTGCGCGTGGAAAACGGGGACGTGGCCCAGGTGCTGGAGAAAATCAGCGGTGAAGTGGCCGAGGGCCGCTACGCTGCCCCGGATGTGGTAATTTGTGACCCCTCCCGTGAGGGTGCGGGCCGCACCGTCATGGAGCAGATTTCTGCCCTTGCACCCCAGCGGATTATCTACGTGGCCTGTGACCCGGCAGCCTTGGGCCGTGACACCGGCTACCTGCGCGCAGCAGGCTGGCGGCTTGATGCTGTTGAGGCCTTTGACATGTACCCCAACACCCACCATGTGGAGACGGTAGCTCTTTTGTCCAAACTTGATGTCGATAAGCACATAAATGTTGAAATTGAGCTGGATGAGCTTGATGCAACAAGTGATTAAAGCAAGTCTGCTTATGAGTAAATAAAAGAGTATGTACTGAAGAAATTTAGCTTTAAGGTTTCTACACTGCATATCGCACAAATTAAAAAGAAATACGGTATAGAGCTGAGAGGGGGTTATAATAAGTCAAAAAAGAAAAACAAGTTATCCCGCAATTCACACTGGAAAAAGAAGATACTGTTATGGATACCATGAAGGAACTTTAAAATGATGCAATAAAGAGAGAGGGTGTTTATAAGATTGATGATAAAAATAATCTTGTTTCCAATGAGTCTTTTATTCAAGTATCCTAACTGCCTTCTTACATTCATGCTCGGCATAGAAACGGGAATACTATATTTACTGATGATATTTTGTATATTTGGAGCCATAGCATTTTTTACAAAAAGAAGTTAGCATTGGTGTAGAAGCATTAATTATTTGATTTTTAGTTAGTCCTTACGGAATACCGATGGTGGAGTGGGAGCAGCTGTTGTAGTGTTCTTAGAAGGTGTAAATAGGAAAATAAGGTCAATTTAAATCAAAACATTAATGAATTAGAAAGAAGGTTAATTTTTGCGAACATACGAAAATAAAGAACAACTAAAAGCTGAAATAGGTAAAACATTTGAGAAGTATATTTCAGAATTTGATATTATTCCAGAAAATTTAAAAGATAAGAGAGTTGATGGAGCCGATAGAACTCCAGCAGAAAACCTTGCCTATCAGGTTGGCTGGACAAGTTTGGTTCTTAAATGGGAAGAAGATGAAAGAAAGGGGCTTCAAGTAAAAACACCATCGGATGAATTTAAATGGAATCAACTCGGTGAATTATATCAGTCATTCACGGATACCTACGCTCATTTATCTTTGGAAGAGTTGAAAGCAAAATTAAATGAGAATATTAATTCTATTTATATTATGATTGATTCGTTGAGTGAGGAAGAATTATTTGAACCGCATATGAGAAACTGGGCTGATGAAGCGACTAAAACAGCGACTTGGGAAGTGTATAAGTTTATTCATGTAAATACTGTTGCACCTTTTGGAACTTTCAGAACTAAAATCAGAAAATGGAAGAAAATAGTATTATGAGGGTTATTCAAAACCACACCAGAGAAACCGTTGCCCCACAAACCCATAACTACCAGCAACTCACCACCCTACAAGAAGCCCCCAACAACCACCTGACACCGCGAAAAAATCAACAAAAACCCAGGAAACTTACCCTAACCCACCCCTAGAACAAGGCACTCAAAGCACCAGGTTCACTGGTCATCAACAGCACACTGGTACCGGTCTGGAACTGGCGAGGTGAAATAAACTTTTCAGGCAAAGATAAACGTGCTGGCTACAACCACCAGATCATCTGCACCATTGATGGCAGGCTCCTTGTCATTACTGACCGGCTACCTGGTGCTTGGCATGATGTTTATGCCGCCAAGGAGCACGGTCTTACATAAGTATGTGGAGGAGATGACCCTTGTTGATAGGGGCTACCGTCGGGTTGAGGTTGTTGCCCCCCCCTGCTCAGTGTAAGCCTGGGGTGAAAACGCTCACTCGAGGCTGTAAAGGAGATAGCAGCCGTATTGTCGATAAGCTGTGAGTGGTGGTGGAACGCGTTATCGTGCAAGTGAAGATTTGGGGTGTTTTGTGTTCGGGTTTTCGGCGGCTGCTTGGGGTGTGTGGGCGGGTTTTTCGGTGGTGAGGGGGTGTGTTTCTTTGTTGTTGGGCACCCCTTATGAAGAACCCTCATAGGTTTGGACAATGATGAACAAGTGGAAACCTTGGCGGTATTTAGCCGGTACGGGGCTTAGCGGTTTCCGGAAAAGACCACCAAAATCAGAGAAACCCACCTAGTTCAAGTTTGGTGGGTTTTCTGATGTAGATGGTACCTACCCCCACTACGGGGCGAGGCGGGTGGGGTAGGAGCCAGGGGTTAGCTCAGGCGGTCGGTCTGGTCGTCCCATTCGGCTGCCATAGGGCGCAGGGCACCTTCCTTAGCGCGAGCATGGTGGCCGCAGAAGAGCAAATCCAGGCCAGAGCTCATCACCACACGCACATAGGCCTGAGCGCCGCAGGCATCGCAACGGTCAGCAGCAGTCAATTCGCGGCGGGTCTCAAGAGTTGCACTCATGGTAGCTCCTTTCAAAAGCTTTCCTTCTACTCTCTATCCAACCACCGGCCCGGCCGCGTCCGCACGTCCTTTCGCCCAGAGCACGAAACCCTTGCCCGCCAACCGGGTAGGGGCCGTGGCCCGTGCCGCCAAAGACCCTGCCACCCGAACACCTGTACTACACTAGATAGGCACACCGTCCACACCTGCAGGAGAGTTTCGTGGCAGCAAACAACTACACCGCCCGCAACCTATCGGTGCTCGAAGGCCTCGAAGCCGTACGCAAACGCCCCGGCATGTACATTGGCTCCACCGACTCACGCGGCCTCATGCACTGCCTCTGGGAAATTATCGACAACTCAGTTGATGAAGCCTTAGCCGGGTACGGGCAGTCCATCCAGGTCATCCTCTATAAGGACGGCTCCGTTGAGGTGCAAGATGACGGCCGCGGCGTGCCCACCGACATTGAACCCCGCACCGGCCTCTCCGGTGTGGAAGTGGTCTATACCAAATTGCACGCTGGTGGTAAATTCGGTGGCGGCTCCTACACTGCCTCAGGTGGTCTGCACGGTGTGGGCGCCTCGGTCGTGAACGCCCTCTCCTCCCGCCTTGATGTGCAGGTAGACCGCGGCGGCAAAACCTACCAGATGAGCTTCCGCCACGGCATTCCCGGTATTTTCGAAGGCACCCGCACCCCCAAACCCGATGCCCCTTTCACCGCCTCCGCCGACGCCCTACAGGTAGTAGGTAAAGCCAAACGCGGAGTCACCGGCACCCGGGTTCGCTACTGGGCTGACCCCATGATTTTCACCCCGGACGCCCGGTTCAGCTACGAAAACCTGGCCGCCCGTGCTCGCCAAACCGCCTTCCTGATCCCTGGGCTGCGTATTGCTGTGCGCGATGAACGCCGCCTGCCTGGCACCCCCGGCGAGTTTGAAACCGTTGAGGAAGTCTTCCAGCATGACGGTGGTATCGCAGAATTTGTGGACTACTTGGCCCATGACCAGGCTGTGACCGATATTTGGCGTTTCACCGGTACCGACACCTTCACTGAGACCGTCCCCGTGCTGGATGCTGAAGGCCACTCCCAGCTCACCGAAGTAGAGCGCGAGTGCGAGGTTGATGTTGCCCTGCGCTGGGGCACTGGTTACGAAACCAAGCTGCGCACCTTCGTCAATATCATCGCTACCCCTAAGGGCGGTACCCACCAGACCGGGTTTGAGCAGGGGCTGCTCAGAACCTTCCGCAAGCACATTGCCGATAATGCGCGTAAATTCAAGGCCGGCACCGACAAAATTGAAAAGGACGACGTGCTGGCAGGTCTGACCGCTGTGCTGACCGTGCGTCTGGCTGAGCCCCAGTTTGAGGGGCAAACTAAGGAGATTCTGGGCACCCCGGCGGTGCGTCAGATTGTTTCTAAGGTGGTAGCCAAGCAACTAGCTGCCAAGTTGAACTCTACAGCCCGGGGCGAGAAAACCCAGGCGGCAGCTGTCTCTGAGAAGGTTGTTGCTGAGATGAAGTCGCGTATTTCGGCGCGAGTTCATAAGGAAACCCAGCGTCGTAAGAACGCCCTGGAAACTTCGTCCATGCCCACCAAGCTCGTAGACTGCCGCTCTACTGATGTTGAGAAGTCTGAACTTTTCATCGTTGAGGGTGACTCGGCCTTGGGCACTGCCCGCCTGGCCCGCTCATCTACCTACCAGGCGCTGCTGCCTATTCGCGGCAAGATTTTGAACGTGCAGAAGGCCTCCCTGACCGACATGCTAGCTAACGCTGAGTGTGCCGCCATTATCCAGGTGATTGGTGCAGGCTCAGGGCGCACCTTTGACCTGGAGAGCAAACGCTACAACAAGATTATTATGATGACAGATGCGGACGTAGACGGTGCCCACATTCGTACCCTACTGCTGACTCTCTTCTACCGTTATATGCGTCCGCTGGTAGAAGCTGGCCATGTCTACGCTGCTGTGCCGCCCCTGCACCGGGTTGAGGTGATCAACCGGGGTAAGGCTAACGAGATGGTCTACACCTACTCCGAGAAGGAACTACACGAGCTGCTGGGCCGTATTGAGGCCGAGGGTAAGAGCTATAAGGAACCTATCCAGCGTTATAAGGGTCTAGGTGAGATGGACGCTGACCAGTTGGCGGAGACCACCATGGACCCCCGCCACCGTATGCTGCGCCGGGTACGGGTTGAGGACGCTGAGGCTGCCGAGCGTGCCTTTACCCTCTTGATGGGTTCTGAGGTGGCCCCGCGTAAGGACTTTATTATCCGTGGTGCCGCCCAGCTTGACCACACTGCGATTGATGCCTAGGGCTTCTTATAGTTAGCAGGGGTGAGGTATTGCTGAGGGCCTGGGGCATGTCATATAACCGCAAATGTGTATGATATTCATCACTCTTTAGGGCCTGTGGATTTGGTTTTAGGGGCTAGCTTTTACCCTCAGGTTGGGTTTTTGAAAAAAGAGGACGGCCCCGCCCGGCTCTACCTGATGGGTTAGGGGAGAGGTGCTTGCCCCGGTGTGACTATGACAAAGTGTCACTAACACCGGTTTGAGAAGATGTGAGCTGTCGTCTTCTACCTAGTCAGAGATAGCCTTAGCGTGAAAGTGACCTTTAGTGAAGCGTCAAATTCTCTGGTGGGGGGAGTCACAAACACCCTAACGACACACTCACAGAAGCCAGCTATCCTAGAGCACAACACACCCGCACCGTTGCCTTGTGTTTATGGCATAGTTGCCAGCCTGCTAACGGTGCACCACTTTAACACTCAAGGAAATCAATGGATCCCCTCGAAATAGCGCGGTGGCAATTCGGTATCACCACCGTCTACCACTTCATGATGGTTCCGCTGACCCTAGGCCTGGGTGCCGTTGTAGCTGGCTTCTACATCGCCTACGTGCGAACCAAGAAGCACGAATACAAGCGCATGACCAAGTTCTGGGGCAAGCTCTACCTCATCAACTTCATCATGGGCGTTGCAACCGGCCTCGTCCAAGAATTCCAGTTTGGCATGGCCTGGAGCGAATACTCCCGCTTCGTGGGCGACGTTTTCGGCGCGCCCCTAGCCATGGAAGGCCTACTAGCCTTCTTCGTAGAGTCCACCTTCTTAGGCCTCTTCATCTTCGGCTGGGACAAACTCTCACCCAAGGTACACGCAGCCTGCCTGGTCATCGCAGTAGCCGCCTCCTGGCTCTCTGCCTACTTCATCATCGTGGCCAACTCCTGGATGCAGCACCCCGTAGGTGTTGAAATGATTGATGGCCGCCCCGTTATGACCGACGTCTTAGCAGTGCTAACCAACAACACCGCCATGGTTGCCTACCCGCACGCCATCTTCGGCTCCCTTCAGGTTGCCGGTGGCTTCCTTGTCGGTATCGCCTGGTACAAGCTCTGGAAGCGTCGCCGCGATGGCATCGACACCATCGGTGACAACGGCAAGGTTATCGTCGGTGAAATCAGCGAAGGCGCCCGCGACCGCGCCGACTTCACCGTCTGGTTCAAGTCCCTACGCATCGGCGCTATCGTCGGTCTGCTGGCCTTTGTTGGCACCGGTATCACCGGCCACCAGCAGGCTCAGCTCATGATTCAGCAGCAGCCCATGAAAATGGCAGCAGCCGAAGCCGCCTGCCACGACGGTACTGGCTTCTCCCTCTTCTCCCTCTCATCTCCCGGTGCGCAGGACTGCGACCAGGTCCAGGCTGTTATCGAAATTCCCGGCCTGCTCTCCTTCCTGGCCTACGACAACTTCACCACCGACGTCCCCGGCATCACCACCTTGCTCCCTCAGTACAAGGAAGCCTACGGCGGCACCATCCCCGATAACCCCGAAATCTACGGTGAACGCGCCGGCACTGAGGTTGATTTCCTGCCCCTGATGGAGGTCACCTACTACGGCTTCCGCGGCATGATCACCCTCGGCGGCATCAGCGCCCTCTCCTTCCTCTACGTCTTGTGGGTAACCCGCAAGAAGGGTGAAGGTACCGTACCTGAAGCCAAATGGATCACTAACCTAGCTATCGTGGGCATCCTGGCACCCTTCGGTGCCAACGCCACCGGCTGGATCTTCACCGAAATGGGCCGCCAGCCCTTCGTCGTTGCCCCCAACCCCGACGGCAACCCCGCCCTGATGATGTTCACCGCAGCAGCCGTCTCACCCGGTGTATCTGGCTACGAGATTCTCTTCTCGCTCATTTCTCTGGGCCTGATTTACGGCATCCTCATGGTCGTGGAAGTCTACCTGCTCGCCAAGTACGTCAAGGCCGGTGTGGTGGCATCTATGCCCGAGCTGGTTGAAGACCCACACACAACTGACGAGAAGAACGACCGCGACGTACTCGCGTTCGCCTACTAAGAAAGGGGCTTACACACATGTTTGAGCTTTTTGCTGACCAGCCTCTTCTGCCGACTCTCTGGTTCGCAGTCATCGGCTTCTTCTGGGTGGGGTACATCATTCTGGACGGCTTCGACCTGGGCGTAGGTATGCTCATGAGCCGCATCTTTGCCAAGAATGAGAAAGAACGCCGCCTCCTACTGAACACCATCGGCCCTGTCTGGGACGGAAACGAAGTGTGGGTTGTTACCGCTGGCGCTGCTACCTTCGCAGCTTTCCCCCTCTGGTACGCCTCCCTCTTCTCAGCCCTCTACATTCCGCTAACCCTTGCCCTGCTAGCCCTGATTTTCCGTGCAGTAGCTATCGAATATCGCGGCAAGAAGGACTCCGAGCAGTGGATTGCAGGCTGGACCGTAGCCATCTCGGTCGGTTCTTTCTTCATCGCCTTCCTGGTCGGTGCCCTGCTGGCACTGACCTCAACCGGTCTGCCCGTCAACGCTAACGGTGACCGCGTAGGCGGTGCCTTCGCCTGGCTGACCCCCGCCGTAGTGATGGGTGGCCTAGCCATGGTCGGTGTTTCCCTGGTCATGGGCCTGGCCTTCATCGCCCTAAAGACTGACGGCGAGGTACGCCACCGTGCAGGTGCGGCCCTCACCAAGCTCTCACCGGTACTGGTACTGCCCGTTGTGGTTTGGGTTCTCTACATGCAGGTGACCACCGGTAACGGTATCTCCTACACCCTCACAGCACTTGCCGTCCTCGCTCTGCTAATCGGCTGGTTCTTTGCCAGCCGCAAGCAGGAGGGCAAGGCCTTCACCGGCTTTGCAGCCTTCATCGGTCTAGGCGTACTAGCTATCTTCTTGGCCCTGTACCCCAACGTCATGCCCTCCACCCTAGATGAGGCATACAACCTCACCATCGCCAACGCGTCAAGCTCCGAGTACACCCTGAGCGTGATGAGCTGGGTTGCTCTCTTCGGCATCCCGATTCTGTTGGTTTACCAGGGCTGGACCTACTGGGTCTTCCGCAAGCGCCTGCGCGTTGAAAGCATCCCTGATGCCCATGACGCCACCGAGCTGGCTACCCGTGCCACTCGCACAAGCGCCCACAAGGCATAGGCCAGAGCCCAAGGCACATCAAAGATAAGGACGCCGGGAGTAGTTCCCGGCGTCCTTTCGCCTACTCAGGGTGGGCAGATGTGCTCATACCCACGGCCCAGCTCATGAACCTGGGTCTACCCGGTTGGAAAGTTACCACTAGAATAGTGAACAAACTGTTCGCGGCACCAAGGACACTATTGAGAATGACTGCTCCCAGAACGAGCAAGCGGCCCCCGCTGGGCCCCCACGCCAAGAGAAACCTCACCGTTTTCGCGGTGCTTACCGCCCTCAAAACACTGGCTCTCATTGTCTTTGCCGCAGTGCTGGGCACTGCCATCACCCTGCTAGCCCGCATGACCTACGCGGTGTTCTACGAGGGCAAAACCTACGAGTCTGCCCACGCCGAGCAGCTTGCCGTCTTCGCCGGAAACGGCCAAGCCCAACTGACCGGCATCTTTTTCGCCACCCCCTTCATGCAACCGGGATTACTTTCGCTGGCAATCACCGGCGCCCTTGCACTTGTGGTTCGTGCGGCAGCTGACTGGTCTTTGAGCTTCTACGCCCAACAGGCAGCAGCGGGGGCTAAAACTACCATCCGCCGCAAACTGATTCGCCGCGTCCTTGCCACCGGTGGTATTGACACCCCCGACGGCACCGGTGCCACCGCCGTGCTTCTTTCCCGTGGTCTTAACGCCCTAGATGACTACTACACCAAAACCCTCACAGCATTTGTCTCAACAGCTGTAGTGCCCACCCTGCTTCTCGTTTTCATTGCCTTCTACGACTGGGTATCAGCCCTGGTCATTCTCTGCACCCTGCCGCTGATTCCCCTCTTCATGGTGCTCATTGGCCGTACCACCGCAGAAGATACCGCCCGCGCCCAGCGCGATTTGCTGCGCCTCTCCGATCACATCGTCGAACTGGTCAAGGGCCTACCTGTACTGGTGGGCCTGGGCCGTTCACGCGCCCAGTCAAAAGCACTAGGGGATCTAGGGGAGCGCTACCGCAAAGCCACCATGTACACCCTACGGTCAGCCTTCCTTTCCTCCCTGGCCTTGGAACTCATCACCACTATCTCGGTGGCCCTGGTTGCTGTGCTCATTGGCCTGCGCCTGGTTGAAGGAAACCTGGGGTTAGACCTTGCTCTCTTCGCCCTACTCCTGGCCCCTGAGTGCTACCAGCCCCTGCGTGATGTGGGAACCGCCTACCACCAGTCTGAGGACGGCGTTGCAGCCCTGCGCCGTGCCGAGACCATCATCAACCAGCCCATCCCACACGCCACTGTCGCCCCCGGCGGTGACCGCCTCTCGGTCCGTCAGCTCTCCGTGGCCTACCCTGGGCGCGAGCGCACCCTCACCGGTGTCAGTTTCACCCTACGACACGGCACCACCACCGCTATCACCGGCCCCTCAGGCTGCGGCAAAACCACCCTGCTCTCCGTCCTCGGCGGGGCCCTGCGCAACGACCTGGTACCCACCGGCACTACCGAACCAGTACACGTCTCTGGCCTCGTATCAGGCACCGGCGCCACCGTCTGGATTAGCCAATCACCCACCTTCATTGCCCCCACCGCCCTGGCTGAGGTTGCCCTCTACGCCACCGTCACCCGCGGCGAAGGCGCTCTAGAAGGCATCAACTATGCCTCAACCCTGCTCGATGATGCAGTCTCTTTCACCGAGGAAGACCGGAACTACTTCACTTCCTTCCTCCGCTCGGTAGGGTTAGCTGACCTCGCTAACCTCCCCCCTGAGGCACTTTCTGCCGGGCAGATGCGCCGCCTAGCTATCGCCCGCGCCCTGGCACGAGTTGCCACCTTACAGGCACAAGAAGAGCGCGTCACTGTGCTCATCGACGAACCCACAGCCCACCTTGACCCAGTCTCAGCAGCCAAGGTAAACGTCGCCCTAGCCGCCCTGCAGGAGACCGGGGCAACCCTCATTATCGTCACTCACGACACCGCCCTTGCTACTGCCACCAACAACCTGCTCCAGGCCACCCCCAAGGCCCACGGCTTCACCTGGGACCTCTCGCCCCAGAACGCAGCCGGCCTGGGCGGCTACGCCCTAGCAACCCTGGCCGATGCTGTAGCCACCGGCGAACTCGAAGATTCAGCCCCTGCGGTAGCTACCAAGCCCCCCACCTCACCTGAGCCAAGAGAGGTCGGTTCTGCGGGCGTCCTTAAAACCCTGCGACACCTGGGGGAGCTCACCGGCATCACCAAACGCGATATGGCCCTGCCGATTCTGCTATCGGTACTCACCGTGGTCTTTGCTGTCAGCCTCACCGCCCTCTCTGGCTGGCTGATTGTGCGCGCTGCCGAGCAGCCAGCCATGATGTACCTGCTGGTGGCTGTGACCGGCGTGCGCTTCTTTGGTCTAGGCCGGGCCACCTCCCGCTATGCCGAGCGCCTGCGCACCCATAACCTGGTGCTAGAGGCAGCTAACACCCTGCGCGTGCGTGCCTGGGACGCCGCTGGCCGCAGTGTACTCTCAGTGCGCTCTTTGCTCCGTGGCGACAAGATCCTTGACCGACTGGTGGGCGATATTGATGAGTTACGCGACGCTATCCCGCGCGTGGTTCTACCCGTTGCCTCCCACCTGATTGTCATGCTGCTGGTACTGGGTGTGACCGCCTGGGCCACCCCGCAGGCCCTGCTACCGGTGGCAATTGCGGTGGCGGTTTCCACCTGTATTCTCCCGGCAATAGTCTTGCGGGCAGATCAGCGTGCCGATGCCGTCGCCCGCGGCGAAACCTCAGCCATGCTGCGCTTAGGCGTCTCAGCCCTAGATGCTGCTACCGACCTGCACAATAACGGCCTAGACCAGACCGTTGCTCTGGCCGTGTCACGTCAGGACGGCTACGCCCAGGCCTCCTATCTGAGAAGTTCCCGCGCTATCGGTGTGGGGCGGGGTCTAATGGTTGTGACCTGGTGGGGTGCCGCCCTGGCCGTGATTGCCAGTATCTGGCCTGCCGTTGAAGCCGGTAACGTGACTGCCCCGACTGCCGCTATCGTCATTTTGATGATGACCGGCCTCTTTGAGACCACCGCCGCCCACCTAGAAGCTGTACGCGGCTGGCCGGCCTTTGCCACCCTAGTAGCCCGCACCCGGTCTCACTTCGACACCGTCGATACCGCTGCGGCAGATGAGAGCGCGGACGCCGGTGCTGGCGAAATCAGAGACATCCTGGGGGACCCCGGTATTGGGGCTAAGAACCGGGCTGCTCACAGCTCCATCACTCTCGACCTTGAGTCTTTAGCTACCCGCTGGCCCGATATGGATCAGCCTGTCTTTACCGGGCTTTCAGCGTCTGTCTCTTCAGGGCAATGGCTGGGTATCACCGGCCCCTCTGGCTCCGGTAAGACCACTGCTCTTGCTACCCTCTTGGGCTTCCTCCCCGTTGAGCAGGGCCAGATTCGGGTCAACGGCCGCACCTTTGACGCCCAGTCTTTGCGCGGCTACGCGGCCTGGTGCCCCCAATCGGCCTATATCTTTGAATCCACTATCGCCAATAACCTGGCGATTGCCCGTTCAGCCGATGAGCGCCCCACCGATGAGGAAATGTACGAGGTGCTCAACCGGGTAGGCCTCGGCGATTTTGTGCGCTCCTTACCTGCCGGGTTGCAGACCCTAGTGGGAGCTGGTGGTTCTTATGTCTCCGGTGGTCAGCGTCAGCGTATCGCCATTGCCCGCACCCTACTGGTTGATTCGCCCCTGCTACTGATGGACGAGCCGACCGCTCACCTGGACGCCCCAGCCGCCGTGGCCCTCATTAACGAGGTTGCCCGAGGCACCAAGGGCACCCCCGGCCAGAAGGTTTCGGGTAAGACCAAGCTACCTGCGGTCGTCCTGGTCTCACACCGGACCGAAGACATCACCGCCTGCGATACCGTGGTCAAGCTTCGATAGGTACACAGAGAAAAGCCCACCTAGTACAATCCCGTGCAGGGAAAGAACTAGGTGGGCTTTTATGTGGGTCTTACCGGCTAGAAGAGAGCGTTCTCCTCCACCTCGGCCGATATCTCACCCTCCGCCTGAGCCTTACCCTCTGCCTGAGCCTTACCCTCTGCCTGATCCTTACCCTCTGCCTGAGTCTCAGGCTGGTTGGTGGGTTCTTTTGCTGTAACTGATGCCGGAGCCGGGGACGTCAGCTCCTGGTAGTTGGGGCCAATAGCGTCGATGCCCTGGGCTAGTAGCACCCCGGATCCATCACGGGGGCCGAACTCAGTGGGCAGGGTACGGGCAACACCTGCGGCCGAAACTGCCTTAGCCGGGCCAACACCCACCCAGGCCAGGGCTAGGGAAGATTCGCCCTTGAGGAAGCGGTGGGCGCGCATACCACCGGTTGCTCGCCCCTTCTGGGGGAACTCGGTAAGTTCAGTGACCTTGGCGGTAGCTCCTTCCTCGCCGCCGTCAGTGATGGTAACGACCTGGGCGTCCGTACCCGGTGCGGTGACACCAAAAGCAATAACCTTATCGTCCTCGGCTACCTTCATGCCCGCCATGCCGCCACCGGTACGACCCTGGGGGCGCACCTTAGCCGCATCAAAGGTAAGCAGCTTGGCTTGCTCTGTGATGAAGGTAAGGAGCGCATCGTTGGAGTCGCAGATCGCCAGGCCGATCACAGAATCCTTGGGTTTGAGCTTCATAATCTCAAACTCGGTGGCATTGAGCGGGTAATCGGGGTTGACTCGTTTGACCACGCCGCGTTCTGTGGCCAGGGCCAGAATGGAGTTGAGTGGTACCAGGCCTACCAGCTTTTCCCCACGGGCTAGGGTGATGACGTCCGTAGCCTTAACCCCGCTTGCGAGCTGGGGTGCACCTGCGGTTTCTTCAAGGACGGGCAGATCAATGACAGGTACACGAATCAGGCGGCCCGTTGAGGTAACGGCACCGATTTCACCGCGGGCACTGGTGGGCACCAGGGAGAGGTAAGCATCGTGTTTGATGCGTTTACCTGGGTCAAGCAGGGGCTGGCGCTGGCCTTTAACCCCCTTAGTGCGCCCTAGCTGCCCTGATGTGGAGAGCAGAACCCAGCAGGGATCGTCCGCAATTTCCAGGGAGAGGCCGGCCTCCTTCTTGGCCTTGGAGGCGGAGGCTGAGAGGGCGGCAACCGCGTCGGCTAGCTCGTCCTTGGTCACAATCTTGGTGCGGCGGTCGGTGCCGTACTGGTCGGCAACCTGCTGCAGTTCTTCTGAGACCAGGGCGCGGAGCTTAGTGTCAGAGCCAAGAATCTCTTCAAGGGACGCAATTTCAGCTAACAGGTCATCACGCTCAGCCTCAAGTTCGATGCGGGAATACTTGGTGAGCTGGCGCAGGCGCAGCTCCAGAATGTGGTTGGCTTGCACCTCACTCAAATCGTAGATTTGCATGAGGCG
>JAXFPK010000088.1:0-28717 GCA_034179845.1 Rothia sp. (in: high G+C Gram-positive bacteria) | reverse complement strand
TTTTCCTGTTCTATAGTTTGGTCAATCTTTTGGCGGGGCCAAAAATTACTTGATAAACGCAAGAACCAGGCCGAGAACTGCCAGTGCTTCAACCAGTGCGAAGCCCAGGAAGAGCATGGGCTGCAGGGTGCGCTGTGACTCAGGCTGACGGGCAACGGAGGTCATGTAGGCTGCGAAAATCAGACCTACGCCGATGCCACCGCCGATAGCTGACAGACCGTAACCAACTGCGGTAAGTGAACCGGTGAGTTCCATGATGTTTGTTTCCTTTCACAGTGCCCCTTGCGGTTTGTGTCTTGTGTAAGGGGCAGAGTTTTGATGTGGGCACTCCCCGCTAAAGCGGGTTGCTTTTCTCGTCCGCTGAGGTATCAACGGAGAAAATCTATAGTGTTAGTGGCCTTCAGAAACCGAACCTTGCAGGTAGACCGCAAGGAGCAGGGTAAAGACGTAGGCCTGAATTACCTGAATCATCAGTTCCAGGAAGTAGAGAAAGATACCCAAGGCACCTGAACCAAGCGATGCGACAGCGGCGATACCACCGGCTTCAATAATCAGGTACTGGGTCAGTGAGGCAGCAACCATAATGGCCAGGTGGCCACCGAACATGGTCGCAAAAAGACGCAGGGCGTGAGTGGCGGGGCGGATGAGCATGTTAGATATGAACTCAATGGGAATGAGAATGACGTAGACCAGCGGGGGAACACCGGAGGGCATGGTCATATCTTTGAAGAACTTACCTAGACCCTTACGCTTGATACCTACGCCAACCCAGGTCAGGTAAGCAATGGCAGCTAGCGCATAGGCAGAACCTACGTGAGACATAGTCGGTAGCTGCACAACGGGGATTGAGCCATAGAGGTTATTGACCAGGATAAAGAAGAAAGCGGTAAAGAGCAGGGGCACAAAAGGCTTGTAGTGGTGGGCGCCAATCAGCTCTTTACCTAGGCTGTTGCGGACCAGCCCGTAGCCCATTTCGCCAACAAACTGGGTGCGTGAGGGAACCACGGCCCGCTTGCGGGCAGCGAAGAGGAAGAAGCCAGCAACGATAACTACCGATAGGAGAACCAGCAGCATCTGCTTGCTGAACTCAAAATCACCGATCGTGAAGATTGCAGGTAGGTGCATCTCATCGATAGTGGGCGGAACGTAGCCTTGTTGCTCTCCCGCTGCGACAACTAGCCCGTTTGATATCAAGGCAAGTCCTTTCATTGCTTCGTATTGGCCGCTGGCTCCAGCAACCTCAGAGGTTTAAAGAATCAAAATTATATGTGCGCCAACCGGTTCTAGTTGGTCTTATTTACGCTGCTGCATATGGATAAATACCAAGTAGATACCCCCAAAGGCGCCAACGAATCCGCCTACCCAAGCAATCCAGGTTGTACCTAGTAAGTGGTCTAGACCATAGCCTACCAAACTCCAGATACCAATGCCTATCATGACATAGATAAGCGTCATAAAGGCCCCAGCCGTTCCGCCACCAGCTACTAGGTCGCCAGCAGAACGTAACTGCTTATCTTGCTTGTACCATTTATCGTCTGTCTTGCCCAAGGGCATATGCTCCTTCACCTGATGTCATCCTACCGAATCGAAATAGAGAATCCTCTGTTGGGAAATAACTCTTGTTTCGATAGTGAGCTGAACCAGTAGCGCCAGAGAAGCTCCCGCCAGAAACCAGCCGTTACGAAAATCTTGCGGTATTGGAGCTAACACTAAAAGGCCGGTAAACATCATCATCTTGATGGGGTACATGGCCAAAAGAGCTACTGCCGCGCTTTTCATCGACCTCTTCTCAGCCAGTATCACAACCATGATTCCGACTAGGAAACTGAGATAAACCAGAGCAAGCCCGGTCAGGAATCCACCCGCAGCGGATTTACCTACGGTAAGTACACCCACCATCGTACCGACCAGGGCCACAATAGCCAAAGCACAGCAGACGCGCTGGAAAATTTTGAGCCAAGGCATCTCATTGATGCCCATGGGTTTACTTCCCATCACGCTGCCGCACCTTCCCTAGCAGAGTCGGCAAAAGAAGATAAAGAGCCACCATCAAGGCAACAAGCACAGCGGACCAGATAGCGTTCTGGGTTTCAAAGGGTAGGGTTAGTACGGTCACTACCGTTACCGTACCTGTCGTCACTGTCACCAGAACTGCACTGCCCAGGTGGCTTAGACCCTGGTCTGTCAGGCGCTGATAAACATGGGTCCGGTGGGGGGTATACCACTTCTCTCCGCGCACGATACGACGTAAGAGGGTAGTTCCAGTATCTGCCAGATAAACCAGCAGAGGGGCCAGAATGTACTCCACATAGACCCCGGAGAGGAAGGCCCCTACCGC
The DNA here is from genome assembly GCA_034179845.1 of Rothia sp. (in: high G+C Gram-positive bacteria). Lineage (GTDB taxonomy): Bacteria > Actinomycetota > Actinomycetes > Actinomycetales > Micrococcaceae > Rothia. The sequence continues at coordinate 26,379 of JAXFPK010000088.1, read as the reverse complement.
CATGGAAGCAATAGCACCTCCCAGGAAGTAGGAACCGGCGTCCCCCAGGAAAACATTTTTGCCGGTACGCACATTCCAAGGTAAGAAGGCCAGGTAGGCTGCTGCCACAGCCGCTCCCCCAGCAAGTAGCCAAGGCATCTGGTTAACCCAGCCTGCATAGGCGTAGGTGGCCCCCACCGCAAGGCCGTGCAACCCAGAAATACCGTTGATGCCGTCCATAAAGTTCACCACGTTGATATAGGCGACAATCGCGAAGATACCCAAGGGAACCCAGAAGATGGAGGTTCCTAGCATGGCAGTCATGCCCAAGGTGACGATAAGACCAATGAGTAGCTGAGTTGCAAAACGAACCTTAATGGAAACCCCGCGGTAGTCCTCTGCCCACCCCAAAGCACCTGATGTAACCATGCCAAAGAGCACGAAGAGGGCGATAGAACGATCAGTAAAAATCTGCCCGTCGATCAGGGCCACCAGATACCCCAGCGTGGCGGCCAGTGCGGTTGCCAGCCCCATGCCTCGGAAGACCGGGGAACTATGGGAAGAGCGTGCCGTGGGGATATCAACTAAGTTCCAGCGGTGAAGCAGCGGACGCACAGCAAGGGGTAAGAGCAGACCTGCAAGAAAAGCAAGGGTGGCAGGAACCACAAGGAGGGTGAGCAGTTCTGAGGTAGTCATTAGGCCTCCTGCCCAGGGTGTTCGGTGCGGTCATAGCCACGGTGGCTCCGGTAGTTCTCCAGCCACCCAGCGTAGTTCAGTTCAGCAGGGTCAAAGGTGGGGGCTTGAGCCCTCATAATATTTTCGTTTTCGTGGCAGCGTTGGTGCACCTCGTCCTGGCCAAAGAGCACTTCATCACGCTTTTCACCGGCGCGTAAACCAATCACTTCAATCGCTACGTCAAAGCGCTCATAGAGACTTCTCATGTGTTCAGCGACCTTGAGAATCTTCACGGGTTCACCCATATCAAGGACCATCACCTCACCACTGTGGCCGATAGCTCCAGCTAGCATGACTAGCAGGCAGGCGTCGGGAATGAGCATGAAGTAGCGGGTTGCGTTGCGGTCGGTGACGGTCAGGGGGCCGCCGTCTAGAATCTGCTTGGTAAAGAGGGGTTTGATGGACCCTCGTGAACCAAAGACGTTGCCAAATCGTACCGAAACATAGCTACGCCCGGTCTGCTGGCCGTACCAGCTGGTCAGCATTTCGGCGCTCCGCTTGGATTGGCCTAGTGCGGTGGTGGGGTCAGCTGCCTTATCGGTAGAGATATTCACAAAAACTTGAACATCAACCTCAGCTGAAGCCTTGAGGACGTTAGCGGTCCCCAGGGTATTGGTTTTGTAGGCTTCCTTGGGGTAGGCCTCTAGGGCAGAGACATGCTTGAGAGCAGCCGCGTGAAATACAACTTCAGGTTTACGTTCAACAAAAACTGCCTCGAGAGCCTCCGCATCTCGCACATCTGCCAGAATCACACTGGGATCATCCAGGCTCGACAAACCCGTCAACGAATAGCGGGTATCCATGAGCAAGGACTCATCGTGATCTAGCATCATCAGTTCAGCAGGGCTATAGGCTGAAATCTGGCGGCACAGCTCTGACCCAATCGACCCGCCAGCACCGGTGACCAGCACACGGCGGCCCTGCACATAGCTACGAATCAACTCGTGATCGATCTTGTAATCTATCTTTCCGCGAATCTTCTCAAGAAGCTCACGTTCATTATTTTCATCGCTACGCTTACGGGTCTGCCCCATATCAGGAACCGCAGAGTTGATACGTATGGTTTCTACGTCCAGCTCTTTCATGCTCTGGGCTATGCGAACCAGGCGCCGTTCAGGGATTTCCTCGCCAATGGCAATCAGCACCTTGCTGGCTTGGTGATGCTTCACCAAAGCAGCTAAGTCAGCACTAGTGCCCTCAACCTTGACCGAGTGAATGCGGGCATTGCGTACCGAGCGGTCATCATCAACAATCGCCACCGGCAGATACTTGGCCTTAGGGTCTGTCATCAGGGAAGACACCACGTTCCTCCCCAAGAAACCGGCGCCATAGACAATAACCTTCTGTACGTCCTCGCCCTTGGGCCGGTTGGTATTTTCCTCGTAGATTCGTTTGCTATAACGAAAGCCCATCATCAGCAAAATAGCGATAGGGAAAGCAATCAGCACCACAGAACGAGGAACACCAAAGGCTCGAGAGGACGCCAGAAGCAGTATCTGCATAATGCAGAGGTTCGTAAACAGCAGAGGGTAGAGCTTACTGCCTTCTTGCAAGGTGCCGTAGCTATGAACACCACGGTAGAGGCCTATTATCAGGCCACCGCCCAGGTGAAGGGCCACCATAACTAGCACAACAGCAGCTAGCCCTCGTGTATCAATCTGGCTCAGATCCATGCCATAGCGCAGAACGAAAGCCGCAGGGAGGGCCGCTAACCAAGCAAATGAGTCCAAACCCATCTGCACATACTTCCACCAGACTTTCCGGTCAGAGCTTGAGGTCAAGAGAGGAATAGAGGTGGTCTGCAGGGACGGTTCTTTAGACATTATTGCCCTTCTCTTTCTCCCCCTGCGGGGCGCGACCGGTCATAGCTCTAAAAGCCTTCGTACGCACTGCTTCTGGTGCCAGGCGGTAAAGAGCACGCACGGCAAGGTTCTGCACGCAACGGAGAGGGCTCAGAACCTCCCCTGTATAGAGCCTACGCTGAACCTGTAAATCTTTGCGCAGGGCCGCTACCCCACCGCGGCGGGTGTAGGCGCTAGCTACCCGGTAGCTCACCAGAGGCTGAGCCAGATTCCCCAGGACGAACCCGGCCCGGCTCATCCGCGCCCAGAGCCAGTAGTCTTCGGCCCCCGGAACTTCCACATAACTACCCACAGCGTCTACAGCACTCTTGCGGAAGACCGCGGTGGGGTGCAACATGGGGTTGCGTTTGGGTAAGGTATCGCAGATAGCCTGCTCACCGGTAACTGCTTTCCGTTCAGTTTCGGGGTGGGCGGGGTCGTCCGTGAACTCATACATGGCGCTACCCAAGACGTCATACTGCCCGCTAGCAACCAGAGGTATCTGCTGGGCGAAGCGCTCAGGGGTGGAGATATCATCTGCATCGGCCCGGGCAACAATATCGTAGGTGCAGGCGCGTAGCCCCTCCCGCAAAGCAGCAGCTAACCCATGATTCCGTTCAAGGGATATCACCGTCACCGGCAGCTTGCTCTGCTCTTTAAAGTCAGCAATCACCTGAGAAAGGGCAGGGCTCAAAGGCCCATCTTCTACCAAGACCACCTGATGAGGGCTGAGGGTCTGTTCCTGGGTATTAGAGGCTAGTGCCAGGCGCACATGCTCTGGCTGGTCGTTTGCATAGACGCTCATCAGCAAGGAAAAGGCGGTATCTGTACTGTACTTAGCCCGTACCTTGTGCGCTACCTGGGGTGTCTCAAGCTGGTACACCCCATCGAGTACCTCACTATTGGGGCGGTAGCCAGCCGCCGCGTCCTTAACACCCTGGAAGAAATAACCGGCATAGGTCTTCTTCTCATCAGTATGCACTAGGGTGTTCAGCCACAGCCGCGCCGTTGATCCACCGTACAGTAGCTTTTCAAGCGGAGTGAGGGTGCGGCGAGCGCAAAAAACCCAGAGTTTGTTGCGCACATCGTTGTAGAAACGAGGGCCGGGTTTGGTATCGGTGGTGCCGAAGGTCTTGGTGTGGTGGTAAGCGACTGAGCGGTCGGTGGCGATACCGTTGCTGTGGTGAATCAGGCGGGTGGTGTATTCGAAGTCGTCGTTCCAGATGAAGAAATCTGCCAGTGGCAAATCGGTGGCTCGCATGGCCGCAGCGTCCATCATGATGGAGACAAAGGAGGCTGAGCGGATGGGCCGGGCACCTACTGCGGCGGCTCGGGCGGTACGTTCAGGCCCGGCGGCGAACATGGTGCGCATAGTGTTCATGGGGTGGTCTTGGCCGTTGGTCCACACTACTTTTGAGGCCACCACCGCGGGGCGTTCTGCCCGTACCTGGGAGTAATCGGCCCAGGCCCGGTAGGCCTCTGAGAGGGTTGTTTCGGTGGGTTCGGTGTCATCGTCCATGACCCAGACTAAGTCTGCTGCGTGTCGGCTCAGGGCCCGGTCGATACCTACAGTAAAGCCCCCTGCCCCGCCGACGTTCTGGGGAAGGTTCACAATATCGGTCGCCAGAGAGCTCTGATAGTTTCTTAGAAACTCTTCAGTGCCGTCAGTAGAAGCATTATTGACAATGATGACCGTATCGGGTGTTAGCGCCCCGTCCTCTATTCCTGCCAGGGTCTGCGCCAAAAGTTCACGGCGGTTATAGGTCACCACTACAGCAACAATGCGCTCCTGAGGGCGCGGCTGGGGCGTTGGGACAGATACCATGGGCAGACAGGTCCTTTCGTGGGTGAGGCCACCTGCATACATGCATTTACCCCGCTATCAGGGCGCAGTGCACACAATTCTACTCAAGTTTACCGAACTCACCTGGAGATTAGCCCATCACCTGCTACCCAACCACCAAACCTTAGCTCATCGTGGCATGGCCTACGTGTAATTCTGCCCAGCCTATGACACCCTAGGGGTAGGGTCATAGACGGCCCACCAGTCACCACCGCATAGAGGGAGTAGAGGCATGGTAAAGACCACGTGGAAAGTAATTGGGGCAAGCGGTTTTGTAGGCTCATCAATTGTAGCCCGGCTAGCTGCTGAAGGTATTCGGGTCGATGCTGTGGAAGCTCCCCGCTTACTCACACGCACCGCTGAGGCAAACCAGCTCATTGAGGAAGCCCGGCAGTTAGAAGGCATTATCGATTCCCTAGCTGAGTCTTTTGCCGGGTGTGATGTCGTCATTAATGCTTCAGGTTTGGCAGCACCTGACCAAGAAGATTTAGTGCCCCTGCTGGGGGGCAACGCCTTACTTCCTGCTGTTATCGCCATTGCAGCTCAGCGTACCGGCGTCAGTAGGGTTATCCACCTCAGCTCCGCTGCCGTGCTAGGGCAGGTTGCTACACTCACGCCGAGCGAAGAGACCCAGCCTTTCTCGGCCTATTCTTTCTCCAAAGCTCTGGGCGAAGAAGTGCTCCTGAAGCTGCGCTCCTTCATTGAAGAAACAGCGGCACGGGGCCAGGCGCCGGGGTCTGAAGATTCAGAGTTCCCGGCAGCGCCCTCCCATAACCCCGTTGAGGTTGCCCAGGATCATGCCGTTGAAATCTGCATTATTCGAGCCACCAGTGTGCAGGGCCGCGGACGGCGCACCACTGAGGCTTTTGCAAAGATTGCTTCATCTGCCTTGGCCTCTGTTGCAGGGCGTACCCCGCGCCGGACCCCGGTCTCCTCTAACTTTGCCCTAGCAGAATTTGTTTATCAGGTTGCTAGCTTCACAGGCTCTCTACCGGCTATTGTCATGCAGCCCTGGGAGGGGGCAACGACTGAGTCTGTTCTTATCGATGCAGGACGCCGCTACCCCCTGCACTTACCGGCCCCTCTTTGCCGCGCTCTGGTTGCTACCGGTTATAAGGTTTCTGAGCTACTGGGTGACCGGCTCACCGGGCCGGTGCGCCGGGTAGAGGTGATGTGGTTTGGGCAGGATATTGACGATTCCTGGGCACGAGAGAATGGCCTCGTGCCCCAGGCTCGGGTCAGTGAGGTGCTACGGACCGCCCATAGTGCACTGGGATTGGCCAAAGATCGTCGCTTTAAGAACTAAACTGCCTAGTTCTTGGTGCCCTCGTCGTCCGTATCAAGTAACGGTTCGGCGGGGGCACTGCTCTGGGTGCCGAAGACCAGCGAACGGGCATGAGCTACCGGGTAGGGCTTAGTATCATCTTTCACTAGGCGGATTGCCGGAGTATGGGCGTTTGCGGTGCGGCGCTGGTCAACGGCTACCACCGTTTGGCGAGCATCAGCGATGAGGTCTGCTGCCAGTGAGCCAGCAGCAGGAGCAGCAGCCTGACGCCCAGTCTCAGTTTCATCTAGCTCAGAATCCGCTACAGATCGGGGCGAAACCTCGGTATCTTCCATGGCCTCTGAAGTAGCGGCCAGGGCGGTTTCAGCCTCACGGCGGGCCTGTTCCTGGGCTTCAAACTCAGCACGGGTCAGCACACCGGGCACCACCTCGCGCAGGCGCTCAACAGAAATAGCCCCCTCACGCACCACCACCAGGCGGTTAGAGGTACAGTCCACGATAGTTGAGGGCAGGGCGTCCTTAGCTTCAAAACCCTCAGGGCGGTTCTCAGGGCGCGGGCCACCATCAAAAATAAGAGCCACCTCATCACCCAACTGGGCCATGGCTTCCTGGGCGGTCGTAGCTGCCGGCCGACCCGTCTTATTAGCCGAAGAAACAGCCAAAGGCCCCAGGTTCTTCAAGAGTTCGATAGCCACCGGATCATTGGGTACGCGCAAAGCAACAGTGCCCTGGGTCTGACCCAAATCCCAGTTCAAGGAGGGCTGAGAGTAAAAAATCAGGGTCAGAGCACCCGGCCAGAATTCGGTTGCCAGGGCGCGGGCATCCTCAGAAATCTCATCAGCCAGCCCCGGAAGAACAGACTGGTCATAAATCAGCACCGGCGGGGGCATCTGCCGGGTGCGGCCCTTAGCTGCCAGCAGGTTACCCACACCCTCCACCGAAAAGGCATCAGTAGCGATACCGTAGACAGTATCGGTAGGAATCACGATAGTTTTGGCCTCGCCGATTGCCGCGTTGGCGGTTTCAATCGCATCGCCAAGGGTCGCGGAGTCGGTTGCACTAACAATGGTTGCTTTCACACTCATCATTCTTTCACATTCTTAGATACCTGGTAGCGGTTTAAAGCCAGAGGTGTGACGGGGTTTACCTGCAAAATCATCAATAGAGTCAATACGCTCAAACCCAGCAGCCCCCAGCACTTGGCGCATCAGCTCCCGCTGAGTCTCAGCATGTTCCATGATCAAATAGCCACCGGGGGCCAAAAGGGCATAGGCCCGGTCTGCAATTGCCCTGGGCAGTTCCATGCCGTCCTCTCCCCCACCATACAGGGCCAGGTCAGGGTCGTGATCTCGCACCTCGGGGTCTTTAGGGATCGCACCAGCAGGAATATAAGGCGGGTTAGAAACAACCATACTCACAGTACCCTCATAGCCGGGTAAGGCAGTACGGGCATCCCCGGTTACTAGCTCCACCCCGGCCGGGCCCAGGTTACGCTCAGCCCAGGCAGCAGCCTCAGTAGAAAGCTCAACAGCAAGGACGCGCGGGGTTGGCACCTGCCCATCAGCAGCAAGTTCAGTAGCCAAAGATGCTGCAATAGCACCTGAGCCAGTACACAAATCAACCACCACCGGCCGGCCGGGCAGCACCTGCCCCATCCTGCGGTAAGCAGCCAGGGCATGCTCCACCAACAACTCCGTCTCTGGGCGGGGTACAAAAACCCCAGGGCCCACCGACAAGGTCAAGCCCCGGAAAAAGGCCTGACCGGTCAAATGCTGTAGAGGAAGGCGTTCAGCACGCAGGTTAACCAGCTGCTCAAAGCCCTCCGGTACCGGGTAACCCAGCAAGGCCAAAGACTGCACCCGCCCCCGCGAGACCGGCTCACCGGCGTCCTTCTCTAACAAGTAGGCGGCAAGTAGCTGGGCGTCAGCGGCAGCCGACTCAATACCGGCTGCACCAAGATAGAGCGCAGCCCGGCGAAGGGCCGAATCGAGCTCTTCACCGGGCTGCAGGCTAAAATCAGCCACGCTTATTTGTCTTCCTGACCGAGCTTCTCAAGGCGGGCGGCCTCGTCCATCTCAATAGCAGACTGCACCACAGCCTCAAGGTCACCGTTGAGCACAGCCTCCAAGTTGTAGGCCTTATAGCCAGTACGGTGATCGGCAATACGGTTTTCAGGGAAGTTATAGGTGCGGATACGCTCAGAACGGTCCATGGTGCGCACCTGGGAGTGACGCTTCTCAGCGTTCTCAGCATCAATCTGCTCCTGCTGCCAAGCCAACAGACGGGCACGCAGCACGCGCATCGCAGCTTCACGGTTCTGAATCTGAGACTTCTCATTCTGCATAGCAACCACGATGCCGGTGGGCAGGTGGGTAATACGCACAGCAGAGTCAGTGGTGTTCACGGACTGACCGCCAGGACCAGACGAACGGTAGACGTCAATCTTCAAATCGTTCTGGTTAATCTCGATTTCCTCAGGCTCATCAACCTCAGGGAAAACCAGCACACCAGCTGCTGAAGTGTGGATACGGCCCTGGGACTCGGTCGCCGGGACACGCTGGACGCGGTGCACACCACCCTCGTACTTGAGGTGGGCCCAAACACCCTCAGCGGGATCGTTCGAGTTGCCCTTGATAGCCACCTGGGCGTCCTTGTAACCGCCCACATCGGTCGTCTGAGAGGAAATCATCTCAGTCTTCCAGCCCTTAGACTCAGCGTAACGGGTGTACATACGCAGCAGGTCTGCAGCAAAGAGGGAAGCCTCATCGCCACCTTCACCACCCTTGACTTCAAGAATGACGTTGCGGCCATCGTCCGGGTCACGAGGAATCAACAGACGACGTAGCTTCTCTTCAGCCGCAGGCAGCTGAGCCTCAAGTTCCTTGACCTCTTCAGCAAAGTCAGGGTCTTCAGCTGCCATCTCACGAGCAGCTTCAATATCATCACGCAGAGTATTGACACGATTGTAGGCCTCAACGATACCGTTGAGCTCTGAGTAGCGGCGGCCCAGCTTACGGGCCTTGCCCTGGTCAGCGTGGACGGCCGGGTCAGCTAGCTGCTTTTGCAGGTCTGCGTGCTCATCGAGCAGACCCTGGATAGATTCAATCATGGTGATGTCCTTTCCTTATTCGCCGTGGCCCAAGCCGCTCTTAGCAACGGTGAGCAGGAATTCGACGTTGGACTGGGTCTCGCGCAGCTTAGAGAGCAGAACAGACAGGGACTGCTCCTGATCCATACCAGCTAGGACGCGGCGCAGACGCCACATAATCTTGACCTCATCAGGTGAGAGCAGGGCCTCTTCACGGCGGGTAGAAGATGCGTTGAGATCAATCGCGGGGAAGATGCGCTTATCAGCTAACTGGCGTGAAAGGCGCAGCTCCATGTTGCCGGTGCCCTTGAACTCTTCAAAGATCACCTCATCCATCTTGGAGCCAGTCTCAACCAGGGCAGTAGCCAGAATGGTCAGTGAGCCACCCTCTTCAATGTTACGGGCGGCACCAAAGAACTTCTTGGGCGGGTAGAGGGCTGCTGCATCTACACCACCGGAGAGAATACGGCCTGAAGCAGGTGCTGCCAGGTTGTAGGCACGGCCCAGGCGGGTCATGGAGTCCAGCAGCACAACGACGTCACGGCCCTGCTCCACCAGACGCTTAGCACGCTCAATGGCAAGCTCAGCGACAGTGGTGTGATCATCTGCCGGACGGTCAAAGGTAGAGGCAATTACCTCACCATTGACGGTGCGCTGCATATCGGTCACTTCTTCGGGGCGCTCATCAACCAGGACCATCATGAGGTGAACCTCAGGGTTATTGGTGGTAATGGCGTTAGCGATGGACTGCAACATCAGGGTCTTACCGGCCTTGGGAGGCGCCACAATCAGGCCACGCTGGCCCTTACCGATAGGAGCAATCAAGTCAATAACGCGGGTGCCCAGCTTCTTGGGCTCAGTCTCCAGGCGCAGACGCTCCTTGGGGTAGAGCGGGGTGAGCTTATTAAACTCACGGCGGCCCTTAGACTCTTCAGAGGTCAGACCGTTGATAGAAGTGAGCTGTACCAGGGCGTTGAACTTCTGGCGGTTGTTGTTATCGCCTTCGCGGGGTGCGCGGATAGTACCAACAATGGCATCGCCCTTCCGCAGACCATAACGCTTGACCTGAGCCAGAGAAACATACACATCGTTGGTGCCGGGCAGGTAGCCAGAGGTACGCACAAAAGCGTAGTTATCTAGCACATCGAGCACACCAGCTACAGGGATCAGCACATCATCTTCGCTGATCTCAGGCTCGTAGTCGTCACGGCGGTTGTTACGGCGTTCGCGGCGCTCAGCCTGACGGTCGCGGCGGTTCTTGCGGTTATTGCGGCGGTCCTCGTCGGGGCCGTTGTTGTGCTGGCGGTCGTTGCGCTCGCTACGGTTATCGCGCTCGTTCTTGCCACCGCGGTCGCGGGTATCGCGTTCTTGCTTATCGCCGCGGTCCTGACGGTTATCGCGGTCCTGACGGTTATCGCGGTCGTTGCGGTCACGGCGGTTCTTACGCTCAAAGCGGTCGTTCTTCTCACCGTTTTCAGATGAGTTCTCGCCCTGCTCAGCAGACTCGGTGTTCTCGCCCTCGTTCTTGCGGCGGCGGTCGGTGCGGGTGCGAGTACGGGTGCGCTTGTTACCCTCTTCGCCCTCATTCTGGTCACTGCGGGCAGCCTTCTGCGACTCCAGACCATCTAGGGCAGCTTCGACTGCTTCAAGGGCTGAGGTGTCGGGCTTGTTCTCACCCTGGGGTTCAGCAGCCACAGTTGCACTGCTTGCGCGACGGTTACCGCGGCGCTCGGTCGCCGGCTTCTCAGGTGCAGTCTCAGACTGAGCCTCAGTAGCTTCCTGCCCCTTAGCTTCTTCAGCTTCAGCGGATTTCTCGGCTGCGGTCTTACGGGTGCGAGTGCGCTTAGGCTTCTCTGCCTCAGCCTGAGCCTCTGTGGGGGCTTCTGATTCAGCAGCCTTCTCAGCTGCGGTCTTACGGGTACGGGTGCGCTTGGGCTTCTCTGCCTGCTCACCAGTCTCAGCAGGACGATCGGCTACAGCAGAACCGCGTTGGTGGGCTGAAATAGCTTCCACCAAATCTGATTTGCGCAGACGGCGGGCGCCGGTGATACCTAGCTGGGAGGCTAGGGATTGAAGCTGAGCAAGTTTGAGGCTGCTCAGGCTAGGGGACTTCTGTTCAGCCGCTGCTGCGGCCTCCGTACCTGCGGTCAGGTCGGTTTTTTCTGCCACGAAGGTTCCTTCTCTCGAAATATCGTTGATTTCGCGGATTGTTCTGGCGCAACAGATGCGCCATGCCCAGAGCGGGCGAGTATTGGTTCAGGGGGCCAGGTGCCCCGTTCGCCGTGTGGCGAAAGAAGCGGGTGGCCAGTGCCAGTGCCCCACCTTCATATAGGTAGGTGGTGCTCTTTGCTAGGGACGCCTTAGCACACCTAGGCCAGGCGAAAAGTGAACGGTTAAACATCCTGAGGCTTCTACAGACCAGTTAAACCGTGAGATGAGGCCGACTCAAGCAAGCCCAGGCACAAGATGCCAGGCAAGGTTAGGCGGTTTCCTCATAGGTAAGCATAACACCTTTAGTATCGATGTCGATATCAAGCACTCGCCAGCTGACAGGTCGGTTCTCGTGCTGATTAGGTTCTCTTTCAGTGGCGAAGGCCTCAATGGCCTGGCGAACTCGGGCGCGTTCGTCCGCCCCCTTAGCTAGGGCCATGACGGTGGGCCCGGCCCCCGAAATGACCGCGGCAAAACCCTGGTCGCGCAGATAAGCTACCAGGGAGGCAGAGGGCTTCATAGCAACTGCCCGGTAGGGCTGGTGCAAAAGGTCGCTGGTAGCAGGCAGCAAATATTCAGGGTAGGACGCCAGGGCTTGGGTCAGCAGCGCAGCCCGCCCTGAGTTAGCGGCAGCATCCCGGTGAGAAACAGTCTGCGGGATAAGCTCACGAGCCACCTTAGTGGGCACCTCATAGTCGGGAATAGCGATAACCGGCAGGACCTCCGGGTGGGCAGGTACAGGCAGAGAATGCCAACCAGATTCGTCCCCATAAGAGATGACTACCTGCCCGTAGAGAGAGGGTGCCACGTTATCGGGGTGCCCCTCCAAACCTGAACACACCTGTAACACAGCCTTCGCATCGAGCTGGCGGGCAGCAGGCAAGAGGCCATTCGCTGCGCTGACACCCGCAACAATAGCTGAGGCCGATGAGCCCATGCCGCGAGAATGCGGGATACGGTTGTGGGCCTGAATATGCAAGGAAGGTAGCTCTAGAAGACCAGCAGCCTTCCAGGCCTCCACCATCGCTCGTACCACCAGGTGGCTGGCATCCTGGGGGACCTCGTGTGCACCCTCCCCCGTAAGATCAAAGGTCAGCTCCCCCACCCCGGGTATACGAGTGACCGTCAAATCATCGTAGTAGGCCAGGGCCAGCCCCAAGGAATCATAACCGGGGCCCAGGTTGGCTGAGGAAGCGGGGACCTTCACGGTCACCCGCGCACCTACAGGAATGTCATGGGGCTGGATAAGAGGCTCGTTTGAGCCGTCAATCATGGGAAGTGACATAAGAATCGGTGTTAGCCTTCTACGCTGATAACGGAGGTGATCTCACGGAGGGTATCAAGGGCACCCACCACGGCCATGGTCTTACGCAGGTTAGCGTCAGTGGTGCGGTGGGTGACGATACGGATCGAAGCGCTGGTGCCATCGCCTGCGCCCTTAGTCTGGCGCATGGTGTCGATAGAAACACCGTGGTCAGCAAAGATACGGGCAATATTTGCCAGAACACCCAGCTTATCCTCCACGAGAAGACCCACAGAATACCGGGAAATCACATCATTCATGGGGGTAGCGGCCAGCTTGGCAAAAGAAGACTCAGGCACACCGGGCCCACCCAGCACCAGGCGGCGGGCAAGAGAAACAAAGTCACCGAGCACAGCAGAAGCGGTAGGGGCACCACCAGCACCAGGGCCATAGAACATGAGCTCACCAGCATTTTCTGCCTGCACAAAGACAGCGTTGAAAGCCCCGTGCACAGAAGCCAGCGGGTGCTGACGAGGAACCAAAGTGGGATTAACACGAATATTGACACCCGCCCCGTCCTTCTCACAGACCGCCAAGAGCTTGATAACGTAACCATCAGCAGCCGCTGCCGCTACATCATCAGCGGTGACAGAAGTAATACCTTCACAGTGAACATCATCAATAGTGAAATCAGAATGGAAAGCCAAAGAAGCAACAATAGCGGCCTTAGAGGCAGCATCATGGCCCTCAATATCAGCGGTAGGGTCAGCCTCAGCATAGCCCAGGCGCTGGGCCTCAGCCAGGGCATCAGCGAACTGGGCACCGGTGGTATCCATCTGATCCAGAATGTAGTTGGTAGTGCCGTTCATAATACCCAGCACACGGGTAATCTGGTCACCAGCCAAGGAATCGCGCAAGGGGCGCAGAATAGGGATAGCACCAGCCACAGCGGCCTCATAAGAGAGCTGGGCACCGCTCTTAGCAGCAGCAGCAGCCAACTCAGCACCATGCTTAGCCAACAAAGCCTTATTACCTGACACCACCGACTTACCTGCGCTCAAGGCATCTAAGATACGGGTACGGGCAGGCTCAATACCACCGGTAAGCTCAATCACCACATCGGCGCGCTCAATCAGCGCCTGAGCATCGGTGGTGTACAGCTCGGGTGCAGCCTCATAATGACGCTTGGCTGAGGTATTGCGAACAGCAATACCAATCAGCTCAACCGGCGCGCCAATACGATCCTGCAGGGACTGGGCATCCTCGGTGAGCATACGAGCTACCTGTGAGCCGACATTGCCGGCACCCAATAGTGCTACTTTGATGGTGGTCTTGCCCAAGAGCGTCTCCTGACGTAGATGAGGAATGTTGTTCAGCGTTCCGCTCACCATACTAACCGGTAAAACGGCACACCCCGGAGTATGAACTCTATTTTCTCACGGAGTGATTGATTACAGGACGCCACCCACCACGCTCCCTGCCCGACGGCAAGAAAAGTGAGCGGCGGCGTCCTCGCGAAGAAACCTACACCAGACCCAGGTCGCGGGCCAGCATATCTTCTTCAGTTTCGCGGCGAATAATAGCGCGCGCAACCTGCCCCTGAGCCGTAGCAATCACCGGCGGGCGGGTCAGGTAATTATAGTTGGAAGCCATCACATGGTTATAGGCACCGGTAGCCGGAACAGCAAGAATATCCCCCGCTGTTAGGTCAGCAGGCAGGTAGCAGTAGCGAATCACAATATCACCAGATTCGCAGTGCTTACCCACCACACGAGAAAGTACCTGCTCCCCTTCCGGGGCACGGTTAGCTAAGGTGACCGCATAGTCTGACTCATAGAGCACCGGGCGGGGGTTATCGCTCATACCCCCATCTACCGAGACATAACGGCGTACACGGGTATCACCATGTTCATCTTCAATAGCGACATCCTTAATGGTACCCACCGTGTAGAGGGTGATACCTGAGGGCCCAGAAATAGAACGGCCCGGCTCAAAGGAAAGATGAGGAATAGCCATACCAACATTAGCGCAGGTCTTAGAGACCATATCAGCGAGTTCAGTTGCGATATCAGCTGAGCTACGCGGGGCATCCTGCTCGGTATAGCCAATACCGTAACCGCCACCCAAATCAATCTCGGGCAGTACCACGCCAAAACGCTCGTTAAGCTGCTGCATGTAGGTCAGCACCTTCTCCGCAGCCTTACCAAACCCATCAGCCTCAAAAATCTGAGAACCAATATGGCAGTGCAAACCGCGTAAATCAATGTGCTCACTAGCCAGAGCCAGGGCTGCTGCCACAGTAGCGTAAGCATCATCAGCGGTAATCCCCAGCTCAGCCAACTCATCTAAAGGCAGGCCAGCTAGCGGTGCGGTCCCCGGTGCCAGAGACTGACCAAACTTCTGATCCTCATGGGCCGTAGCAATATAGTCGTGGGTAGAGGCGTGCACACCGGGGGTCACACGTAGCATCACCGGGGCAGTCACGCCCAGCTTAGCTGCTACCTGCCCGATAAGCTGCACCTCAGGCACGGAGTCAGCCACCAGGCGTCCTACCCCGTAAGAAAGAGCCCGGGCGATCTCCTCTGCCGACTTGTTATTTCCATGCAGGGCAATTTTGGCCCCGGGCACACCAGCGCGCATAGCAATCGCCAGCTCACCGCCACTAGCGGTATCCAGGCACAGGCCCTCTTCCTCAGCCCACTTGGCTACAGCAGTCGCCAAAAAGGACTTACCTGCATAGTAAACCGAAACCTGCGCCCCATGCTTCTCAAAAGCAGTCTCAAAAGCTGAGCGGAACTCAGCAGCACGAGCGCGGAAAGTCGTCTCAGAAAAGACGTACTCAGGAGTACCAAAATCAGCCACCAAACGGCTGACGGGAATACCATCGACCTCTAGTTCCCCAGATTGTGCCCGGGTGAAAGAAGGGGCCCAGATGGTGGGGTCAAGGTCAGCCGGGGCGGAGGGGTAGGTCAGCCAGTCAGGCTTAAAGAGTGCGGCTTCTGCTCCCATTTACATCTTCTCCGGTGCGGTAACACCCAGCAGGCCCAGGCCATTGGCCAACACCTGACGGGTTGCCTGGTTCAACAGCAGGCGGGTGCGGTGCAAATCGGTAACCTCCTCATCACCCTTGGGGGCAACATGGGAGACACCGTACCAGCGGTGGTAGGCACCGGCTAGGGTTTCGAGGTAGCGGGCCACGCGGTGAGGTTCACGGAAGTCAGCGGCCTCCTTGACAGCTCCCACGAACTGGCCCAGGGAAGCTAGTAGGGCTGAGTCTGCCTCAGAGTTCAGCAAGGAGGTATCAACAGAGTCAGTGGTGACGCCAGCAGCCTCAGCATTGCGGGCAATAGCGCAGGTGCGGGCGTGGGCGTACTGCACGTAGAAAACCGGGTTCTCGTTGGACTGCTTGGTGAGCAGATCCAGGTCAATATCGATGTTGGAGTCTACCGAGTAGCGGGTCAGGGAGTAGCGGGCTGCGTCCACACCCACAATCTCGACCAGGTCCTCAAGGGTGACGACGGTACCGGCACGCTTTGACATACGCACAGGCTTGCCGTCCTTAACCAGGTTGACCATCTGGCCGATCATGACCTCAACCATCTCAGGGTCATCACCCAGGGCAGCAGCAGCAGCCTTGAGGCGGGCAACATAGCCGTGGTGGTCAGCACCCAGCATGTAGATAGCTAGGTCAGCGGGGTTCTCAGCACGCTTGGTCTTGTCCTGGAAGTAGGCGATGTCCCCAGCGATGTAGGCTGCATTGCCATCAGACTTGATAACAACGCGGTCCTTATCATCACCAAAATCGGTGGATTTAAGCCACCAGGCGCCGTCCTTAAAGTAGAGGTTCTCAGACTCCTTGAGCTTCTCAAGAAGTTCATCTACCTTGCCGTTTTCAAAGAGAGAATTCTCATGGAAGTAGACATCAAAATCTACCTTGAAGTCATGCAAGGAGGCCTTGATGTCTTCGAACATGAACTCAACACCGGTGGCGCGGAAGACTTCCTGGGGGTCTTCGGATTCCAGGGCATCAGGGCGAACCTCTAGCACACGGTTGGCAATATCGGTGATGTACTCGCCACCGTAGCCATCCTCAGGGGCTTCTTCACCCTTGGCACGGGCCAGCAAGGAGCGGGCAAAACGGTCAATCTGGTTGCCGTGGTCATTGAAGTAGTACTCGCGCACAACCTGAGCGCCCTGGGAGATAAAGATACGGGCCAGAGAGTCACCGACAGCTGCCCAGCGGGTGCCACCCAGGTGAATAGGGCCGGTGGGGTTAGCTGAGACGAACTCAAGATTGATGGTCTGACCAGCCAGGGTCTGGCTGGTACCGAAAGCTGCACCCTGCTCCACGATGGTCTTAGCAAGTTCGCCTGCCGCTGCGGCATCTAGAGTGATGTTAAGGAAGCCGGGGCCTGCAATATCAATGCTTGCCACACCGGCAATGTCGCTGATTCGGGTAGCTAGGATTTGGGCTACCTCGCGGGGGTTCTTGCCCACCTTTTTAGAAATCTGCAGGGCGATGTTGGTGGCCCAGTCGCCGTGGTCGCGATTCTTGGGGCGCTCTACGCGCACAGCGGGGGCGGTTTCGCCGTCGTTGAGGGTCAGTTCACCGGCTTCAAACGCTTCAGTCAGCGCGCCGTCAATTGCACTTGAGAGTTCTTCGGGAGTCATAGGGTCAAGTCTACAGGGTCAGCTGTAGACCTACCCAGCGGATGATGTGTTCCCAGGTGCTCTCGCTGGCGTAGATAGCTGGGTCAGAGTGCTCCGCTCCCCCGATGAGGGCCAGTTCGGTGGCTACACCGGCTGCTGAAAGTCTGCGGTGAACCTCAATTGATTGGCTAGGTGGCACACAGGTATCACCGGTGCCGTGAAGGTAGTAGACCGGGGCGTGGGTTCTTTCCCCGGTGCGCTGGGCGGCACGGGCATAGTCGACGGGGTGAGCCTTGGCCCAGTTGATTTCTGCGGGGGTACCAGCCTCTGGCGGGTAGGTGG
The DNA here is from genome assembly GCA_034179845.1 of Rothia sp. (in: high G+C Gram-positive bacteria). Classification (GTDB taxonomy): domain Bacteria; phylum Actinomycetota; class Actinomycetes; order Actinomycetales; family Micrococcaceae; genus Rothia. The sequence continues at coordinate 9,162 of JAXFPK010000088.1, read as the reverse complement.
AGCCGAGCAACCGCCATTCTGCCCCGTCGTCTTCGGGGTGGTCATAGGGGAACCCCCAGGTGAGGCGATCTTCAAAAATAGTTCGCAGGTCGCTCACTCCGTAGATAGAAACAGCGCAGCAAACGGAGGAGTCTGCTTGCCCTGCCATAGCGCGGGTAGCGAGCGTGGTGGCAGTCAGCCCTTCAAGGTAGGGCTCGTTCAAATGACCGGTTGCCGCAGCGAGTTGAACCAGGTGCCCGCCTGCTGACCCGCCAGCAAGGACGATGCGCTGCGGGTCGATACCAAATTCTTGGGCCTTGGTTTTGAAGTAGCGGATCGCTGTTTTGAGGTCGTTGATTTGGGCAGGAAAGAGAGCTTCGTGGCTGAGCCGGTAGTTGATGGAAGCTGTGGCGAAACCTGCGCGGGAGAATCGCTCGCGCACACGGTGTAGGCCGTTATTGGCCAGCAGGAAGGAGGATTTGTCGCCGTAGCGCCAGGCTCCGCCGTGGACGTAGATGAGAAGGGGTGCGGGGTGGTTCTCACCGGTAGGGGCGTTGGGCGGGTAGAAGTCAAAGGTGTGGGAGGGGTGACTGCTTCCCGCATAGTTGCCGGTGAGTGTGGTCATTGATTCAGCCCTTCGGTGCGCTGGTGTTTGTTCTACTGTAACGGGTTTGTGGTCTGGGGCTGAGTTTCTGGTAGAGTAATCAGGTCTGAGTTTCGCTCCGTGAAGTGAGCGTTTCAGAGTTGCCCTCGTAGCTCAGTGGATAGAGCACCAGTTTCCGGAGCTGGGTGTCGAAGGTTCGAATCCTTTCGAGGGCACACACAAAGAAGGTAGGCCAGCATGCGTAAAGCGCTGGCCTACCTTCTTTTTTGTGTGCCCGGCGTCAGGAAATGCCTTAGTGGAGGCCGCGGACGTCCGTAGTAAAGAAATTCTAAGCCACACCCGCATCGCCGTCCTCGCCGCATTTATTCTGAAAGTCCCGCAACTAGTTGCGGCTAAAACAGAATAAATGCGGAAGGCAAGGGAAGCCTTTGTCTCCTCTTCTTTTTGTCTTTGTCCTTCTTGTGCAGTGCTTTTTCTAGGGTTTTGTGACTCTGCCCCTACCCTCTTCCGTCCCGCGTCACATGCCTTGGTTAGTGTAATCACAGGGGATGGTGTATGCGCTTGAGGATTGACCGAATAGAGTTAGAAACATGAACATTGCAGAACTGCACCGCCCATGACAGAGAGGCCGATAGTGCAGCAAGCTGGGTCATTGCGAGTAAACCTTTTTCGGTTACATACTCACAGTGGCATCACGGCAAGAGCACTATCCACCACGGACTGCCATAGCTTCAAAGCATTTCGTTGCATGTCCAGTTATTTCTGGTAAAGAAAATGACTCATCGTCTCGTATAGTCTTTTCGTTTCCAGAGCCCTTTCCCCTAACAGAAGGATATGTTTACCTTGTCAACTCAGTCAGATTCTCGTCGTAGCGCCGAGCGCGTTGTAGAAGTTCTCGAAGCCCAGGGTGTCAAGACCATCTTCGGTGTTCCCGGCGCTAAGATTGACCCCGTTTTTGACGCGCTTGTAGATAGCGATATGGACATGGTTGTCTGCCGCCACGAGCAGAACGCAGCTTTCATGGCTGCTGCTGTTGGCCGTCTGACCGGCACCCCCGGTGTTGCCATCGTAACTTCCGGCCCCGGCGTCACCAACCTGGCCACCGGTCTGCTGACCGCAACTGCTGAGGGTGACCCCATGGTCGCCATCTGTGGTGCTGTGCAGCGTGCAGACCGCCTGAAGCTCACCCACCAGTCCCTGGATGCAGCGTCCTTCCTTTCCACCGTCACCAAGTTCGCCGGTGAAGTTAACGCTGCTGACAACGTTGCCTCCACCATGGTTAACGCTTTCCGCCGCGCTGAAATGATGCCCCGCGGTGCAACTGCCGTTGTTTTCCCCAGCGATGTGCTGACCGAAGAGACCACTCGTTCCATCACCACCAAGCTGACCGACCCCCAGCTGGGCCAGGCACCTCAGGCCTCCATTGAAGAAGCTGCTGCTGCTATTAAGGCTGCCCGCTTCCCCGTACTGCTCGTTGGTATGCGCGCATCATGCAGCGAAGGCACCGACGCCCTGCAGGAACTGCTGGCAGCAACTGACCTGCGCGTTGTAGAAACCTTCCAGGCTGCCGGTATGATCGGTCGCAACCTGGAAGACCACTTCCTGGGCCGTGTTGGTCTCTTCCGCAACCAGCCTGGCGATATTGCTCTGCACCAGGCTGACCTGGTTGTCACCATTGGTTACAACCAGATTGAATACGATGCACGCCTGTGGAACACCGATGACCAGCGCCGCATCATCTCCATTGACGAGATCAGCGACGACATGGACGACGCTTTCCAGCCTGAGCTGGAACTGCGCGGTGACATCCCCGCAACCGTCCGCGCCCTGGTTCCCCTGCTTGAAGGCTACAAGATGCCTGAAGAGGCACGCGCCAAGGCCGATGACCTGCGCGACCAGCTCAGCAAGGTTGAACTGCCCGTTGGTACCGACAGCGACCGCATTGACCCCCTCTTCGTTGTTCAGACCCTGCGTTCATGCCTGAGCGACGACACCGTCGTCACCTGTGACATTGGTTCACACCAGATCTACATGGCACGTTACTTCCGCACCTACAAGCCCCGCACCCTGCTCTTCTCCAACGGTCAGCAGACCCTGGGCGTCGGCCTTCCCTGGGGTATCGCTGCAAGCATCGTAGACCCCTCAAAGCCTGTTGTCTCTGTCTCCGGTGACGGTGGCTTCCTCTTCTCCGCCATGGAGCTAGAGACCGCTGTCCGCCTGAAGAGCAACCTGGTTCACATTGTCTTCAACGACAACACCTACGACATGGTCGCCTTCCAGGAGCACATGAAGTACGGCCGCACCAGCGGTGTACAGCTGGGTGAATACGATGTTGCCGCTTACGCTGAATCCTTCGGCGCTCACGGCCACACCGTCACCAACCCCGATGACCTGGCTGACACCATCAAGGCTGCACTGGCTGAAGAAGGCCCCTCAGTCATCAACGTACCCGTTGACTACACCAACAACGCCACCTACCTGGCCCACCAGCTACGTAGCGACGTCCTCAACTAAGGTTTAGTCACCCCATCAGGGTGTGCAGGGCCAGCTCATTCAACTGTTTCGACTGCGAAAGCTAGCCCTCACGCCCTAGATTGAATCGTTTATCTAATGTGCAGAGTTCAGCGAGAGCTCTGCACATTAGATAAACCAGGTAGGTCACACCTACCACAACCCACTTTTGAAAGGTTTCCCCTAATGACTATCAAGCGTCATACCATTTTTCAGCACAGCCTTATTTCTTCGCTGATTGCCGGTGTCTACGATGATGACCTCACCCTGCAGGAGCTACTGGGGCACGGTTCTTTCGGTATCGGCACCTTCAACGCGCTCGATGGTGAAATGATTGTCATCGATGGGCACTGCTACCAGATGCGTTCTGACGGGACCATCTCAGAACCGGATCTTTCTGAGAAGACCCCTTATGCTGTGGTTACCAACTTTGTGCCCTCGATTCGTAAAGAGCTGACTGGCAACCTATCTCGCAAGGATGTTGATCGCATTGTTGGCGAGCTAGAGCCTAGCCCCAACTATGTATACGCCGTGCGTATTACCGGCGAGTTCAACTGGGTCACTACTCGCACCGTTGCTCGACAGACCCGCCCCTACCCGCCCTTGGTTGAAGCAACCGATGGTGAAGAAATCCTACGCTTTGAAAATGTCAAGGGCACTTTGGCTGGCTTCCGTAGCCCCAAGTTCCAGTCAACAGTTGCAGTCCCTGGCTGCCACGTTCACTTCCTAGATGATGAACACACTCAGGGCGGGCACGTTGTTGATTATGACATTAAGAATGTTCTTGTTGAGATGTGCATCGGTACCGATATGCAGCTGCGCCTACCTTTGACTCAGGAATTCATGGAAGCTGATCTGGTTCCTGATGACCTCATGGAACAGCTCAATAAGGCTGAGCACTCTTCTCACTAAGGTTATTAACTAATCTAGAGAAGCTCTGAGCTTTTCTTTTTAGGACGCTTGTACCCCCTTTCCTGCCTTCTGGCTGGTAGGTGGGTGTAGGCGTCCTTTTTCTGTGTCTGTGTGCGGGCGAGCAGTGACTGGGTGGTCACACATCACTGTTTTTGAGAACGATTCTCATTTACAATAGGAGGGGCGTCTCTTCGTAGACCCACGCATCAACCTTCCCCATCCACTTGATGAAAGGCCCCCTTCCCCATGCAAACCATCCGCAGAGGGGTAACAGCACTACTAGCAATCCTGCTAGCAGCCCTCTACCTCCCCTTCGCTCACGCAGAAGACTCACGCTTTGAGATCTCCAGCGGCCACACCGACGGCTTCTACGTATCGACTGACACCGGAACCCCCGTTGTCAAAGTCGCCAACGGCCTGGGCAACACCCTCTATGACCCCAATTCGGTCTACTTTGCCATTAACAGCTCAACCTACGGCACCAACTACGAATTCAGTAGCCTAGACCGCAGCAGCTCAGAAGGTTATTACACCGCCAGCTGGGAGGCCTCCCACTACTTCGAACCCGGCTGGAGCGCCCCTGGCTACCGGGACAATGGCTTTAGCTCCGTGCGTATCGACTTCACCGAAGTTACCGGCCCTGCCCCCTTTGCAGTGCTGGGTAACGACCCCATGGACGAAGAAGATGAGTTCGCTACCGTCCCCTTCCTCAGCGACGGCAAGTACTACCTTGAGGCAGGCACCTCCCTGCCCATTCTGGGCCACACTCACGCCCACTGGTTCTTTGAACATTCAGGCACCTACACCCTCACCGGCCATGCAGTAGCAGTCACAGCAGATGGCCGCGAAGTGGAGTCTGCTCCCTTCACCGAAGTATTCCAGGTGGAGAAACATGAGGACGACACCCGCGCCGACCTGCCCGTCATTACCCTGGGCACTCCCGCAGAAGAGCACGACCACGGTCACGAGCATGACCACGATCACGAGAGCATTCCCGGTCACGAGCACGAGCACGAGCACGAGAGCAATCCCGGTCACGAGCACGACCACGAGCACGAGAGCACTCCTGGTCACGAGCACGAGCACGAGGACGGCCACGACCACGGTCATGAACACGACCACGGGCACGGCCAGCCCCTTACTGACCCCACCACCATCAGCGCAGGCCACGTTGACCTCTTCAACGTATCTGCTGAAGATGGCACCCTGCAGCTAGCTCTCAACGATGGCACCAGCGGGCACCACGTACTCCGCGCCCCCGAAAGCGTCACCATGGTTATTGGCCCCTCAGCCCTGACCAGCCTGCCTGCTTCACGCGCCCAGAAACTAGCACCTACTGGCTACCTGATTAGCGAAAACGGTACTGAACAAGAAACCCTACCCTTCATGGGCTGGGACACCTCAGCAGTAGCACCCGACTTTGAAGCCATCGACCTGAAGGTACTGGAAGTAACCGGCCCCGGTAGCATCTTCATGTTCAAGGTATCCCCCTTCCAGGGTATGACCTCCCCCTTCACCAACGGTGACTACCGCGTAGCAGAAGGTTCGGTTCTCCACCAGGCCAACCCCGGCCACGCCCACACCAACTGGCTCTTCACTGAAGCTGGAACCTACACCCTGAAAATCCAGGCAAGCGGCACCCCTCATGATGGTGACTCACCGGTAACCTCAAACATCAGCACCTACACCTTTACCGTAGGTGAGACTGCCTCCGCCCCGGAATCCCAGGAGCCCCAGCCCGAGCAGGAAGAAGCTAAGGCTCCCCTAGCTTCTCCTTCAGCAGAGGCAAGCCCCTCAGCTGCTGAACCGGTTGCCACCGATGCAACTACTGTTGCAAGTGCACCCTCGGCAGCTGAGTCAGCAGCCCAGGACAACCAGCAGGGTCAGAACATCCAGCAGGGCCAGAAGAATGAACAGGCTCAGGGCAAGGCAGCAGCCAGCCCCGCCGCCTCTGCTCTTGCTCACACCGGTAGCAACCTGACAATTCTCCTGGTTCTCGGTGCCCTCCTTAGCCTAGGAGGTATCGTCACTGTGCTGGTACGCCGCACCGCATAAGCAGCACACAGTACAGAAACAAAAGTATAGAAACATACATATCTAAGGGTCCCCACAGACTGTGCCCTCTACCCCACCACCAAAAGGGGTAGAGGGCACAGTTCTTTTCACACCCGCCCTGCCCTAAAATAGAGGGCAGTATGTCTAGTTCAGATTCTTCTCGCACACCTGCCCAACCACTTTCTTCTATTGCCGCCGCCATGCACGGGGCCGGCGTCCGCACCGCCCAGCCTACCGAACCCCAGCCTGCCGAAAAGCGAGGCGGCAGGCGGAAGGTATCCAGTAATCGTGAGGGGGCGGACGCGCCCACCCGCTCCCAGCGTCGCGGCCGCAGCTCGGGGTCCCGGGGCAGGCAGGGTGGGAAGAAACCGAACCAGCGCCGCCCCTACACCCCGCTGATTCCTGAAAAAATTACTTACCCCCAGGCCCTGCCTGTATCTGCCCGCCGGGACGATATTATGGCAGCCATTCGGGATAACCAGGTCGTCATTGTCGCCGGTGAAACCGGCTCAGGTAAGACCACTCAGCTCCCCAAGATGCTCCTGGAACTGGGCCTGGCAGAAAAGGGCATGATTGGGCACACCCAGCCCCGCCGTCTAGCTGCCCGCTCCGTGGCTGAACGTATTGCCGAAGAACTAGGCCAGAACATCGGTGAAACGGTGGGTTACCAGGTGCGCTTCACCTCAGAGGTGGGCGAAGGCTCCGCTATCAAGCTCATGACTGACGGTATTCTCCTAGCCGAAATTCAAAACGACCGGCTGCTGCGCCAGTACTCAGCCATCATCATTGACGAGGCCCACGAGCGTTCCCTCAACATTGACTTTATTCTGGGCTACCTCAAGCGCATCATGAGCCAGCGCCCCGACCTAAAAATCGTCATTACCTCAGCGACCATCGACCCGGAGCGTTTCGCCCGCCATTTCTCCCCCAGTTTCATGCCCGGGGTCGGCATCGTCGATGAGAGTCTGAGCGCCGAAGAAAAAGAAATTGCCGAAGCCGCCCTGCCCGATGATGCCCCGCCCATTATCGAAGTATCTGGGCGCACCTACCCGGTTGAGATCCGCTACAGACCCCTGAGTGAGCCACGCACCGGCGATGGCGGGGAAGATGAGGCAGACGCCGGTGACGGCCTAGAAGATGAAGACCGTGACCCCATCGAGGGTGTACTCGATGCTGTGCGTGAGCTATCTGAAGAGGCCCCCGGCGACATCCTCATTTTCTTCTCTGGCGAGCGCGAAATTCGAGACGCCGCTGACGCCATTGAAGAGATGGTGCGCTCTACCCGCCGCCTGGCCGATTACGAGGTGCTCCCTCTTTATGCTCGGCTCTCTATGGCTGAGCAGCATAAGGTGTTCAAGCCCGGTGGGCGTCCGCGCATCGTGTTGGCCACCAACGTTGCAGAGACCTCGCTGACTGTGCCCGGTATTAAGTACGTGATTGATACCGGCACCGCCCGTATCTCCCGCTATTCGGCCCGCACTAAGGTGCAGCGCCTGCCTATTGAGCGTATCTCTCAGGCATCGGCTAACCAGCGTTCGGGCCGCTGTGGTCGTGTCTCTGACGGTATCGCTATCCGTCTCTATTCAGAAGAGGATTTTTTAGCGCGCCCAGAGTTCACCGACCCCGAAATTCTGCGCACTAATCTGGCGGCGGTAATCTTGCAGATGACCGCTATTGGGGTGGTTAAGTCCCCTGCTGATATTGAGAAGTTCCCTTTTGTTCAGCCTCCAGAAACGCGTGCTATTAACGATGGTGTTAATCTGTTGCGTGAGCTGGGGGCACTTGCTACCCCCGGCCGTGATGGGGCGGACGCCCTGCCCCGCGATAGGCGCGGGGCACGAGGTAGAGGGGGGCCGCGTCCGTCCTCACCGCTCACTGCCGCCGGGCAGGCTATGGCTGCTCTACCTGTTGATCCTCGTTTGGCGCGCATGATTGTAGAGGGCTCTAAGCGGGGTGTGGCTAAGGAAATTATGGTGCTGGCTGCGGCTCTGACTATTCAGGACCCTCGCGAGCGCCCTGCCGAGCACCGGGGTGAGGCTGATTCTTTGCATGCCCGCTATAAGGATGAGACCTCAGATTTTACGTCCTTTCTTTTGCTGTGGCAGTTCATTAATGAGAAGCAGGCCGAGCTCTCTTCTAGTCAGTTCCGCAAGTTGTGCCACCGGCAGTATCTGAACTTTTTGCGTATTCGTGAGTGGCAGGATCTTTTTGCCCAGTTGCGGGAGATTGGCCGGTCAGCCGGTATCACGGTTGAGGGTGGGCGTGAGATTGACCCGGCGGCCAGTGAGGTTGAGGTGCATAAGTCGCTGCTCTCTGGTTTGCTGTCGCATATTGGTATGCAAGATGAGCAGAATCGCCGCGAGTACCGGGGCGCCCGCGGAACCCGTTTTGCGATTTTCCCCGGTTCTGCTCTCTTTAAGAAGAATCCGGTCTGGCTGGTCTCTGCTGAGCTGGTGGAGACTTCTCGCCTGTGGGCGCGTGTGAACGCCCAGATTGAGCCTGAGTGGGTTGAAGAGTTAGCTGGCCCTTTGCTGAAGCGTTCTTATTCTGATCCGCATTGGTCGTCCCGCCAGGGCTCTGTGCTTGCCCACGAGAAGGTAACCCTCTTCGGTCTACCCGTCATCGCTGACCGCCGTATCCAGTACTGGCGGGTTGACCCGGTTGCTGCCCGCCAGATTTTTATTCAGTCTGCCCTGGTAGAGGGTGACTGGCAGACCCGTCACCGCTTCTTTGCCCGCAATCAGAAGGCCCTGGCTGAGGTTGAGGAGCTTGAGGCCCGTCTGCGCCGCCGCGATTTGCGGGTGGATGATGCGGCGCTCTTTGATTTCTATAATGCCCGTATTCCGGAGCATGTTGTTTCTGAGCGTCATTTTGACCGCTGGTGGAAGGATGAGCGCCGGGTCAACGAGCACCTGCTCGATTTCACCCCCGAGAACCTGATCGACGAAGAGGCCGCCGATTACGACGAATCCCTCTTCCCCCGCACCTGGATAGCCCGCACCTCTGGCGGGGAACTTGCCCTGGACCTGCGCTACGAGTACGCCCCGACCGTGCAGATTGGCGGGGTGCGTTCTTCTCAGGCTCAGACGGACGGTATTGCG
>JAXFPK010000039.1:0-3665 GCA_034179845.1 Rothia sp. (in: high G+C Gram-positive bacteria) | reverse complement strand
CTACATCTAACCGGGGAAGTCTAAGAAAACTTAGGCTACGGTTGAGGGGTCAACGGGAACGCCAGGACCGAAGGTGGTGGCGATAGTTGCCTTGGAGATGTAGCGGCCCTTAGAAGATGAGGGCTTGAGACGGTTAACCTCTTCAAGAGCTGCTTCGAAGTTCTCGGTCAGCTGCTGCTCGGTGAAGGAAGCCTTACCGATGATGAAGTGCAGGTTTGAGTTGCGGTCAACGCGGAAGTCAATCTTACCGCCCTTGATGTCTGCAACAGCCTTAGCAACGTCCATGGTGACGGTACCGGTCTTGGGGTTAGGCATGAGGTTACGGGGACCCAGAACCTTACCCAGACGGCCAACCTTGCCCATCATGTCGGGGGTTGCAACTGCTGCGTCGAAGTCTACCCAGCCGCCAGCGATCTTTGCGATCAGGTCGTCTGAGCCAACGAAGTCAGCGCCAGCTGCTTCTGCTGCTTCAGCCTTTTCGCCTGCTGCGATTACTACAACGCGGGCGGTCTTACCGGTGCCGTTGGGCAGGTTGACGGTACCGCGTACCATCTGGTCTGCCTTGCGGGGGTCAACGCCCAGTCGCAGTGCGACCTCAACGGTTGAGTGGGGCTTGTCTGCTGCGATTTCCTTTGCTACTGCAATAGCCTCGGCGGGTGCGTAGAGCTTGTCCGCTTCAATCTTGGCTACAGCTGCCTGGTACGCCTTGCTGCGCTTTGCCATCTGCTTTTCTCCTTTGCAGGTGTGGTCTTTGATGAGCCGCGCTCGGCTCTGCCACATGCCTCCCAGACGTGGGAGACTCTAACAATTGTCTTAGGTGAGGTGTGAGCCTCGGTTCCCCGCGGTGGGCGGGGTGGAAGGGTCTTAGCCTTCGACGGTGATGCCCATGGAGCGGGCGGTGCCGGCGATGATCTTCGCTGCGGCGTCGATGTCGTTAGCGTTGAGGTCTTCCATCTTGGTCTGCGCGATTTCCTTGACCTGGTCCAGGGTCAGTGAGCCGACCTTGTTGGTGTGGGGAACGCCAGAACCCTTAGCAACGCCAGCTGCCTTCTTGATGAGCTGTGCTGCAGGAGGGGTCTTGGTGATGAAGGTGAAGGAGCGGTCCTCGTAGACGGTGATTTCTACGGGGATGATGTTGCCGCGCTGGGATTCAGTGGCTGCGTTGTAAGCCTTGCAGAATTCCATGATGTTGACGCCTTGCGCACCGAGTGCGGGGCCAACGGGGGGCGCGGGGTTAGCGGCGCCTGCCTGGATCTGCAGCTTGATGAGGCCGGTGACCTTCTTCTTGGGAGCCATTTGTGTTTGGTCCTTTTCTTAGCTGGTGGGCCGGAGCACAGGAGTATGCACCGGGCGGTGGTGCTGCCATGGCGGCGGCTGCACCCTGTAGGGACGCACCGGCGTGGGTGCGCACATACAGTTTTCTATCTTAGTACGGTCTGAGCCTTAAAGCTATTGCGGGGCGGACGTCAGCAGCTGGGTGTTTGCTCACAGGATGGGCAGGTGCGGGGTCAGCTCGCTTGCGCCCCAGCTCAATTCCCCGCATTTGTTCTGGTTTACCCGCAACTGGTTGCGGGTAAACCAGAACAAATGCGGATAAATCTAGGCACCCACCCCTGGTTTCCATGGAGACACACAAAAAGGCCGCCCCACATGAAGCGGGGCGGCCCTCAACCAGACTAGCTGGTTCTACATCTTGGTGACCTGAGAGAAGTTCAGGGTTACAGGGGTTTCACGTTCAAAGACGGAAATCAGCACAACCATTGAAGAAGCTGCGGCGTTGATTTCTGAGATGGTGGCAGGCATGCCCTCGAAGGGGCCTTCCTTAACGGTGACGGCCTCACCAATCTCAAAACCGGTTTCAACAGCGGGGGCAACCTTGGGTGCGGCACCTGCTTCTGCCTGCTCAGCCTCAAAGACAGGAGCTAGCATGTCGACAACCTCATCCAGGCGCAGGGGAACCGGGTTGTAGGCGTCCTGCCCAACAAAGCCGGTCACACCGGGGGTGTGGCGCACAACGCCCCAGCTCTCGTCGGTCAGATTCATACGCACCAGAGCGTAGCCGGGCACGCGCACGCGGCGTACCAGCTTCTTGGTGGTGTTCTTAACTTCCATGACCTCTTCCATGGGAACCTGAACCTCGAAGATGTCATCTTCAGCGTTCAGGGTCTGGGCACGGGATTCGAGGTTGGTCTTAACCTTGTTTTCGTAGCCAGCGTAGGTGTGGATAACGAACCATTCACCCTCCTGGCGGCGCAGCTTAGCCTTGAACTCTTCGAGCGGGTCAACAGCGGGCTCACCGGCCTCTTCAGCTTCGGTGACTTCTTCAGCAACCTCAGCGGCCGCTACTTCAACAGCCTCATGGCCCTCTTCGATTGCCTGCTCTGCAGGTTCTACAACCTCTTCAGTTTCGGGATGCTGTTCCTGCTCGGTCACGCTTTCCTGCTTTCGTCAATGGGGTTTACTTGAAGGCACATAAGCCTTACATACACAAAAGATTCTACGGGTTAGGTCGCTATCGTCCTAGCTTCGTTACTTCTAGTTGATACCGTTACCAAAAATCCAGAAGGCTCCCTGACCGAAAACGTAATCTAGGCCCGAGATGAAGAGCATCATAAAAGCAACGAAGAAAAGAACAATAATCACATACTGCACCAGTTCTTTACCGGTGGGGGTAGTGACTTTTTTGAGTTCTGCGATAACTTCGCGTAAGAACTGGAAAATACGACCAAAGAAGCCTAGCTTCTGCTGTGCGCCTACTTCTTCAGAATCGGCGGTCCTGGCGGCGATTGATTTAGCCATAATAGGCCCGCCCCTTTCTAGACTCATCATGAACATGAATGTTCGATTGACAAATAAACCTGTGAGGCTTGAAGCAGGGCGGACAGGACTCGAACCTGCAACCTGCGGTTTTGGAGACCGCTGCTCTACCAATTGAGCCACCGCCCTTTGAAGGTTACCCCTTCAAGGAGGTCTGAACCCCTTACAGGCACAAACCTAAAGCTGTTCGGTTGCGAACAACGTTACCTACTGTAGAACATATTTTTTACTTTGGCAATTTGATGCGCGCTCGCCCCTCCCGCCTTATCATTTATAGGATAGGTAACTAAAGGGCGCACCGGCGTCCGCACCCCTTTGCCCCAACTGAACGGTCCTGCCAACAGGACGGAAGCGAGAACCTCCCCATGACTGCCCGCGTATCCCGCCGTATTGGCGCTATCGCCCCCTCAGCCACCCTCGTTGTTGATGCTAAAGCTAAGGCCCTTAAGGCACAAGGACGCCCAGTCATCGGCTTTGGTGCAGGTGAACCCGATTTTCCCACCCCCGACTACATCGTAGAAGCCGCCCACAAGGCCCTAGAAGATCCCACCAACTTCCGCTATACCCCGGCAGCAGGCCTTCCGGCCCTACGCGAAGCCATCGCCCAGAAAACCAAGCGCGACTCAGGAATCGACGTTGACGCCTCCCAGGTCATCGTAACCAACGGCGGCAAGCAGGCCGTCTACCAGGCCTTTGCCACCGTCATTGATGAGGGCGACGATGTGCTCCTACCCGCCCCCTACTGGACCACCTACCCCGAAGCCATCCGCCTTGCAGGCGGTAACCCCATCGAGGTTTTCGCCGGAGCCGACCAGGAATACAAGGTCACCCCCGAGACGCTAGAGGCA
>JAXFPK010000052.1:0-7968 GCA_034179845.1 Rothia sp. (in: high G+C Gram-positive bacteria) | reverse complement strand
GTGGTACGCGGGTTACTTCTCCTGATAATCGTCGGCGTACTTGTCTGCGTACTCTGCGTAGTCGTCTTCGTCATCGTACTGATAACCAGACGTCTTGGGCTTTGAGCTGGTGCTCTTGCTCAGTTCGCGTTCGAGTGCAGTGTAGTCGGTGTCGGGGCTGAAGTACTTCATCTCCCGAGCCTGCCGAGTTGCTTTAGCCTTCTGACGGCCGCGCCCCATGGCGAGACCCCCTCTTTATCGCTCGTATCTGGACACCCGCGTATACGCAAGGGTGTGCCAGAAAAACTTTCAGTCTTTTCTGTATTTAAGGGTACATGTTTTTGAGCGTCTTTGCTTGCCTGTTCGCCACATGAGATGTAAGAAACTCAGTTTGAGTCTTTGAGTTTACGCGTAAGAGTGTAGAGGGCGTCTGTGACGTCGGACCGCCAGAGGTAGGTGGCGCGGGCATCCGCGCGGCCTGGGCCTTGGTTGATGACGGCGATGGGCTTACCTGCCCGGGCGAAGTCCAGGGCTATTTTGTAGGAGCTCATGACGGCAAGTGACGAACCGAGTACCAGCAGAGATGAGGCCTTCTCCCCTAGTTCTTTGACGGCCTGTTTGCGGGTCTCTGGGACGGGCTCGCCGAAGTAGACAACGGCGGGTTTGAGTTTGGTGGACCCGCAGGTGAGGCAACCGACCATCTGAAAGTCGCTGATGAAGCGGGTATCAATTTCTGCGTCCCCATCGGGGTTGACCTGCAAGGTGCTGCTGGTGAGGCGCTGCAGGTAGCCGGGGTTAGCGGCGTCGATTCGGGAGTCGAGGGAGGTGCGCCCTTCGTTGGCTCCGCAGTCAAGGCATTGGATGCGGGAGAGGTCCCCGTGTAGGGTGATAACTTTTTGGGAGCCTGCTGCGGTGTGGAGCCCATCAACGTTTTGGGTGATCAGGCCGGTGAGTTTTCCTTGGTTTTCAAGCTCTGCTAGTAGGTAGTGGGCAGTGTTGGGACGGGCCCGGTTCATGTGCCGCCAGCCGACGAAGGAGCGGGCCCAGTAGCGTTGCCTGGCTACCTCATCGAAACGGAATTCTTGGTAGGTCATGGGCCTGTGGTTGCGCAGGGAACCGGCTGGGCCACGGTAGTCGGGTATGCCTGATCCGGTGGATATGCCGGCCCCGGTCAGTGCCAGCACCTGCCCCTTGTCGATGAGGTGGCTGATGCCGTCCGCCGCTAGCTGGGGGTCGGTGGGCTGGGTTGTTTCGGTGACGACTCTGTCGATGGAGCGGAGGGCTGCGGCGTGGGTGGCTGCAATGTCTTTTTGGGCAGTAATGGACGCGGACGCCCCGGCAAAGCGCGTATCGAGCTTCCCGGGCACGGGGTGGGGCTGTGTTTGGTTCACTCTCCTAGTCTAAAAGAGAAAGACCCTATAGTTTTTCTCTTCGCCCCGAGACAATCTGGAGGGTCAAGAGAAAAACTATAGGGTCAGTTCTGCTAGGTGGTTACTGGGCGGTGACGACCAGGCCGTCGACGGCAACATCAGGGTTGACGTCTACGCGCACGGTGTCGCCGTCCTTGATGGCACCTGCCAGGATTCCCTTGGCTAGGCGGTCACCAATTTCGCGTTGAACCAGGCGGCGTAGAGGGCGGGCACCGTAGGCCGGGTCGTAGCCTGCCAGGCCCAGCCACTCGGTGGCGGCGTCCGTCACGTCTAGGGTCAGGCGGCGGTCTTCCAGGCGGCGGGCCATGGAGTCGATCTGTAGGGCCACGATGGAGGCCAGGTCCTCGGCTGAGAGGGGCTCGAACATGATGACCTCATCCAGGCGGTTGAGGAATTCGGGCTTGAAGCTGGCGTTGACGGTGTTCATCACAGCGGTCTTGCGGGCTTCTTCATCGAGGTTCTGGTCAATCAGGAATTGGGATCCCAGGTTGGAGGTCAGAATCAGAATGACGTTGCGGAAGTCCACGGTGCGACCTTGACCGTCGGTGAGGCGACCGTCATCGAGTACCTGCAGGAGGATGTCGAAGACCTCAGGGTGGGCTTTTTCTACCTCGTCGAGCAGAACCACAGAGTAGGGGCGGCGGCGGACAGCTTCGGTGAGCTGACCACCTTCCTCGTAGCCGACGTAGCCGGGAGGGGCACCGACCAGGCGGGCCACGGCGTGCTTTTCGGAGTACTCGCTCATGTCAATACGCACCAGGGCGCGCTCGTCATCGAACTGGAACTCTGCCAGGGCTTTAGCTAGCTCGGTTTTACCCACACCGGTGGGGCCTAGGAAGAGGAAGGAGCCGATAGGACGGTCGGGGTCGGAGATACCGGCGCGTGAGCGGCGCACAGCATCAGCAACGGCGGTGACAGCCTGACGCTGGCCGATGAGGCGCTTGCCCAGTTCGTCTTCCATGTGCAGGAGTTTTTCTGATTCACCTTGGAGCATACGCCCGGCGGGGATGCCAGTCCAGGATGAGATGACCTCTGCGATGTCATCGGCGGTGACTTCTTCAGAGACCATGGACTCTTCGGTGGCGGTGCTCTCAGCTTGCTGGGCTGCTGCTAGTTCTGCTTCTAGGGCGGGAATTTCGCCGTAGAGCATACGGGAGGCTTCGGCCAGGTTGCCTTCACGCTGGGCTACTTCGGCCTTGGAGCGTAGCTCATCGATCTGGGTTTTGAGGTCGCCGACCCGGTTGAGCCCGGCTTTTTCGGCTTCCCAGCGGGCGTTGAGGGCGTCCAGTTCTTCCTTCTTGTCGGCCATATCTGCCCGGAGGGCTTCTAGGCGTTCGATGGAGGCGGGGTCGGTCTCGTTGGCCAGGGCCAGTTCTTCCATGGTGAGGCGGTCAACGGCACGGCGCAGGGCATCGATTTCTTCGGGTGCTGAGTCGATTTCCATGCGCAGGCGGCTGGCTGCTTCGTCGATGAGGTCGATGGCCTTATCGGGGAGCTGGCGGGAGGGGATGTAGCGGTTAGAAAGGTTGGCTGCGGCGACCAGGGCGGAGTCTGCGATGGCGACCTTGTGGTGGGCTTCGTAGCGTTCTTTGAGACCGCGCAGAATACCGATGGTGTCTTCGACGCTGGGTTCACCCACGTAGACCTGTTGGAAGCGGCGTTCTAGGGCGGCGTCCTTTTCGATGTTTTCGCGGTATTCGTCTAGGGTGGTTGCACCGATCAGGCGTAGTTCGCCGCGGGCTAGCATGGGTTTGAGCATGTTGCCGGCGTCCATTGACCCTTCGGAGGCTCCTGCACCAACGACGGTGTGAATTTCGTCGATGAAGGTGACGATTTGCCCTTCGGACTTCTTGATGTCTTCGAGGACGGCTTTGAGGCGTTCTTCGAATTCGCCGCGGTATTTGGCACCGGCGACCATGGCACCAAGGTCTAGGGAGATGAGGGTTTTGCCGCGGAGGGATTCGGGGACGTCCCCTGAGACCATGCGCTGGGCTAGGCCTTCGACGACGGCGGTTTTACCGACGCCGGGTTCACCGATGAGTACGGGGTTGTTTTTGGTGCGGCGGGAGAGCACCTGGATGACGCGGCGGATTTCGCTATCGCGCCCGATGACGGGGTCTAGTTTGCCTTCGCGGGCGACGGCGGTTAGGTCGGTGCCGTATTGTTCTAGGGCACCGAAGGTGCCTTCGGGGTCGGGGGTGTTCACGGTGCGGTCTCCTCTCACCATCGGAATGGTTTCTTCAATGGTTTTTTCGGTGGCTCCGGCCTGGTGCAGGGCGCGGGCGGTGGCGTCGTCACCGGCTGCAAGTGCTAGGAGCAGAATTTCGGTTGAGATGTAGGTGTCGCCCAGTTGGGTTGCTTTGGTTTGGGCTGTTTGGATGGCGGTTAGGACGGCGCGGCTGGGCTGGGCTTGGGCGGTTGAGGCGCCTTCTACCTTGGGGAGCTTTGAGATTTCGGTAGATGCCGCCAGTGAGATGGCGTCCACGTCTAGGCCTGCGGTTTTAAGGACGGCTACTGCCACTCCCCCGCGTTGGTCCATGAGGGCTTTGAGGAGGTGGGGTGTGTCGAGGGTGGGGTTGCCTGCTGTTTGGGCGTTCATGGTGGCTGCCGAGAGCGCTTCTTGGCTCTTGGTGGTGAATTGTGCCTTCATTCTTCTCTTTCTGTGCGTAGGTTATTCGTTCAAAGTTGAGTGTGATTCACTCAAGCCTTAACTTGAGTCTACTACACTCAACCTACATGTGCTAGAGATTCAGACAAGCTTTAATGTAAAAGTCACCCACAAGCCCTAGCCACTACAGACGGGCAGGTAGGCTGATACCTATGAGCAGACTTGAAGCTATTTTCTTTGACCACGACGGAACCCTAATAGATACCGAGCCCCTATGGGCTGAGGCTAAAACCGCACTGACCGCCGAATTTGGGGCCAGTTGGACCGAACACGATACGCTCATGACCCTGGGCAAACCTGCTGCACTGACTTTTTCTCGCATGCAGGAGCTTGGTGCAGATGCTTCTGCTGATGAACTCTATGACCGGCTAAAAGCTAAGATGTCAGTTCTTCTTAAGGACGCCCGCCTTGAGCTCCTACCGGGCATTGAGGCGCTCCTGGCTCAGGTAGCTGAGGCGGGCGTCCCCGCCGGAATTGTTACCAATGCTACGACCGAGGTTGCAACTCATACTGCCAAGCTAGCACCGCAGGGTCTTTTTAAGACTTTTGTGACCGATGAGCAGGTCACTCATGCTAAACCTGACCCCGAGCCTTATCTACTGGCAGCCCGCAATTTGGGGGTTGACCCGGCCTACTGTGTTGCGGTGGAAGATTCTATTTCTGGTACGCAAAGCGCCATGTCAGCGGGCATGAAGGTGGTCGTAGTGCCCGGCATTGTCCAGGTGCCCGAGCATCTGGGCCACGCCCGTTACGACCATACAGAACTTACTCTCGACAAAATCCGGGCACTCATCGAGAGGTAGACGATAGAGCTACTGCATGGCAAAGGCGGGCCTATCACGTAATAGGCCCGCCTTTAGCGCAACTTGGGTGCATTTATGCTTATTTGAGGTTTCCCGTGCCATCTTCCAGGTGCCCGCGCAGGAACCATTGGAAGAGTTCCAGCTGAGCGGTCTGACCAATAAGCAAATCTTCTGTGATGGGATCGCTATCGCCCACCTTGGCAATGGCGGCGCGGTGGTCTTCAACCACCACGTTGTAGACCTCGTTCAGGGCACGAATATGAGTTAGAGCATCTGCGCGGTCAACATCGTATTCAGCCCAGGTGCGCTTTTCGACCAAGTCGCCTGAGAGGCCGTTAGGAGTTACCCCCATGGTGGCCATGCGCTCGGCAATGGCATCAACGAATCCGCGCACCAGGTTGACTTGGGGGTCCAGCATCTCGTGAACAGCGATGAAATTGGGGCCTACGACATTCCAGTGAGCATGCTTGAGTACCAGGTGCAGGTCGTTCAGAGCATGCAGGCGAAGCTGCAGAATATCGGCTACATGATGGCCTGACTCTTCGGTGAGGCCGGGGACGGTAAATGATGCGTACTTGCTCATAGCAGGTTTTCCTATCCTTAGATTGCCGGGCTAGGCAGGCGAGCCCGGGGGAGATTGTCTATATCTAACACTATGCATCTAGCCACACCTTTTCAAGGCTTATCCTGAATAAATCATAATAATCCGTATCTGGCTAAAGAAGGTAATAAGTGTTCCCATGTGCAGAAACATAATTACCATTCCTGCACATTCATTCCTGAACCTCATTGCTCAGCCCAGAAGCCAATTAATCTTGTTTGCACCACAATTAACCGCCCTTTACAATATTTAAAGCAGAGAAAAGGTGAAACGCCATGTCAGAAGCCGCCCCCCGCACTCCCTCCCAGCAGCCAAGTAGCGCACAGGTTCGCCGCTGGCGCCGCTATCTTGCCGAAGAAATCTCCGAAGCACGCATCTACGCAGCTCTAGCGGATCGAGCTGAGGGCAAGGAAGCAGAAATTCTGAGAGAAGTTGCTCAGGCTGAGCTCCGCCACCAGGAGCACTGGCGCACACTGCTAGGTGAGTATGCCCAACCTGAACCTCGCCCGTCTATCTCTGCTCGTTTCCTCGAACTTCTTGCCAAAAATTTTGGGTCTGTTTTCGTCCTTGCCCTGGCTCAGCGATCTGAGGGGCGTTCCTCCTATGCAGAAGATTCAGACGCCACTGAAGCCATGGCTGCTGATGAGGCAATCCACGAAGAGATTGTGCGTGCACTCTCCGCCTCAGGGCGCGAGAAACTCTCTGGTAATTTCCGTGCAGCAGTTTTTGGTGCCAATGACGGTTTGGTCTCGAACGCGGCCCTTATTATGGGCGTGGGCGCCACCGGTGTGAGCAGCTCTATGGTGCTCCTTTCGGGTGTGGCGGGCCTACTTGCTGGTGCTCTTTCTATGGCGGCCGGTGAGTTTGTTTCTGTGCGCTCCCAGCGTGAACTTCTGGATGCCTCCCAGCCGACCCAGGTCACTCTTGATGTGGCTCATCAGCTCGATATTAACCAGAATGAGCTTGAGCTGATTTATAAGGCCCGTGGCATGAGTGAAGAGGACGCCCGCCACCGCGCCATGGAACGCTTTGGCTACTTCTCATGTGACTGTGACCCCTCTCTGTCTTTCCGTGAGATAGGTGAGGGGGAAGAAGTTGAGGGCTCCCATGACGCACTGGGGAGCGATGTGGGGGCTGCGGCCTCAAGTTTTTGTTTCTTTGCCTCTGGTGCCCTTATCCCGATTCTTCCTTACATCTTTGGTATGTCTGGTGGGGCGGCCATGCTCATTTCTATGCTGCTGGTAGGTTTTGCCCTCATGGTCACTGGCGGGGTGGTGGGCCTGCTTTCTGGTGCTTCACCCTTCAAGCGGGGCCTGCGTCAGCTAGCTATCGGCTACGGGGCTGCCCTGGCAACCTATCTACTGGGTCTGCTGTTCAATACGGCGGTAATGTAAGGTTCTAGTTTTTAGGTGTCTGAAAGACTTTTATGGTGCCTAATCTTCGACTAATATTTTAAAAGAAAACAGGTTTTTTGTACCCTTTTCCTCTTCTCTGAGGGCATGCAATTTTTGTTTGTATCCAATTCTCAGAAGGCAGGAATAATCATCATAACCTTGCTACCACAAGCAGAAATCACCCATTTTTAGAAGGATTATCATGGCCGTTTCACGCCGTACACTCGCTAAGGGAGCCGCTTGGGCTGCTCCTGCAGTTGTTGCTACCACTACTATTCCTGCCTACGCAGCTAGCCCGGACGTCTGCTCTAACACTAACACTGAGGCTTCCACTGGCATTACCTGGACTAACTTCGTCCGCGCTACCCCTGTCGCAGCTAATGGCAGTGACCGCCACACAGGCTCCGTCATGACCAATGACGGCAAGGCAAGGCTTACCATCACCCACGTCTCTTCATCAGGCCCTACTCTCTCGAACTCTCAGAACCTCATCACCAAGTATCCTACTAATGACGGAGTATCTTTCCCCTCCTACTCAGGCTTTTCTGACTACCTCTTCTTCCAGACCCTGCAGAGCGGCCAAAACGGCTACTCCGGTGGTAATCAGCAGACTACCATCACCATGAGATTCTCCGAGCCTGTCACCAATTTCACCTTTGATATTGGTGACGTTGATCAGGGAACCACTGGCAGTGGTGGCCCCTGGCAGGATGTTTTCACTGTCAAATCATCCCTCAACGGTGTAGCAACTTCCGCTCCCCTGGTCACCGGTGGCGCCACCATCTCTACCAGCGGCGATACCACCACCTTCACCGCCCTCTCAACTAGCAACAACCTGAGCTATAACTCCACTGCAGGTAACGTCACTTTGAGCTTCCCTGAGCCCCTTGACACCATCACCCTCACCTGGGGTAACGGCAGCAACCGCACCGGTGCTCAGAACTTCGTTATCGGTGGCCCCACCACTCTCAACGTATGCCCCCGCCCCGTAGCAGCAGGCATCACTCCCCCCATCACCGGCTCAAACTAAGAATCTTTCTTAGCAGCCCCCTAAGAAGAGTGGTGGGGGGGGGGGGGGGCGGAAGACCCCCCC
>JAXFPK010000045.1:0-4593 GCA_034179845.1 Rothia sp. (in: high G+C Gram-positive bacteria) | reverse complement strand
GCAGGCCTCCGGTTTTCAGGTAGAAACCGCAACCCTACGGGTAGCAGCAACCAATCTGACCCAGGCAGAAGCAGCCCAGTTAGGGGTACCGCTAGGGGCAGCAGCCCTGCGAGTTGAAAAGGTGGGCTACACCCTGCGCGGCCTGCCCGTTGAAAGCACCCAGACCCTCTACCGGGGCGACCGCTACGACCTAGAGGTACAGGTTAAAAGGTAGCCTCCCCCCCACTAGGTGAAGGTAGCTCCATGAAGGCACATGAGCGCATATAAGAATCGCCGGGTGCAGAGGCTTTACAGCATGCACCCGGCAATTCTTGCAGAGACTCTAGTTCTCGGCAGCCTGACGTTCAGCGGTCTCAACCACATTGACCAGCAACATAGCGCGAGTCATGGGGCCAACCCCACCAGGGTTAGGAGAATACCAGCTCGACTTAGCGGCAGCCTCAGGTGAAATATCGCCGGTCAGTTTCTTCTTACCAGTCTCAGGGTCCTCAATGCGAGAGACACCAACATCAAGCAAAATAGCGCCGTCCTTCACCTGGTCAGCCTTCACAGCATGAGCCACGCCCACAGCGGCCACAATAATATCGGCATCGCGTAGGGCGGCGCTGACGTCCTCAGTGCCGGTGTGTACCAAGGTGGCAGTGGAATTGACGTCCTTGCGGGTCAGCAGCAAGCCCAAGGGGCGGCCTACGGTAATACCGCGACCCAGTACAGCCACCTTCTTACCCTTCCACGAAATACCGTGACGCTCCACCAGCTCAATCACACCGTTAGGGGTGCACGGCAGAGGCGAGGTCAGGGGGTCACCCACATTCAGAACCAGGCGGCCCAGGTTCATGGGGTGAAGGCCGTCGGCGTCCTTCTCGGAGGCAATCTTCTCAAGAACCCGATTGGTATCAAGGTGCTTGGGCAGGGGTAGCTGCACAATGTAGCCGGTGCAGGCCGGGTCATTATTGAGCTTCTCAAGCTCAGCTTCTAGGTCCTCCTGGCTGATGGTCTCAGGTAGCTCCACCTTAATGGAGGCGATACCGACCTCAGCGCAGTCGCGGTGCTTACCGCCCACATAGGAGCGGGAAGCAGGGTCATCGCCCACCAGCACAGTTGCCAGGCCGGGAGTAATGCCCTTTTCCTTTAGAGCAGCTACACGCTCAGCCAGTTCACTCTTAATCTGGGCGGCGGTAGCGGTGCCATCAAGGATCTGCGGCATGTTTACCACTCCTCAATACCGGAGTAGAGGGGGAACTTCTCGCACAGGGCGGTGACGCGCTCACGCTGGGCAGCGACGTCCGCACCGGGCTTGAGGGTTTCAGCGATAATATCAGCGACCTCGGTGAAGGCCTCTGCATCAAAACCGCGGGTTGCCAGGGCAGGGGTACCGATGCGCAAACCGGAGGTCACCATGGGCGGGCGGGGGTCGTTAGGCACAGCATTACGGTTGACGGTGATACCAGCTTCATGCAGCAGGTCTTCTGCCTCACGTCCGTTAATCTCAGCATCACGCAGGTCAACCAAGACCAGGTGAACATCGGTGCCACCGGAGATAACCTTTACACCGGCCTCTGCCATATCAGCCTGGTTCAGGCGCTCAGCTAGAATCTTTGCACCTTCAAGGGTGCGCACCTGGCGGTCCTTAAACATGTTAGAACCAGCGATCTTGAAGGCGGTAGCCTTACCTGCAATGGCGTGCATGAGAGGCCCGCCCTGCTGGCCGGGGAAGACAGCCGAATCAATCTTCTTCTTCAAATCTTCAATACACATGATGAAACCAGAACGAGGCCCAGCCAGAGTCTTGTGCACAGTCGATGAAACCACGTGGGCGTGGGGGACGGGGCTGGGGTGCAGGCCAGCGGCAACCAGTCCAGCAAAGTGGGCCATATCGACCCAAAGGTAGGCTCCTACTTCATCAGCGATCGCGCGGAAGGCAGCGAAATCAAGCTGACGGGTGTAAGCTGACCAGCCAGCAATAATGACCTGAGGCTTCTCAGCCAGTGCCAGTTCACGAACCTCATCCATGTTAACCCGGCCGGTTTCTTCATCCACACCGTAGGCGACAACCTCGTAAAGCTTCCCTGAGACGTTGAGCTTCATACCGTGGGTCAGGTGACCACCGTGAGCCAAGGACAGGCCCATAATCTTATCGCCGGGGGTGAGCAGGGCATGCATGACAGCATTGTTAGCCTGGGCACCGGAGTGAGGCTGCACGTTAGCGTGATCAGCACCAAAGAGGGCCTTAGCGCGGTCAATAGCCAACTGCTCCACTACGTCAACAAATTCACAACCGCCGTAGTAGCGACGCCCAGGGTAGCCTTCGGCATACTTATTGGTCAGAACAGAGCCCTGAGCTTCAAGAACAGCGCGGGGGGCAAAGTTCTCTGAGGCAATCATTTCCAGGGTGTTCTGCTGGCGGCCCTGCTCTTGCTTGATAGCTTCAGCGACCTCGGGGTCTACCTCAGCTAGAGGCAGGTTGGTGACGTTATGTGAAAGGTTGGTCATGCCACTTCCTTGAGTATGGTGATTCAGTTTCTTCTGCGATTCACAGGAGGGATACAGAAGATTACGTGAGGCTTTAAACCGAGCGGCGCAGGTAAGCGCACTCTGCTTATAAGTGTATGTGACCTAGCTAGCCAGAACCCGCTCCCGCGGCAGGTTTGAGATAATTTTCAGGAAAATTAGACAATGCTGCTATTACGCTTTCTTGCTACACTAAAGGGCGAACTATGGGCGCTACCCCACTCATCGTAGTGCCCGGCGAGCACCTTGCAGACGCACCTGTTCCAGGAAAACCCCACTCGCCCCCACCACCACCGCATTAGGGAAGAGGCACCAGGCAATGGCCAGTATTACCAAGTCGCGCCGCCAAGAGCGCGTTGAAAACCAGAAGAAGAACAGCCGCAAATGGATTGCGACCGGCGCCGCAGCCGTCATTTTGCTCTGCGGTGGCGCTATCGTCTACAACAACGTCACCGGCGATAACCAGCCCTCCACCAGCAGCCAGGCCGTACCGGCAGCCTGCTCAACCACCCAGACCGTCACAGTCGCCACTACCGAACCCATGGCAGAAGCCCTCAAAACCATGCCGGTAGATGAAGAAACCTGCATCACCCTAGACATCACCACAGATAAGACCGCCAGCGATATAGTCACCGAATCAGCCAGCGGGACTGCAAGCACCAACCTCTGGATCCCTGACTCCACTGCCCGCGCTGAGCTAGCCATGGGCGAAGCCGGCACCGGCCTCACCCCCCTAGCAGAGTCCTTAGCCCAGACCCCCGGCGTCATCGTCTCAGAAAACAAGACCAGCTACGACACCTGGCTAGAAGCTCTCCACGCTGAAGAGACCGTCAGCATGGGGGACCCTAAAGAAGACCCCGGCGCATTTGCCGCCCTGCTTGCCGGTATCTCTGAAGCATCAGCAGGCACCGTCAGCGTTGAAGACCTCATTGGTGGCACCGCCCTGCGTGCCCAGAGCATCGGTGTTATCGAAGCCGCCCAGAGCGCCCCTGAGCTACTAGCTGATGTGGATAACGGCACCAAGGACGCCGTCATTGTGACCGAAGCCGACTACGCAGCCTACGCAGCAGCCCACTCAGATTCCGGGCTCACCGCAACCGTCCCCGGTGACGGCTCTTTTACGCTCAACTACCCCCTCTACCAGGCTTCTTCCAGCACGAACGCCACTATCGATGACGCCGCCCAGCAGATTATCGACTTTATGGCTAGCGAGGAGGGCAAGCAGGCCCTAGCGTCCGCCGGTTTACGCCCCGCAGACGGTCAAGAGCTAGAGGGCCAGTACAGTGCTGGCAGCTTTACCTCGCTGACCCCCAGCAACCAGGACATCCTCACCCAGGTGTGGACTTCTTACTCCTTGCAGTCAGCGCCCCTCCACGCGCTGGTCGTGCTTGATACGTCAGGTTCCATGCTCACACCGGAGCCCGGCAGCGACAAGACCCGCATGGACATCACCGTTGAATCTGTGCTGGCAGGCTCCCAGCTCTTCCCTGCCCGCGACTCCATGGGCCTGTGGAAGTTCTCCCGCGACCTCACCCTGCCCGATGGTACTGTCTCTGACTACCAAGAGCTCCTGCCTGTACGCGGTCTTGAAGAAACCGTAGACGGCAAGACCCAGCGTGAACTGATCCAGGAAGCAGGCGCCGGGATCGCCTCAACCGTTAACCCCCACGGCTTCACTGCCCTCTACGACACCACCCTGGCAGCTTTCCGCTCCGCTAAGGAAAACTACGACTACGGTTCAGTCAACGCCGTCATCATGCTAACCGACGGTAAGAACTTCGATGAAACCTCCATCAGCGAAGAAGAACTGATTGCCGCCCTTCAGGCAGAGCAAGACCCTGAAAACCCGGTCTTCATCATCATGATTGGCATCTCTGAAGAGGCCGACATGGAGGCTCTAACTTCTATCGCCCAGAGCGTCGGCGGTGAAGCCTACCAGGCGACCTCCCCCACCGATGTTCAGCGCATCTTTGCTGAAGCACTGACCGGTATCTCTGAAGCCGCCGCACAGCAGTAAGGTTCTTCCCTTAACACAGTAAAAAGTCCGCCCCTCCGTACTTGGAGGGGCGGACTTTTTACTGC
>JAXFPK010000018.1:0-4411 GCA_034179845.1 Rothia sp. (in: high G+C Gram-positive bacteria) | reverse complement strand
AAATACGCGCCGGCAGACCCTGGAATTCAACCTTCTCACCGGCCATTTTGATCCAGCGCGCCAGGTGCTCGTTCTCGGGGAAGAGTTCGAGAATAGCCGCATCGGTCTTCTTGATGTCCTCGGGGTCACCGGAAAGAGCGCACCAGCGGAAGGGGCCCAGGCCCTCTTCAAAGAGGGGGCGGATGTAGGCGGGCACAAAGCCGGGAAAGTCGAAGGCTCGCTGGTAGCCTGCCTTGCGGGCCTCATCGCGAATAGAGTTGCCGTAGTCGAAGACCTCAGCACCGGCGTCCATAAAGCCCACCATGGCCTCAACGTGGGCTGCCATGGCCTCGCGGGAGCGCTTGGTGAAGAGCTCGGGGTCGCGGTCGGCTTCTGCCTTCCAGTCCTCGAAGGTAACCTCGGTGGGCAGGTAGCTAAGCGGGTCGTGGGCGCTGGTCTGGTCGGTGACGATGTCGATGGGGGCCTTGCGGCGCAGCAGCTCGGGGAAGATTTCGGCGGCATTACCCACCACACCGATGGAGAGGGGCTTTTTGGCGTCGCGGGCCTCGACGGCGAGCTCTAGGGCGTGGTCGAGATCGCGGGCCTTGACGTCCAGGTACTTG
Organism: Rothia sp. (in: high G+C Gram-positive bacteria); assembly: GCA_034179845.1. GTDB lineage: Bacteria > Actinomycetota > Actinomycetes > Actinomycetales > Micrococcaceae > Rothia. Next base: position 3,809 of record JAXFPK010000018.1, on the reverse strand, counting down.
TGGTCGATGCGGCGGTCAACGCGGGACTCATCAACGTCCACGCAGATTGCTACGCCCTCGTTCATTGTCACGGCCAGGGGCTGGGCACCACCCATGCCACCCAGACCAGCGGTCAGGGTGATAGTACCTGCCAGGGTGCCGTTGAAGCGCTTGCGGGCAACCGCGCCAAAGGTCTCGTAGGTGCCTTGCAGAATGCCCTGGGTGCCGATGTAGATCCAGGAGCCAGCGGTCATCTGGCCGTACATCATCAGACCTTCGGCTTCGAGCTTGCGGAAGTGCTCCCAGTTAGCCCAGTCGCCCACCAGGTTGGAGTTAGCTAGTAGTACGCGAGGAGCCCACTCGTTGGTGCGGAAGACGCCCACAGGTTTGCCGGACTGCACCAGCATAGTTTCATCATCCTTGAGGGTCTTGAGGGTGGCGACGATAGCGTCGAAGGCCTCCCAGGAGCGGGCGGCGCGGCCGGTACCGCCGTAGACCACCAGGTTATCGGGGTGCTCGGCAACCTCGGGGTCGAGGTTGTTCATGAGCATGCGCAGGGCACCTTCCTGCTGCCAGCCAAGGGTATTGAGTTCAGGGCCGCGAGGGGCGCGGACGGGGCGGGGGCCGCTGGTGGTCATGTCTACTCCTTTGTACATGATAGTCTGCTCTTCCCAGCTTTTGGTTCTTTGCTTTTACCTGATCGCACCGGGGCGGTACAGTGGGAAGATGAAGAAGGTCACACACCTATCTTCTTGTATATACAACCACTTGTCAATGGAGTAGGCGTGGAAAAAATCACCGACTTGTCCCAGCAGTTCGCTGACCACAAGAACCTCAAGGCCCCCGCCTACCAGCTCCTCAAAACCATCATCACCGAGCAAATCACCGGCGGGCACTGGGACGCAGGTGAAACCATCCCCTCAGAAAACGAAATAGCCAGCGCCCTGGGGCTCTCCCGCATGACAGTTAACCGCGCAATCCGCGAAATGACGCTGGAGGGTCTGCTGGTGCGCACCCGCGGCGTGGGTACCTTCGTGGCAGAGCACAAAAAATCTTCTGCCCTCTTTGAGGTGCGCAATATTGCTGATGAAATCACCGAACGCGGCCACACCCACAGCAGCAAGGTTCTCACCCTCGAAGAAATTCCGGCCGCCCAGGCCCAGCGCCGCCTAGCACCCGAGCTGGGCGAGAGGGTTTTCCACAGCGTGCTGGTGCATTACGATGACGGGCTGCCGATTCAGCGTGAAGAGCGCTACGTGAACGCTCAGGCTATCCCCGACTATCTCCAGCAGGACTTCACCCGCATTACCCCTAACTTTTACCTGGGGCAGTGCTCCCCTATTACCCGGGGCACGCACACCGTCGAAGCGGTACTACCCACCAGCTCACAGGCGTCCGACCTGCAGATCAACCCCACCGAGCCCTGCCTGCGCCTGCTGCGCAGCACCTGGTCGGGCGATGAACTCATCAGCCAGGTGGTGCTGCTGCACCCCGGCTCCCGCAGCAGACTCGAAGGGTCTTTTGGCAGCTAGTCTTGTGTGGGGTCCTTACCCTCACTCAGGGAGTCCCAGGCATCGATCTCGTCCGTTTCTTCGGCAGAAGCCACGCGGGCTGCCCGGGCGGCAGACCGGTCGTACTTGCGCCCGGTCTTCCAGTGGGAGGTCGCAACAAAAGCCCACACACCGGCCAGGGCAACCAGCACGCCGAAGGCGGCAGACAGCAGGGGCAGGACGGTCACTTCGTAGGAGTCTGCGGGGGCATTGGTGCCCGTAATGGCGCTGACCTGAGCCATCGAGGCAGCCTGCGGATCGGCGTGCACACCGAAAGCGGCAACCGCCAGACCCACCCCCACGCCCACCAGGGCTAGAGCCAGTACCTTACGCAGTTTGGGCCCAGCAATACGCAGGGCCACAGAGGCCACCAGGGCAACCAGTGCTAGAGCAGAGACGGTGGGGGCAGCGTCCGCACCAGAAATGTGCAGGGTAGAGGTGGAGACCACGGTACTCACCTGGGTACGCACCCAAGTAGGTAGGGTAGCTACAAAGGCTGCGGCAGCAACAGCTAGGCACCCTAGCATGACGCGGGCAGGTGCAGCCCAGCCCGGTACTGGGCGGGTGGGGGAAGCCTCTGTAGCGGGGGCCTGCGGCTCACCCATCTAGTGAGCCACCTCAGCAGAAAGTGGGGCCAGGCCCGATGCGGTGAGCACAGCACGCAGGGGCGCTGCCGCCTTATTCACGGTTTCCTGGGCCTCAGAGGCCGGCACTGAATCCATGACGATACCGGCACCGGCCTGCACGTAAGCCCGCCCGCCCTTGAGCACGGCGGTACGGATAGCGATGGCCATATCCATGTTGCCGGCAAAGTCGAAATAACCGCACACACCGCCGTAGACCCCGCGGGCGCTCACCTCATATTCGTCAAGAAGTTGCATGGCACGGGGCTTAGGGGCACCTGAGAGAGTACCTGCCGGGAAGGCCACCCGCAGCACGTCATAGGCGTTCATGCCCTCAGCCAGCTGGGCTTGCACCTCAGATGAGATGTGCATGATGTGGCTGAAACGCTCGATTTCCATGAACTGGGTGACATTGACACTACCGGGAACCGCGATGCGGGAAAGATCGTTGCGGGCCAGGTCAATGAGCATGAGATGCTCAGAGCGTTCTTTCTCATCAGCCAGGAGCTCTTCAGCCAGGGCCAGATCCTCTTCGCGGGTTGCCCCGCGCGGACGCGACCCGGCAATGGGGTGGGTGGTGGCAGTACCCTCTTTGAGAGTGACCAGAGCCTCAGGTGAGGAGCCTACAATCTGGAAAGGCTCACCATCCTCAGTGGACTCAAAGTTAAAGAGGTACATATAAGGTGAGGGGTTGGACTGGCGTAGCACCCGGTAAACATCCAGTGCGCTAGCCCGGTTTTCAGCCTCAAAACGGCGGGAAATCACGATCTGGAAGACGTCGCCGTCAATAATGTTTTTCTTGGACTTCTCAATAGCATCTAGGAAGCCTTGTTCTGCCCAGGTGTGTTTGACCTGTGCTACCTGCGCCTGGACGTCCGCCGTGCCGCTGAGGGTTGAGACAGATTCGGGGGCAGGCTGAGCCAGTTTACCCATCATGGCTTGCACACGAGAGAGCGCATCGGCGTAGGCGGCGTCAACGTTCTCGCTAGTGCCGTTGAAGTTGATGGCGTTAGCAATCAAGGTGACGGTGCCGTCGGCGTTATCGTGCACAGCCATATCTGAGACGATGTTCAAGGCGAACTCGGGCAGGTTAACGTCATCTACTGGGCCGCCGGGCAGTTTCTCCCAGTGGCGCACCACATCCCACCCCATGTAGCCGACCAGGCCGCTGGTGAGCGGGGGCAGGTTATCAAGCGGCTCAGTGTGTAGCATCTCAAGGGTTTGGCGGATAGCCTCAACGGGGTCGCCCTCAGTGGGCGCGCCGGAGGGCGTAATCCCCTGCCAGAGGATCTGCCCGCCCTTGGTGGTGAGGGTGGAGCGGCTAGATGCACCAATGAAGGAGTAGCGGGACCACTGTTTTTGCTCGTTAGCTGATTCCAGTAGGAAGGTGCCGGGGGCGGGGGTGCCGTCGGCGGCGACCAGGGAACGGTAGATGCCGATGGGGGTCATGGCATCGGCGAGAACTTTGACGCGCACCGGGATGACGCGGCAGCTGGCAGCTAGTTCACGGAACTCTTCTAAGGTCGGTTCGACGATTCCCAAGTCGTGCATGATTTCCTCTGGTTCTGGTGTGGCTATAGGACTATTCGGGGCGGACGCCGGTCACAGCAGGTAACTGCCCGCCCGCTTGAAAACAAGTGGTGGTGCCGGTGTGGCA
>JAXFPK010000013.1:0-4654 GCA_034179845.1 Rothia sp. (in: high G+C Gram-positive bacteria) | reverse complement strand
GAGCGGGTGGCTGAGTTGGAGGCTTTGGTGGGTCAGTGGCAGGTGAGGGCTGCTGAGTGGGAGCAGGTGGCCAAGATGGAGCGGGCTAGGTGTGTTGAGGAGGTTGCGCGGGTGAGGGCTGAGGTGTTGGGTGGTGGTTCTTCGTTTTTTAGGGGTGTGTAGTTGGTGGTGGTTGGGTTGGGTGGTGCTCCGTCAGGGCTCGGCGGGTGGCTTGGTTGCCTGTGGGGTGGTGTTGCCGCCTAGCACCCTGACGATAGAAATGAGGAACCCAGAACTTTAAGTTCTGGGTTCCTCAGAGTAGTCAGCAGGATCCTATCGAAAATATATTTTTAATAGCACCTAGGTCTGGGTTAGCTCTAAATTCTGTTTCTCCTGGGGTTACGCAAAATGTGTCGTTTGCATATGTGTAATCAATTTGTATCTTGACGTTGTTCCCGTCGTCTGTGCAGTGGTTGTAGATTGCTTTTTCATAATGCCCATCATTTTCTCCCCCACCAATATTTGATGTTCCCACAGGTGAGAAACCACATGGACGTTGAATTTCTTCAGCATAGGAGGGAGTGATAGCTCCGAATCCCATAGTGAAAACAATAAAAGAGGTAGCTAGTATTTTCTTTTTATTCATCTTTAACAACTACCAATCGCATAAGCGTCTGTAACTTTAGCATCGCGGTCAACATACCCTAGGCGGGTCACTCCCGGCTGAACGCAGGCCTCTTTATCTCCATCTGCGGTACTTAGCTTAAGTTTGACGTTATTTCCATCGTCGGTGCAGTGATTGTACATGCCAACTCGACGTTCTCCGTCGAAAGGCCTTACATCGAAGCTAATGCCCTTCACGGCTACCTTGAATTCGATTATTCCCTCGAAGTCTTCCCATGCATGGTAGTATCCGCACACGGCAGCGTTGGCGGGAGTCATAGCGGAAAAAGATCCAGCAACTAGTGCAAAGGATGCACCGATAATTCCTAGCTTCTTCTTTGATAGCATTGTTAGTCCTTTCTTCGCTACCATACAGAATAGCCGGATCTAATATGATTTGCAAGCTTACTTAGGAGAATATCGTAATGAGTAGAAATAAACGAGTAACTCTACTTCTAGTGGTTTTAGCAGTATCAACTTATTTTATTTTTTGGGGGGTTGAGAATGAATTTGTTAGTCAGGAGTTTGCTGTCATAGCCTTACCTGTTATGCTTGCAGTAACAACAGCGATTATAATTTGGAATGCGTCACGTAGGAAATAATTATTTTTTACTTCCCATCCTTGAAGTTGAATTGAAACACTCTGTCACGAGGCTTATTCATAAGCGGATGGGGGGGGATTCCCCTATGAATAAGCCTCTATAGCTAATTTATTTTCATATTCTTGAACATAACGCCCAACAGTGCTCTTAGAAATCTCTAACTTGTTGGCAATAGCTCTAACAGATAACCCTTGTGCACGAAGTTCTGCAACTTGCTCACGCTTGGTATTCGCGCGGGCCAGGTAGTCAGCCCGTGGCTCAGCCATTAAACGCCTAACAGTGCTTTGGCTAATACCTAATTGTTCGGCTAACTCTCGGGCTGTTTTTTTACGACGCACCGGGTTCTCAGCGACCATTGTCAGCCTTTCGTAAGTCTTCGATGAGGGAATTCATTTTTTGTCGGCGCTTTTCCCCAGATTTACTACCTAGTGAAGAGCCCCATCGTTTGCGGTTAGCCTCCGTCTGCTCAGGGGTAATCTTTACCCACACCCACGAAGCAATCGACTTAGCAATCTGAGCAACCTCACCCTCACTCATTGGGCCACGAGAAAACTCATCAGCAATCACCGAAGCATTCTTCATCGAAGCAAAGGCGTACACCGTCTCTGACCACTCGGTGAAGTCCGTGTAGCGTAAACGCGCCCTGTAGGCCCACTGGCGGGTGAGGTTGAACAAGGCGACATTCCTGCCCACCGTGGAGTCCAGAACCGTCTGAGCGTTCCTGTGAGGCGCTGGGAGGGCTCCTACGTCTCCTAGGGCCTTAGCAAGGTCTTTGAGCCCGTAGAGGGCTTCTGAGGCGCCCCAGAGGGGCATGTGGGCGGTGTGGGTGGGGTTTTTGGTGATTCTCCCGCCGTAGCCGATATCCCCGCCGAGAACGTCTGTCAGTCCTTGCTCAACGCGTGCCAGCAGATTCACTGGGGCGCGGTGCCCTGCATCAGTCAGGCAAACAGGGGCTTTGAGGGCGTAGACGATGTGCCCGCTACGGGTGTGGGGGTTCATGGCTACCCAGGAGGGTTGTGGGAGGCCTGCTAGGTCTGCGATGTAGTCGGCGTCTGCTCCGTCGTGGTCGGTGACGATGAGGGACTGCATGGCGAGTGGGTTGGTTTCGATGTAGGCGTGTTCGAGGGCGCGGGCGCGGGTTTGGCGCTTGTAGGAACCGTTTTTGCGGTTGGCGCACAGGGGTTTGGCGGGTAGCCAGTGGTCTGTGAAGACGTTCTCGAAGGTCATGGTTTCTAGTAGAGCATGGTGGGGGTGTCCCAGGTTGGATTTACCCCGGTGTGTCCCAACTAGCTTTTGAACTTAATCAGGTAGTTACCCTCCCTCGGTGCGAAAGCGGCCCTCTTGGTGCTACCCTGTGTACTCGTAAACATTGTTTACCCGAGTACGAGGAACCTGCCATGCCAACTTCCAAACAACCCCGTCACCCCTCTGGTCAAGTTGTCTCAGCCCGCCTAGACCCAGCCACCATTGCCCGCCTAGATGCCTTGGAAGCTACAACAAACCGAAGCCGCGGTAACTACCTGCGCCTGGCTACCCGTGCGCTCCTGGTGGTTATGGAGCAACCTCAGTGGCAGGAGATGCTTGCCCAGCATGGCCCTGCTACTATCGAACGCCGTTTGCAAGAAGTAGCCGAAGGTGCAGCTCATATGCCCGATTCAAGCGCAGCTGAAGCTGAACTAGTTGGCCAGCTTGCCACGATGCTCATTACCTGGGGTGAACGCATTGACCGCTCTTCTGACAACTTGGCCCAGGCCTTGGTAGGAGACCTGGAAAGTACTTTCGAAGAGTACGGTTTTGATGTTGAGGAAGCAGCCGAAGGTGTTGAGCCTTGGTGGGAGAAGCACCGGCGCCCTCGTATTGCAGAAGCAATCTGGCAGGAAAAACTAGCTGAGCAATAGCAGCTCAGAGTCACCACAAGCTATACCCAAACCCACAGGCTAAAGAGCCTCAGCAAGAGCAGAAAAGCCAGGATCACAGCAGATACCAAACATGAGCTAAACCCAGAGGAAACATCACCGAGGGCAAGCGCCACATCATAAGCCAATACCAACGCATCAAGAGCTACCCCAGAGCAACAGCAAGAACCAGGGCATACGCAGAAAAATGCAACACACGTCTGGCATTGAACTGCATGCCCAGGGCAACAGTCCCGGTTGCAGATAACGAGTCAGACAGTCAGGCACGTATGCCAAACTTCGTTTGACCCTCCCTGCCCGTGACAAAAACGCACGCCCAACCCTGCCGGTTTCACCTCAATCGACCCAGAACCCCCGCACAAAAATCTCAGGCCCTTCTGTACTCGTTCCTCGCACCCTTCTGCCTGATTTTGTACACGGCCCGCTGGTCTCATGTGTAAAACCGCGCGCACACAATGTGCGCGGACGACCCCGGCGCAAAGCGCCGATGAACCGTCACACCTCTTGCACCCAGTGACTCAGGAAGTACTATCTCGTTTTCGCCTATCGTCAATATCGACATGACGAAATAAAATAGCCCCCATGACACCACCTCACAGCCCCGCTGAAGAAACCCGCACTTGCCCCTACTGCCACACCGTTTTCTACTACGAAAAAGGCCCCGGCCGCCCACCGATTTACTGCACCGATACCTGCCGCAAATACGCAGCCGCCCACCGCAAATATGCCCAAGACACCAACACCCCAGTACGGCTGATACACGCAAGCCCAGTAGAAATTACCCCCGAACCTGCCCCCGTTATCCGCTACATCAAACCCAACAAAGAGCAGATGAAGGACTATCTGCGCTCTGACCCTGCACGCGTAATTCCTCACCTGTTGAAGGAATTAGGGTTTTGCCTCAATGACCGCAAAATTCCCCGTACCGAACGGGCTGAGATAGCCCACATACTGGGGCGGGTGCTGGTTCAGCTTGCCCAAGCCGAGTACGGGCCGGTCAATGGGGAGAGCGCCAGCGTACCGATAGAAACGGAGATGTCACCGCAGGATTTTGTGCATCTATCGCAGGTTTTGGGTTCTTTTGAGCAGATTGCTGCATGGGTGCAGGCGAATCGGGAGTACACCGAGTATGAGCAGATGGTGGCTGTGGGTCGGCAGGTGCGTAAGGCGCGCAAGGAGATCGCTGGTGAAGTCGAAGGGTTGCGGAAGAGGGTTGCTGAGTTAGAAGAGCAGGTTCAGCAGCAGAAGAGACAGTTAGAGCGTTCTTATGCTGTGGCAGCGCGGTTGGAGGAGCAGTATGTGCACGCGCGGGGGCGGAGTTTGGAGGTTGCTCGTGGTGCGCGTGGTTTGCCTGAGCGGGTGGCTGAGTTGGAGGCTTTGGTGGGTCAGTGGCAGGTGAGGGCTGCTGAGTGGGAGCAGGTGGCCAAGATGGAGCGGGCTAGGTGTGTTGAGGAGGTTGCGCGGGTGAGGGCTGAGGTGTTGGGTGGTGGTTCT
>JAXFPK010000026.1:0-16911 GCA_034179845.1 Rothia sp. (in: high G+C Gram-positive bacteria) | reverse complement strand
ACGGCTCGGTTCGTATCCCTGAGGCCCTGCGCCCCTATATGGGTGGGCTAGAGGTTATTCCGGTAGTCCAGTAAAGCGAGATAGTCTATCTGGTAGCTAAGGCTCACCTTCTTGCTTGCCCGTGTGGGGCAGGTGAGGGGGTGGGCCTGAGTCTTTTGCGTGGATTTTGGTGGGTTTTATTGGGGTGTCAAAAATGCAAATATTCTTGAAAGTTCGTCTAGACGAACTTATGATGGTGGCGGTGAAGAAGACATCCCCTCTCCCCACCACAACCTACCTAACGCCAACCACGTAACACGAAAGAGCTCCCCATGACACAGTTCCCCCCAGCTCACCGCTCACAGCGACCATCCCGCCTGCGCACCCTCATGGCCACAGTAGCCATCGTCTCCACCGGACTGCTCTCCGCCTGCGCCCCCAACTCCACAGAAGCGTCCTCCCACAAACCCCAGGTACTGGCAACCTTCACCGTCCTAGCCGACATCGCCCAAAACGTCGGCGGCGACTACATCGACGTCCAATCCTTAACCAAACCCGGTGCAGAAATTCACGAATACGAGCCCACCCCCTCAGACGTCCGCAAGGCAGCAGACGCCGACCTGATCCTAGCCAACGGGCTCAACCTCGAAACCTGGCTCAACCAGTTCCTTCACGACTCCGAGGCCCCAAGCGTCACCGTCACCCAAGGCATCGACCCCATCACCATCACCGAAGATGCCGGGGCTGGTAAACCCAACCCCCACGCCTGGATGAGCCCCCTTGCCGCCCAAACCTACGTCGATAACATCGCCGAAGCTTTCTCCCAGCTCGACCCCGAACACGCTGACGCTTTCACCGCCAACGCCGAAGCCTACAAAAAAGAACTCCAAAAGGTCCACGACCAGCTAGTAGCTGAACTGGCAGACCTCCCTGAGCAGCAGCGCCTGCTGGTCACCTGCGAAGGAGCTTTCTCCTACCTGGCTCATGACGCCTCCTTGGAAGAAGCCTACCTCTGGGCCGTTAACTCAGACGGGCAAACCGGCTCACGCCGCATTCGAGAAATAGCTGACACCGTAGAAGAAAACCAGGTACCGGCGGTATTCTGCGAATCAACCGTCTCATCCAGCTCCATGGAACAAGTAGCCAACGAAACCGGGGCACACTATGCAGGAGCCCTCTACGTTGACTCCCTCTCAGAAGAAGGCGGCCCCGTACCCACCTACCTAGACCTTATCCGCTACGACGCCGAACTCATCGCAGAAGCCCTCGGCTCCACCCACCAGTAAGAGACAAAGAAACCACCATGCGCAGACCTAGCCCGCAGACCCAGGGCCATACCCCCACCTCAGCCCTGCTGGAAGCCCAGGACCTCACCGTCAGCTACGGGGACGTCAAAGCCCTCACGTCTGCCTCTGTGCAGGTAGAGAGCAAGAGCATCTGCGGGCTAGTCGGCATGAACGGGTCTGGAAAATCTACCCTCTTCAAAGCTCTCATGGGAGTAGTACCCACCAGCGGGCGCGTCTTCATTGACGGGCTCACACCAGCCCAAGCCCGCAAGGCAGGTATCGTCAGCTACGTTCCCCAGAATGAAGATATAGACTTTACCTTCCCTGTCTCCGTAAGGGACGTCGTTAGCCAAGGGCGCTACGGGCGGTTAGGAATCACCCGCAGACTCACAGCAAAAGACCGAGCCGCTGTGGATATGGCCCTAGAACGAGTCAGTCTCACCGACCTAGCCGATAGACAAATAGGCAACCTCTCAGGGGGCCAGCGCAAACGCGCCTTCGTCGCCCGTGGCCTAGCCCAAGGCGCCCGCCTGCTCCTGCTAGATGAGCCCTTCGCGGGTGTTGATAAACGCAGCGAAACAATGCTCATCTCCCTCTTCAAGGAACTTAAAGAAGGTGGGGCAGGAATTCTCATCTCAACCCACGATTTAGCCCACCTGGCCGATCTTGCAGATACCGCTATCTTGCTGCGTAACGAGGTGCTGATGACCGGCTCACCCCAGCAGGTGCTAGCCCCTGAGAATATCGTCCGCGCCTTTGGCATGAACCCCTTAGCGCCAGCCAGCTACACCGCCACAAACCTTAACCCCGCGCCCTCTTACCCCCAGGAGCCTCACCATGCATGAGTTCTTTATCGAACCTCTCACCTACGGCTTCATCCACCGCGGGCTTATCGTTACGGTCATCGCTGCCCTTGTCTGTGCCTTACTTTCCTGCTGGCTTATTCTCATGGGCTGGGCCCTCATGGGCGATGCTATCTCACACGCTGTCTTACCCGGTGTGGTCTTAGCCTATATCTTTGGGGTGCCCTTCTCCTTGGGGGCTATCATTGTTGCTCTTATCGCTGTAGGTTTGATCGGGGCGGTGGGGCGCCGGGGTCGAATCCGTGAGGACGCTGCTATCGGCATCGTCTTTACCGTTATGTTCGCCCTGGGCCTGGTGCTGATATCTATTACCCCATCACAAACAGATTTACATTCCATTCTCTTTGGTAACGTGCTGGGTGTGAGCTGGTCAGATGTTGCCCAGATTGCGGGGCTAGCTTTTATTGTTATCACCGTACTCATGGTCAAACGCCGTGATTTGGTGCTCTACGCTTTTGACCCTAGCTACACTCACGCTATCGGGCTTAACCCGCGCCTTCTGTCAGGGCTGCTGCTGGTGGCCCTGGCTATGACCTCGGTGCTAGCCCTTCAAATTGTGGGTGTGGTTCTGGTTGTTGCCCTGCTGGTTATCCCTGGTTCTACTGCGCGTCTGCTGACTGACCGTTTCACCCCTATGCTGGTGATTTCTTCGCTGGTTTCGGTGGTGGGGGCTGTGACGGGTTTCTATCTGAGCTACGCTTTTGATGTCTCGGCTGGTGGCTCTGTGGTTCTGGTCCTGGGCTTCTTCTTTAGCGTGGCCTATCTGTTTGCTCCTGGCCATGGGGTGCTTGCCCAGCTGCGTGCTCGGCGGGCAGTAGCGGCCTAAGATTCAGGGTGCGCACTGGGGCGAGGGGAGACCATTACTACGTGTGCTATCTCAGCGCTTAAGACCATCACCTGACCTGTTCCCAGGGCAAAAGAAATCATGTCTTCTTGCTGCTGATTCTTGGCGAGGATCAGCACTGCACCGGGCACCACCCCAGATTCTGCTAGCAGGCGTAGGAGAGCCGGATCATCGTCAGGGATCCGCTCAACAACCACTTCTGCCCCGGCCCCTTGCCCTTGGGCACAATCAGCGAGTGTCAAAGACAATAGCTGCTCCACCTCACCTACGGGGGACGGAATAGGGTCTCCGTGGGGGTCACGGCGTGGGTAGCCCAGTAGGGCATCGATGCGGTCAATCATCATGTCAGAGACAGCATGTTCTAGTACTTCAGCCTCATCATGCACCTGGTCCCAGCGATACCCTAGGGTTTGCACCAGGAACGTCTCAATGAGGCGGTGCCGACGAATCATCGACAGGGCATAGCTTTTACCCTGCTCTGTTAACTCAATTCCTCCGTAGGGCTGGTGGAGAGCCAAACCCGCGGAGACCAGCCGCTTGACCGCGTCCGAAACCGTAGATTGCCGTAAACCAGCCCGCGCTGCCACCTCTGATGTGGTGGCTGGCTCATGAGAATGCTCGGTGATACTCCAGATAATCTTGAGATAATTCTGTGTGCTATCGGATAGGTCAGCTAAAGACATACACAAAAATATACAGAACTATCACAAAGTGCGGAATAAAACATTCGCAAAGTGCGGAATAGTGCATTCATGCTATGCCTCATGAGGGTATTCAAGATTGTTTGAGGGTGGATTCCCCGCCCCTCGTGGGCGGGGAGGAAACCCGACCCTCATCCCCGTTTCTTCTGATCCTGAATATACCGCCGCACCGTCTGCTCGCTCACATGCCCCACTGAACCGTAGTAAGTAGACGGCGACCAGAGACCTGAGCCCCAGAACTTTCTCCCCTTGAGTTTGGGGAAGGCTGTAAAGATGTGGACTGCCGAGATGCTTTTGAGGGTTGCGGCTATCTGGCTTGGTGCTGTTGATGGGTCTGCTTGGGTGAAAAGGTGAACATGATCTGGCATGACCTTGATTTCTTTGAGTTCCCACCCATAATGGGCGCAGGTTTGGGCGATGATGTTTTTGAGGTGAACTTCGACGGCCCCGGTCAGTACCTCATGCCTGTATTTTGTGCACCAAATCAGGTGATACCCCAGTTCGTGAACACTGTGGCTATTACGCTTTATATCCATGTTTTTATCCTATAGGATTGTTTCTATGAAAACTCGTCAAACTGTTCTGATTCCACCCCAGGAAGTAGGTGTGCGTACTCTACGCCTACCCCTGGGCGTGGGCGCTGAACAGCTTGCGGTTCTTACCCCAGTCTTTGACCTGTACAACCTGGCATGGGGCAAAGTCGTTACCTGGTGCAACACCAACCACAGCGCCAACCGGACACGACTCCAAAAAGAGCTTTACCACCCTTTGAGGCAGACCTACCCAGATTTGCCGTCCCAGTACATCTCCATCGTTCTACGCGAGGGGGCTGCAGCTGTGAAGTCCTGGAATAGCAACAACCCTAAAAAGAAGTGGCAGCTCAAAGCAGTACGCAGGAAAAAGACCCTACCGCTTGACGCCAGACTCTTTAGTGTCAGAGGCAACCTTCTTACCGTCTCCACCAGAGTCAAGACCCCGCGCCTACGCCTACTGCTACCTGATACCCCAACCTGGTTCACCACCACCTACCCTGGTGCGAAACTTAACGCCGCCAAGATCGGTATCACTCGCTCCGGCCAGGGGTTCATTAACCTGATCTACCGTATCGAGAACACCAAACCGGTCGAAGATGGGCTAGTGCTAGGAGTAGACCGGGGCTTGTATAAAATCGCTGTCACCAGTGAAGGAGGTGAATACACTTCCTTGCAGGTAAGGGCCATTCGACGCAGATACCAGCACACCAGGGCCAAGCTCCAACAAAAAGGCACTCACTCCGCCAAACGACGCCTCAAGGCAATGAGCGGACGAGAAAAGCGGTTCATGTCGGATCTCAACCACCGTATCTCCAAACAACTCGTACACACCCCCAACCTGCACACCATCGTCCTTGAAGACCTCACGGGCATACGCAAAGCCAAACGTAACAAAACCACCCGCACATGGTTAGGCCAATGGGCCTTCTCACAGCTAGAGTTCGACATTACCTACAAGGCACACGCCCTAGGTATTACCGTTGCCCTCGTAGACCCGTCCTACACCTCCCAGCGGTGCTCAACCTGTGGGCATACTGCAAAGAACAACCGTTCCAAAGGCACGTTCGCCTGCCGCTTATGCGGGTTTGTTGCTAATGCTGATGTGAACGCTGCGATTAATATCAGGGATAAGTATCTTCTCTCTGCCTTGTAGGTAGAGCAGGGTGTTCGTCAATCACCCGTATGGATGGGTGTGTTGCTCGTAGAGTGGCACCCATGTCCAAGCTACGCCCCTTGTGGGCGTAGTAATTGACAGATTCCTTGTTTAAGGCTCTGCTCACCTTGCCTTAACCCGGCTTTTGTATAGTCTGGTCTACACGAGAGAAACGAGACACCGATGATTTCAGAGATCAAAGACATGCAAACTCTGCCGCTGCGCCGCTCGGACTGGCAAAAAGAGGACGGCGCCAAGTACCTGATCGCTATCGACGTTGATGGCACCCTGGTTAACCACGACGGCGCCATGAGCGAGGGCGTCAAAAAGGCAGCGCAGGAGGTCGTGGACGCTGGCCACCACGTAGTCATTTCAACCGGGCGTTCCCTGTGCGCGACCTTACCTATTGTTGGGATGATTGGGCTTACCCGCGGCTATGCGGTCAGTTCCAATGGGGCGGTGACCCTCAGCATTGACCCTGCCGTGGAGGCTGGCTACCGCATCATCGACAAGGTCACCTTTGACCCTTCACCTGCTATCACCTTGCTCAAAGCTAAGCTGCCGCAGGCGTCCTTGGCTCTTGAGGCACCTGATGGGACCGTCTACGCCACCGACAATTTTGAGGACTGGTCATTTGGGGTAAACACGGTCAAAACTACTCGCACTAAGATGGCGGCGATGAACTCGGCGGTGCGCGTGGTGGTGTGCTCACCCAGTGATACCCCCGCTGATTTTAAGCGTGCTATCTACGATTCGGGTTTGCACGGGGTGAACTATGCGGTGGGGTGGAGCGCCTGGCTTGATGTGGCCGCCCATGGTGTCACTAAAGCAACAGCCTTAGAGCAGATTCGCCGCAAACTCCACGTGGACCCCCGCCACACCATCGCTATCGGCGACGGCCTAAACGATAAGGAAATGATTCACTGGGCTGCCCGCGGCGTTGCCATGGGCCAGGCTGCACCTGAGGTAGCTGAACTGGCTACGGACGTCACCGGCTCAGTCTACGAGGACGGGCTGGTCCCCATCCTGCGCGACCTGCTTTAAGCAATGGCGGCTTGGCGCCAGCTGGCCCGTCATACCCGGTGAAATAATGCGCTCATCTATGGTGCTGTTTGCCCTGAAGAGCTCCCTGCTGCGCCCGCTTGCTGAGCGAGTCTACCTGAGAATCTTCATCAACCGCTCCACGGCCTGCCAGCTAGAATCATAGGAGCTAGACAATAGCCTCAGGGCGGAAAGAAGACACGTATGCTGGCAGTATTTGAAGGGTTCACCATCATCGCCGTGGTGGTAGGGGCAGGCTACTTGGTGGCCCGCCTAGATATTCTCGGCCCGAACTCCGCGCTGGCCCTCAACCGTTTTGCCTTCTTTGTGGCCCTGCCCCCGCTCATGTTCGTCACTATGGCCGGGGCTGATGTGCACCTTATTTTCTCTGGTCGGCTACCGGTCGCAATTCTTAGTTTCAGCGCAGTTGCCCTGCTCTATGCGCTCATTGCCCGTTTTATCCTCAAAAAGGACGCTGGTACTGTCACTGTCGGTGCAGCAGCAAGCGGCTATATTAACGCTAATAATATGGGCCTGCCGGTAGCCACCTATATTGTGGGGGACGCCGCCCAGGTGGCCCCTATCCTGCTTTTTCAGCTTCTTATTGCTGCCCCTATTGTGCTCTCAATTTTGGATGCTATTTCTCACGGGGCGGTTTCGGTGAAAACTGTTGCCACCCAGCCCATTAAAAACCCGCTCATTATTGGTTCTGCCTTGGGGTTAGCGGTTAATCTGTTGGGCCTGCCGGTGCCTGATGTGGTGATAGAGCCCTTCCGTATTCTCGGTGGGGCCGGTGTGCCCCTGATCCTGGCAGCTTTTGGTATGTCCCTGCGGGGGTCTAGGGTGCTCAATACCCCTGGGCAGCGTTTTGAGACCGTGCTCGCGGCAGGTTT
The DNA here is from genome assembly GCA_034179845.1 of Rothia sp. (in: high G+C Gram-positive bacteria). GTDB lineage: Bacteria > Actinomycetota > Actinomycetes > Actinomycetales > Micrococcaceae > Rothia. The sequence goes on along the minus strand of JAXFPK010000026.1, from coordinate 9,618 downwards.
TAAGAATATTCTTATGCCCCTGGTCGCCTACCTACTAGCTCGCTATGTTTTCCACCTGGGTGAGAGCGATGTCTTTGCGGCCACGGTTCTAGCGGCCCTTCCTAGTGCCCAGAATATGTATAACTTTGCTATTCGCTATAACGTGGCAAGTACCTTCGCTAGGGATATTGTTCTCCTCACTACCTTGGGGTCTATGCCTGTTATTCTGGCTATTTCCCTGCTGCTTCACTAGCCCCTGAGTTACTAGCCCTTGTGGGCCTTGCTATTCTTGGGACTCTAAACCCTCAAGAAGTTCAGCAATCAGGTCACGGGATGCTAACTCCTCATGCCAGTAGGAGCGCACCAGGGTCTTACTCACCGCCTGGGACGTAATACCCAGGGCCTGGGCCACCGCCTTTTGCTGCCCGCGCACACCGGGCACCAGCAAATCAAGCACCCTCCACTCAGCTTCGGTACGGGCGGACGCCACCCGGTAGAGCAGACGCAAAAGGCCAGTTACCTGATCTGCCCTGACCCCCCGGTCATGGGCGTGCACACAGATACCGCGCGGCGGGGCACCAGTCTGAGCCTGCTCCACTGCCGAACGTGACAGGCTCAAAGCCGCACCAGAACACTCCGGGGTAGATACAGCGCCCAGGGCCGCTGCGAAGCGCGGCCGTACCAGCTCGCCGGCACCAATGCCCACCCAAAACCGGGTAAACCTGGCCCCTAACAGGGCTGCGGCTAGGGCGTCCTGGGCGTTATCAAAGGCCCCCTGCAACTCATCGGGGTAGGTGCGGGTAAAAGCAATAGCAGGGGCCAGCTGCTCCAGCCGGTTCTCCAGGTCGGCAAGGTGCGCCTGAACCGGGCCCTGGGGCGAGCGGGCAATAAAGGTCAGTACAAACATGCTTCTCAGTATGCCCTAGAGTGACCGGGCAGAAAACTAACCCTCACCCCAGAGCAGGGGTTCAGCGTCCACCCCGGCCATAAGAAGCTGCTCCTGTAAGGGCTGGGCGCACTCAATCGGCAGCCTGATGCTACTACAGGTCAAATCGTAGCCCAGGTAGGCGGTAGCGGTATCGAAACCAGCCAGATCACGCCCCAAATCCCGGCACAAGTGAACCACCTGCTTAAGGTCAGGTGCCGACCCAAAAACCCAGAAATAGTTGGGGCTGGTCAGCTGAAAAAGCCCCAAGGGGGCCCCGCCCCCCTGCTGGCTTCTTACCCGCACCCAGCCACCAGCCGGGTCAGGGTCACCCGGCCCGTCATGAGGGGCAAGAGGATCAAGCGCCCAAGCCCGGGTGCGTTCCAACCAATCAGGTAGCTGCGGCATGTAGAGGGTATCGCCCTCCCCGCCCCACGGCGTGGATTCAAAACTGCGGGCACACATGGCAGACCAGAATTCACTACTACTACACGAGACCCCCACACTATTGAGCTGAGCCGGGTCACTGGGGGCCGCAAACTGGTCCTGGCCTGTCTCTTCGGGGTTCAAGGCAGCAAGGTCAGCCAGATAAGCCTGATCCCAGTAGGTTGGCCTGGTGGCATACCCCTGCTCGCGCAGGCGCTCATCGATACGCTGCAAATAGCGGGGCTCACCCAGGGCCACAGTCTGCCCCTCAAAATGAAAAAGATAGGGAGAACGCTTACGGTGAGTAGGGGAGAAGGCCATACTAACTCCTAACAGTGGGGGTATCGGTGCTGGCACCTGCCTCCCCCTGGTCGGGGAAAGGTAGAGCCGCCTGCTCAAGACGAATAAAAGCACCCAAGAGGGCCAGAGCCTCCGGGGTCATCGGCATAAAATCGGTGAACCGGGTAGAACAGACCACCACCGCCGCCCACATGCCACGAGATAAGGCCACATTCAGCCGGTTCGGTGAGAGCAGAAAATCAGTGCCACGGGGACTATCACCGGCACTCGACGCAGCCATGGACACCAGCACCACCGGGGCCTCCTGCCCCTGGAACTTATCCACCGTACCCACGCGCACACACCCGCCCTCGGCGTCCGCCAAACCTGCCTCAAGCAGGGCCGCCCGAATAGTATCAACCTGGGCGTTATAGGCGGCCACCACAATAATATCTGAAGGGGCTAAGGGCGCCGCCTGCTCAGGGGCCGCCAGGTGAGGAGTCCACACATGCCCCAGAAAACGCCGCACCAAAGTCACCACCTCAGCGGCCTCCTCAACCGACGCTGTTGAATTACCCCGGTGCTCTACCGTACGCAGATAGACCCCCGGCTCCCAGCCCTCCAAATACCGCTCAGTACCCGAAGGAGCGGACGTCAGCCGACCCTCATAGGACAGAGCCGACACCGGGGCACACAAGGCAGGGTGCATACGCCAAGTCACATCAAGAAAATAGCCGAACTCCTCCGGCAAAACCGTACGCCCGGCAGACAACCAACCCAAGGCAGACTCGTCCACCGGGTAAGGGTGAGTACCCTGCGTCACCTGAGGTAACTGAGCCGGATCGCCCAGAAGCAGCAGGTTCTTCGCCGCACGAGCAACCGCCAAAGTATTCGCCAAAGAATACTGCCCAGCCTCATCAATCACCAGAAGATCAAGCCCCTCACCCCGGAACTTGCGGTCAGAAGCAAAATCCCAGGCCGTACCACCAAAAATACGGCCCCCAGGTTCACCCATAAACCGGGCAATATCAGGGTTACGCACCTCACGCCAAGGAAAATTCGGGGTCTGACTCTTCCCCGCCCCCTTAGCAATCTGATCAGGGTCCACCCGGCCATTACTCATACACCCCAGCAGCATATTCTCAACCACCGCATGAGACTGAGCCACAATACCCACCTTCCAACCAGCAGCCACCAGACGCCCAATCACATGAGAACCCACAAAGGTCTTACCCGACCCAGGAGGGCCCTGCACCGCCACATAAGACCGATCCAACTGGCTCACCGCCTGATAAATAGCCTGCGCCGTCGCCAAAGACCCGTGCGTCTCCACAAAATCCTGCGGACGCGGCAAAACCCCGCCCCCTACCAGCCTAGGCGGAACCCGACGCACCACATCAGTACCCGCCGACACCGGCACCTGCGGCAAAACCCGAGCAGTACCAGCGGCCAACTCAAGCAAAGCCTGCTCCTGAGCCTGAGTCGGAATAGGCTGCCCAGGCGTCAAGGCCATCGGCAGATGAGAATAAGGCTCAGCAGCCCCCTCACCAGAAGCCCTCAAACTCTCCCGCACCGTAATCCGAACCAGGTTAGGCTGACCCACCTCATGCTCCGGAATCTCCTCCAACTCCACAATCTCACTATTAAAAGCACCAGCCCGCTCCGCCTCAACAGGCAAAACACCCTCATGCAAAGCCGCATACGTCAAAGCCTGCTGCCGAGCCTCCTGCTCCAAAAAAGGCGGAAAAGGGCGTGCATACATAGCAAACAAACCACTATCGCCCACCTTCACCGACGACCCCGGCGCAACCCGCGCCACCCCACTCACAAGCCGCACCAAAGAACGAGCCCGCTCCGGACGATGCCAATCAGCAACCACCTGCAAACGACCCAACAAAACCACATCACGGGCGTCCTCCCAATCCTCACGAGGAGCCGTCAAGCGGTTGAAATGATCCCACCAAAACTGGCGGCGCTCGCGGCGGTGATAGCCCGTAGCTGTAGCGACCATGGCAACAGCCTGCTTTTGTGGCTCCAAGTCGCCACCGGCGTCCAAGGCCTCAACGAACTGGCGCAAAACCCGTTCAGTATCAGTCTCATCTTCAGCTCTACCTGCCTGCACAAGTAGCTCATTTAGATCAGCTAAGGGGGCTGGCTGCACCACCTCATCAGCAACTGACCGCCCAGCTAGCCCTAGCAGCCAGGCACGCAACTGAGACAGAGACAGGCCTGTGCGGTAGAGGCTACGAGCTAGTGCCCCACGCATAGCCTCTGCCTGCCCGGTGCGCCCTGCCCTCTCTGCCTCAGCTATATCAGCACATGCCGTCACTGGAATATCAAGCTCAGGCTCAAGATTCTCAGCGTAGAGAGGTTCAATATCTGCTAATACCCGGGTGCCTGCGCTGATGCGCATAGAGCGCCGTAGAACCTCAGAGAGGTCCACTAAGACCCCTTCGCGTTGAACATCGGTAAGGAAGGCTTCGCCCACTCCATGCAGGGCAGCTAACTGTTGAAGGGTGGTGAGGGCAGACGCCCCAAAATAGTAGACCCGCAGACCGGGGTTAAGCTGCCGCTGGTGGTGCACCAGGGCCAGAAAATCAGTCAAGAGACGCCCCTCGGCGGCGCGATTATCAGCCCAGAACTGGCTAAAGAGGGGTTCTTCTTGAGGGCTCTCGTTCAAGTGCGCCACCCCTAGAACATAGGTGAGTCCCCAGGCTGAGGTGGGGTGGGCGGCCTGCTCATCGTGCCAGAGTGGGTCAGAGCGCAGGCTGATAAAGAGATCACCGGCGCTAGCGCGGGGGAGCATGCGCAAAGAGTGTCGGGGTAAGAGTTTGTAGGAGAGAGTATGCTCCTGCCCTTCATGGTTAACTGTTACCGCACCGTCTGGTTGGGCAAGACCTGTTTGGAGTGCAGCCTGTTCAGCGTAGCGGCGCACCAGCCCTGGGAGCTGAGACTTTCCGGCGAGGGCAGCTAGCTGGTCGATGCTTTGGACGCCGCAGCGCTGGTAGATAGCCTGCCGTGTTCGTGCTGTCATGCCTGAGGTCAGGAGCATGTCGCGGTGTTCTTGCACCATGACCTGGCAGGTATCGCAGCGCCCGCACCTTGTTATCTCTGGGCTGTCAGTTTCTACAAACCAGCTCACCGGGGGTGTGCCTGGCTTCTGATGGGCAGCCAGCAGGTGCAGGAGCCGCTGGCGTTTCTGTTCAAAAACGGGGGTGAGGGTGGCTAGTTCGTGTAAGGATTCAACATTATTACCCAAAATGAGGCAGACGTAGGGGTCAGTGGGGATACCTTCACTATCTAGCTGGTCGGCGTAAGCGGCAACCTGCAGGAGGGCGGGCACGCGGGCTGTGCGGGCCAGTTTAGTATCGACCACCCGGTAGCTCCCCTGGGGCTGTTTTACGAGGAAGTCAGCGCGCCCGTGGAAGGAGCCGTCGAAGAAACTGGCCTGAAAGACAACATCGGCCCCTGCACTCAGGGCGTGGAGTGTTTCTTCTCGTTTCTCTTCTAGTGCTTGGCGGGTATAGGTTTGCGGGGGCTCAACCTCATAGACTCCCTGCCCGGTTCTAGGGTCCCAGCTGCCGTAGGTTTTTATAAAGTCTTGTAGGACGCGCTGTTCGTGGGCTTCACCTAGAGCTGCGGCTCTGAGAAGTTGAGGGTCTTCCTTGCGTTCTAGCCGGGGCACTCTTCCTAGGGCTTGGTCGAGGGCGTAGAGGGCAGCAAACTGGCATTGGGCGGAGGCTACTAGGTCAGATGCTGAATAGACTAGCGACTTGCCAAGGGCCTTGGGGCTGGTGCCTGGCAGTGAGGGCGCGGATTCAGCGTCGATGAAGAACATGGGGCTCCTAGGGGTTGCTGTATTTAAGGCTAGCAAGGGAGGCTGACATTTTAAGGAGTGGGGGAAATGGCTATCTCCATAGAGATGGTTCGTACCAGTTGGTTTTTTTAGAATGCGGAGTATAAGTTACTGCCGGGTATAGAGCGCTATCATCCAAAATGTAATATGAATCATATAAAGTTGCTTTCTTTTCCTCCATAAAGGGGTATAGGTGGCCGAATCCTTTTCTAGAGCTAAACGGAGGCTTTTTAAGTACATTCGTGTTTAATAAACCCCGTCTTGGGGGCTAAATATCAAGGTTGTTCGAAATTATTAGCCCGGTATGATTCTGTTTTGGCATGTCGCCGGTGGGGAAGATGGTGGGTGTGGCAACACTCATACGCAGAGTGAATTTTCCTTGAAGCCATCTTGGTGGATTGTCTGTGCTTATGGCAAGAAAGCGCCTCTGAAGTGCTAAGACGCTAGTAATAAGCAATCTTTATACATGTCAGCATATGTTCAGACCTGAAATAAATCCCACAAAAACATCACAAAATAGTCAAAAATAGGTCACGATTCTATAAAGTTATCTTCGTAAACCTCCCCCCTTGCTCATCCCCCCTAGAAACAGGAGCATGTATGAAGAACCTCCTCGGAGCCACCCGAGCGATTCAGCCGACGCGCCGCCAGGCAGCCGTCCTTTCCCTCACCGGCCTTGTCACCGCCACCGTTGCCACCGCCGCAACTGCCGCTGCATCAGATATTCGCACTGTCTCTGCAGCCCAGCGTGCCGCCGACCAGCAGACCCTGCTCAACCTCATCAACGCCTACCGCGCCCAAAACGGTCTAGGCGCTGTCAAGCACTCTGCCACCGTAGCCTCAGTCATGGAAGTAGAAGCTATCCGCCAGTTCAAGGCCGGAAACTACTCCCACGGTACTGAGTTCCTCTACAACGCCAAGGTCCAGGGTTACAGCTTCGTCCGCGAAGTTATCGCCCTCTCCTACAACGACGACCTCAACCAGCTCCTCAACTTCTGGAAGAGCTCACCTCCCCACCGTGCCGCCATCCTGGCCCCTCAGGCCAACGTTATCGGCATTGGCTTCTGCTACGGCCACGGCAAGTCCCTACCCTGGCGTGTGCTGGGTAACGTCGGCATCTACCGCTACGAAGCAGGTAAGGGCCCTAACGACTACGTTTCATCTACTACCGCAGTCAATACTCTCTCAAACACTACGAACGAAGTTCCCGCCTACGCCATCAGCGACAAGGTAGCTAACTACTACCACTCCCGCGGCGGCGCTGAAACCTTCGGCCTGCCCGCAGGTGCCCCCTTCTCATCTATCAACGGTGGGGTTATCCAGAACTTTGCCAAGGCCCACACTCTCTACTGGAGCCCTGAAACCGGTGCCCACAGCGTCTACTGGGGCGGCGCCATTGGTGGGCGCTACGCAGGTAGCGACTTTGAACGTACCTGGGGTTACCCCGCCAGCTCAGAATACGAATTCTGGGGCTGCGTGCGCCAGGACTTCCTCAAGGACGGGTACACCACCTCGGTCTACTGGACTCCCTCTACCGGGGCACGGGTTATCAACGAATACGGCGCCATCTCTGGTCGCTGGTACGCCATGGGCGGCCCCGCAGCCCTGGGCTTCCCCGTTACCGATGAGACGACCTGGATTGATGGAGTCACCCGCGTCACCTTCGAAAATGGTGCCACCATCAACTGGACTGCAGAGCGAGGCACCTGGGTAAGCTAGCCACCTGCTTCCCCTCAGCTTTCAGGCCGGCGGCCCCTCTACCAGGGGCCGCCGGTTTTCTCTCCCCGCTTCTACTGCTGATCGTTGGGCAGCGACTGAACGGCTCAAAGAAGAGGTGTTGGATCTACGGAAGGTACCTACTGTGCTTCTCGTGAAGCACCTAGGTAAGATTTTTGCCGCTGGGTGGTGTATACAAGACATCATTCGAGCTTTAGAACAGGATTCTGAGGGGATTGTTTACCAAACACGTGGTGCCCAAACACGTGGTACCGGTGGTATGCGCTCAATCTTGGCCTGGCTACATATTAGGGTCAATGCCTGGAAGTACGATGATGGTTCTTTGCCTCCTTCTCCTACCCGTATCCGGCACAAGCAGGCTGAGGCTGAGCGTGAGCGTCTGATTCAGCAGCAGAAGCAGATTCTTGAGGAGATGAATAGGCCGAAGGTTGTGCCTGTACGGGGTCTGAGTCAGGTTCGGTTGATGCGTGAGTATTTGAAGGTGAAGAGGTTTAAGGGGGCTGTGGAGGCTGCACGGCTATACCCAGAACAAGCCAAAATGTTAAAGAACTAAAACCTCTATCTGCCGTTAGCTAGTGGTTATACGTACCGTCTTACCGGTATCAAATAACCAATATTTACCGTAACCGGTAAAAGCATATAACGGTAATGAGGTAAAACAATAAAACAAGTGATACCGTAGAACCATGAAAATCGTCATCACCAACACCAAGGCGGAGTCGGCAAAACTACCACCGCCATCTACCTGGCAACTGCCCCGAGCAAAACCCACACAGTAGAAGTACTCGATGCTGACCCCCAAGGCTCAGCAACAGAATGGGCTATCCGTGCAGAAGAGAGCAACCAGCCCCTCCCCTTCAGCGTGCAAGCTGTTAACATTGCTCAACTCAAACGCGTGACCAAGGCACCGGAGACCATCGCTATCATTGACACGGCCCCTGGTGATACACGCGGAATTGATGCTGCTCTTAACGGGGCAGACCTCATCATTATCCCAACCGCATCAAGTGCTATCGACATGTCTCGTGTCTGGGAGACAGAAGCAATCGCCTCAGAAGTCGCAGCCGCCTATATCCTGCTCACTCAAGTCAATACTCGCACTCGCTCATACGCTGCTGCCTTTGACGTTCTAGAAGAACAAGGAAGGAGTGGGATATTTCGAAACGGCTATCCCTCGCAGAGAAAACATCCGTCAGTCCTTCGGCACTAAGCCCACTGAACTCTACGGGTATGATCGCGCAGCAGCTGAACTCCTCGCAGAACACTAAGACCCTAAAAAGAAGAGAACAAAGCAATGAAATCTAAGAAAAACCTGACCCAATCCATGGCTCCCCGACAGGCTGTCCCCTCTATGAAAGAGGCAATGCCTACCATCGATGCACAAGACCCCTTGAAGCACCTGACTATCCAGATTCCTGAGTCATTGCGTAATGAGCTGAAGATTTGGGCTGTTCAGCGTGGGCTGACGGTTCGTGAAGTGGTAGAGCAAGCTATTAGGGAAGCCATTAAGTAGTATTTACCGGTTTACCGCCAACGGTAAAGCGGTAAAACTGCAGGAAGCTCTAAGTCGCTGGGTACTAATACTGCATGAAAGGAAGCGTCTGATGCTTTTATCTGTTATTACCGGGATCAAAGAATCCATGTCCCTTCCCCTCAGAAAAATTTGGATTGTTGTCTGTTCACTAGCCTCTTGCGTTAATGCCGTTGGTGTATTTACCCGGAAAACGAGCCAAGAAACACTGCTTGACTTCCTGAGCATGTTCGGTTCTCCCGGCTGGGGCATAGATTCAGTTGATGCCGTGGCGTATTGGCTTCTCCATCAGTCTCCAACAGAAATAATAAGGACAGGACTGTTCTACCTAGCTATATCACTTGTATTTTTAGCAGGGTGGAAGACTGCGGGATACGGTGCATGCTCTTCCCACGTCTGCAGCATGTTCTATGCGTTCGTTACCCCATTCTCGGTTCCAGACCTCATAATCCTATTCATAGTCCCTTTTCTTCTCATGCTTTGGGGGACCTGTATCTGGGGCCGTAACCATTATTTTCGATGGAGTAAGCCACTCATTGAGTTCTTCATCTGCCCTTTAGCATGGGTTCTGGCCTTACTCGAACTTCTCAGCGGTAGAGACAAAACGCAGAGCTCAAAGTCATACCCCCAAGACGTCTTCTTTTTCCAGGCACCTCACTACTGTTGATACGCCCACCCCAAAGAAAGCTGCGAGCTCCCGAAGGCTCCATACTCTGCAAGTCTGAGGATTTACCTCCGAACGCATCCGCACCAACTGCCCCCGTTGAGCAACCGATAACTTCAAAGGCCGCCCGGGACCCGCGCCATTACCTCCATTCTTAGCCTTCATTGCAGCAAGTCCTGCCCGGGTGCGTTCAGAGATTAGGTTGGATTCCATCTCGGCTA
>JAXFPK010000105.1:0-11212 GCA_034179845.1 Rothia sp. (in: high G+C Gram-positive bacteria) | reverse complement strand
GTGTGTGAGGTGGGCTACCTTAGGGGGTGAAGGGGGCGTAAGATGGTCAGAAGAAAAGCTATCTGAGACCCTCACCACATAAGTGGTGTGTGAAAGGTGCCCCAGCCATGACCGTAAACATCAAAGAACTCCTAGCAAAAGTCCCCACCGACCTACTCATCGGCGGCCAATGGACAGAAGCACAACAAGGCGAAACCTTCACCGTAGAAAACCCCGCCACCGGCGAAACCCTCGCCACCCTAGCCTCCGCCGGTGAAAAAGACGCCCTAGCCGCACTCGATGCCGCCTGCACAGCAGAAAAAGAAGCAGGCGAGCACGGCTGGGCTGCCACCACCGCACGCGAACGCGCCACAATCCTCAGCCGCGCCTTCGAACTTGTCACCGAACGCGCCGAAGAATTCGCCACCCTCATCACCCTAGAAATGGGAAAACCCTACACAGAAGCCCTCGGGGAAGTCACCTACGGGGCCGAATACCTGCGCTGGTTCGCCGAAGAAACACCCCGCCACTACGGCCGCTCCCTCGACGCACCCGAAGGCAACCTGCGCATGATCACCCGCCGCAAACCAGTGGGCCCCTGCCTACTCATTACCCCCTGGAACTTCCCCCTAGCCATGGGCACCCGCAAAGTCGCCCCCGCCATCGCAGCAGGCTGCACCATGGTGCTCAAACCTGCCCGCCTCACCCCACTCACCAGCCAATACTTCGCTAAGACCATGCTAGATGCTGGCCTGCCCGCCGGCGTCCTCAATGTCGTTTCCTCCAAGTCAGCTGCCGCTATCTCTAAGCCCCTCATGAGCGATCCGCGCCTCCGCAAAGTCTCCTTCACCGGCTCCACCGCCGTAGGCAAAGACCTGCTAAAACAAGCCGCCGACAAGGTACTGCGCACCTCCATGGAACTCGGCGGCAACGCCCCCTTCCTGGTCTTTGAAGATGCCGACATCGACCAGGCCGTCGCCGGTGCCATGGCCGCCAAGATGCGCAACATCGGCGAAGCCTGCACCGCCGCCAACCGCTTCATCGTGCACGAATCCCTGGCCGAAGAATTCTCCCAGAAGTTCGCCGAAAAAATGGGTGAGCTCAAGGTCGGCAATGGCCTGGACGAGGGCGTCACCTGCGGCCCCCTCATCAACAAAAAAGCCCAAGACACCATGGTTGACCTCGTTGAGGACGCCCTCACCAAAGGCGCCCGGGTACTCGCCGGCGGCGAAAAGGGCGAGGGGGCAGGCTACTTCTACCAGCCCACCGTACTCATAGATGTTCCCCTCAACGCCCGCGTCATCCGTGAAGAAATCTTCGGCCCCCTCGCCCCCATCCTCACCTTCACAGACGAATACGAAGCCTACAAGCTAGCCAACGACACCGAATACGGCCTAGCCTGCTACGTCTACACCGAATCCATCGACCGCCTCTACCGCGCCAGTGACCACCTAGAATTCGGCATCATGGGCCTCAACGCCGGGGTTATCTCCAACGCGGCAGCCCCCTTCGGCGGCGTCAAACAATCGGGCATAGGCCGGGAAGGCGCTGCCGAAGGCATCGACGAATACTCATCCACCCAGTACATCGGCATCCGCAACCCCTACACCAACTAAGGCCCCAACTTTTTGTAGTTACACAAAAACCTCAGCAAAGGAAACCCAGCCATGGCCGACATCACCTACCGCCTACCCCAACAGATCAAACTCACCACCGCCATCCCCGGCCCCGCATCCGCTGAACTTACCACCCGCCGCACCAAGAGCGTCCCAGGCTCCGTAGCCTCCACCCTGCCCATCTACGCAGCAGACGCCGACGGCGGCATCATCACCGACGTCGACGGCAACTCCCTCGCCGACCTAGGCTCAGGCATCGCCGTTACCTCCGTCGGTGCCTCCGCCCCCAAAGTCGTAGAAGCCGTACGCCAAGCCGTCACCCACTTCACCCACACCTGCTTCATGGTCACCCCCTACGAGGCCTATATAGCCGTTGCCGAAAAGCTCAACCAGCTCACCCCCGGCAACTTCGACAAACGCACCGTACTCTTCAACTCCGGTGCCGAAGCCGTCGAAAACGCCGTCAAAATCGCCCGCGCCGCCACCGGCCGCAACGCCATCGTCGTCTTCGACCACGCCTACCACGGCCGCACCAACCTCACCATGGCCCTCACCGCCAAAGCCGCCCCCTACAAGAAAGGCTTCGGCCCCTTCGCCCCCGAAATCTACCGGGCCCCCATGAGCTACCCCTACCGCGACGGCACCACAGACGGCAAAAAAGCCGCCGCCCGCATCATCGACATGATCGAAAAACAAATCGGCTCCCACGACGTCGCCGCAATCCTCATCGAACCCATCCAAGGTGAAGGCGGCTTCATCGTCCCCGCCGAAGGGTTCCTGCCCGAACTGGTCACCTGGGCCCGCGACAAAGGCATCATCTTCATAGCGGACGAAGTCCAAGCAGGCTTCTGCCGCACCGGCAGCTGGTTCGCCTCCGACCACGAAGGCATCGAACCCGACCTCATCACCACCGCCAAAGGCATCGCCGGGGGCATGCCCCTCTCCGCCGTCACCGGCCGCACCGAACTCTTCGACAAGGTCCAGCCCGGCGGTCTAGGCGGAACCTACGGCGGCAACCCCGTCGCCTGCGCCGCCGCCCTAGCCACCATCGAAACCATGGAAGACTGGAACCTCAACTCCCGCGCCACCCGCATCGAAAACATCACCCGCGAAAAACTCGGCCCCCTGGCCGATGAACTCAATATCATCGGTGAAATCCGCGGCCGCGGCGCCATGCTCGCCATCGAATTCGTAACAGATTCCAACTCCAAGGAACCCCACCCCACCGCCGCCAAAAACATCGCAACAGCCTGCGCCCAACGCGGCGTCCTAATCCTCACCTGTGGCACCTACGGCAACGTCATCCGCCTGCTACCCCCACTGACCATGCCAGAAGAACTCTTCAACCAAGCCCTAGACATCCTCATCGAAGAAATCCGCAAGGCCGCGGGGAACTAACCACCAGTTTTGCGTGGGCAGGGCAGGTGCCCAACCCCAACCTACAAACACAAAGGAGCTAAACCCATGAGCTACCGACTTGAAGACCCCACCACCGGCGAGGTACTCGAAACCTACGACACCCTCACCGACGAGCAAGCCACCGCAGCCCTAGAACGCGCCCACAGCGCCTACCTAGAATGGCGCACTACCAGCGTCCAAGAACGCGCCGCTACCCTGGGCCGTATCGCCGAGCTCTTCAAAGAGCGCAAACAGAAACTAGCCGAAATTATTGCCCAAGAGATGGGTAAACCCATTGCAGAAGGCATAGAAGAAGCAGAATTTTCCGCCGCTATCTTCACCTACTACGCCACAATCGCCGCCGACCATCTCAAAGACGAACCCATCCCCTCAAAAACTAAAAATTCTGAGGCCTACATCCAACGCAAACCCCTAGGCGCCCTACTAGGCATCATGCCCTGGAACTTCCCCTACTACCAGGTCGCCCGATTCGCCGCCCCCAACCTCATGCTGGGCAACACCATCGTGCTCAAACACGCCGAAATCTGCCCCACCTCAGCGCTCGCCATCGCTGACATCATGAAGGACGCCGGGCTACCCCACGGCGCCTACGAGGCAGTTTTCGCAAGCCACCACCAGATCGAAACCATGATCGGCCACCACCACATTCAGGGCGTTTCCCTCACCGGCTCCGAACGCGCCGGGGCCACTGTGGCCGCTATCGCCGGGCGCAACCTCAAAAAAGCTGTGCTGGAACTAGGCGGCTCAGACCCCTACATTGTGCTGGATACTGACAATGTCGCTGAAGCTGCCGCCACCGCCTGGGCCGTGCGCATGTACAACACCGGCCAGGCCTGCAACTCCAACAAACGCATCATCATTATGAGCGACATCTACGAAGAGTTCGTAGCTGAACTCGTCAAACACGCTGAGGCTATGAAGCCGGGCAAACCCACTGAAGCCACGGAAAAAACCTACATGCCCCTCTCATCCCGATCAGCAGCTGAAAACCTTAAAAAGCAGCTGGATGCCGCCGTGGCAGCCGGTGCCACCCTGCATACCGGTGGGCAGCTCCTGGATGAGAAAAGCGCCTACCTTTCCCCAGCCGTCCTCACCGATGTGCCCGTCGGCTCTGAGGCCTACTATCAGGAGCTTTTTGGTCCCGTTGCCACCGTCTACCGGGTTGAGAGCGACCAAGAAGCTATCGAGCTGGCGAATAACACCCAGTACGGTCTAGGTGGTGCCGTCTTCTCCCAGGACGAGGCTCGCGCCCGCCGCCTGGTCCAGCAGCTTGAGGCTGGCATGGTCAACGTCAACACTCCCGCCGGTGAGGGCGTCGAAATTCCCTTCGGTGGTGTGAAGAACTCCGGCTATGGGCGCGAACTTGGCCCCTACGGCATGGACGAATTCGTCAACAAGCGCCTCTACTTCGTGCAGAAGTAAAAGCTTCTACACTCCCAAAATTCCGTCTTCCTACCAAAACTCCCTATAGTCATTGGCCAGCCCCCCAAACGCCACGAAACCCGCAGCTTTAGCTGCGGGTTTCGTGATAAACAGGGGGAGGCTAATAAACCTTAGGAGTTAGCCTTGGTGAGGGCGGCGGCAACGTCAGCCAGCAGGGCGGGGACGTCGTCCTTACCCATGAGCACCTCGATAAAGACCATCTTGTCGCGGGTCTTCTTGGTCAGTTCGGTAGCTTCAAGCAGCTCAGCGGCGGTGGAGACGCGCAGGGTGAGAACATCGTCCTCGGTTGCGCCCAGGGCCGCAGGAACCATCTGCCAGTTGTAGCCGCGGATGTCGTTGTAAGCCTGGGTGGGGCCGTGGATAGCGCGCTCAACAGTGTAACCATCGTTGTTGATGAGGAACACTACAGGGTTGAGCTTGTGCTCCAGAACAGTACCCAGCTCCTGGATGGTCAGCTGAGCTGAGCCATCACCAATGAGCAGGACGCCGCGGGCCTCACGGTCGGCCATAGCCGCACCCAGCAGGGCGGGGAGGCTGTAACCGATAGAACCCCACAGGGGCTGACCAATGAACTTGGAGTTCTCGGGGAAACGGCGTGAAGCCATACCGAAGAAGGAAGTGCCCTGCTCAGCGACCACAATGTTGCCCGGTGACAGCTCGTGAGAGAGCAGTGACCAGAGGGCGTCCTGGGTGAGGGGGGCGTCCTGATCTACATTCTCGTGACCCTCAGCTGACCAGTCCAGCAGGGGCTTGGGCTCAGCCTTAACCTCTAGGGCTACCTCGCGCACAATATCCAGGGCAACATCCAGGGTCAGGGGTGCGTAGGTCTTGCGGCCAATCTTGGCGGTCTGAGCGTCCAAGAAGACAGTGTTTTCGGGCAGGTTCTGTGAGAAACCGGCGGTGGTGGTGTCGGTGAAGGTCACACCGGCGCAGATGAGGGCCTCTGCCTGCTCCACGGCGTCCTTAGTGCGGTCGCTAGAGACCACACCGGCGTAGATACCTGCAAAGGCGGGCTTGGACTCATCAACCAGGGTCTTACCCCACATGAGGGTTGCATAGGGCAGGCCGGTAGCTTCAAGCATCTGGGTCAGGTTGCCCTGGGCACCTAGGCGGTGTACCAGCAGGTCAGCCAGGACGGTGGTCTTCTTGCCACGCAGAACCTCAGCCAGGTCGGTGCGGAAAGCCTCAGTTGCCCCAGCAGATGAGAGAGCGGCAGGGATTTCTAGGGGCTCGGTGGGGCGCTCTACCTCAACACGGGCCACGTCGGTTGCCAGCAGAATGTAACCGGGGCGCTTCTGAATCATTACTTCGCGCAGAACACGGTCGATCTCGGTGGTTGCGGTAGCGTGGTTCAAATCTGCTACGGCACAAGAAACCTCTTCGGCCATACGGAGGAAGTGGGTGAAGTCCCCGTCGCCCAGGGTGTGGTGCATGGCCAGGTGTGCAGCCTGGGCGTCCTTAGAAGGAGCACCAACAATGTGCACTACCGGCACGTGCTCGGCGTAGGAGCCTGCGGTGGCGTTGATGGCAGAAAGCTCACCGACACCGTAGGTAGTGACCAGTGCGCCAATACCCTTGATGCGGGCGTAGCCATCAGCTGCGTAACCGCCGTTCAATTCGTTGGCGGTACCTACCCAGTCCAGCTTTTCATTGGAGATAACGTGGTCAAGGAACTGCAGGTTGAAGTCACCGGGTACGCCGAATACTTCGGCTACGCCTAGAGAAGCAAGGCGGTCAAGCAGGTAGTCGCTGACGGTATAGGTCATGGGTGGTGTCCTTAATGGTGAAGATGCCCGCAGGGTGGTGCGGTCATAAGTGGTCATCTTTTCTATGATAGGGGCGGGCAGGGCAAATACGCTAGGCCAAGGCCTGGGCCAGGACGCGGAAGGAGCAGTAGGGTGCCTGTGTTGCCCTGGGCGAGTTCCTTGACTGCCTGTAGAAGCCCCTTATCGGTAAGCAACTCAGCCCTACCTCACCTTCCAGTTATGTGAGGAAGCATACAGAGTTACTTTGGGCTAGCTGGAAGAAAGCTTGGAAAATCTTTACGCTTAGACCTATGACAAACCAACCACATGAAGCAGCCCCTGCCACTGCTGCTCCTCAATCTCACACTGGTGAAGGTCACAACATGGGTGGTGCCTACCAGGAGAAACTGAACCGTCTGCGTGCGGCCGTGCTCGGCGCTAACGACGGTATCGTCTCTGTAGCGGCCACCGTGGTCGGTGTTGCCGGTGCAACCTCTAACACTTCCGCTATCGGTGTGGCTGCCGCCGCCGCTGTCGTCGGTGGCGCCATCTCAATGGCCCTAGGCGAATATGTCTCTGTCTCCTCCCAGGTGGATAGCCAGGAAGCCTTGATTGCCAAGGAAAAGGCCGAGCTGCGTGACATACCTGAGCGCGAGCTCGATGAGCTAACTGAAATCCTTGAAGATCGCGGTATCGCCCCCGATACTGCCCGCAAGGCCGCTATCGAGATGACCGAGAAGGACGCCCTCAAAACCCACCTGCACTTTGAGCTGGGCATTGACGCTGAGGACATCCCCTCACCCTGGTCTGCTGCTTTCGCATCAGCCGGTGCCTTCCTGGTCGGTGCCTTACTGCCCACTTTACTGATTCTGCTCTTCCCCGAATCTATCCGTATCCCGGTGACTTTCGCTGGTGTTCTGATTGCTCTGGCTATCACCGGTAGCCTGGGTGCCAAGTGGGGCGGCTCTCCGCGCTATGGCAAGGCCGCTTTGCGTGTGGTCATCGGTGGTGCCCTGGCCCTGGCTGTGACCTTCGGTGTCGGCTCCCTGCTGGGTGCCACCGGCGTGGTTTAATCTCTCACAACACTTCCTACCAATGTGGGGTTCCTTTCGGGGTGCGGCGTGTGCCGCAGACCGCCAGGAACCCCACTCTTCTTTAAAACGCTCTTTCTTTAGTGGGTGACCTGGTGCAGGCTGGTGACTTCCCAGCTAAAGGCGGGGCCGGCGTCCTTACCGCAGGAGGCTGGGCGGGGCGCCAATTCGGTGCGACGGGCTGTTACTAGCCAGGAGCGTCCGTCGCGGTGGGTGATGCGGGCAGTCTGCTGGTTGGTGTCAGTGGCAGCCAATTCGCCCAGGCTCAGCTCGTTGAGGTTCACACCGGTGGGGCTCAAGTCGCTGGGCCCTGCCTGCTCACCGGCCTCCTGCAAGAGGGTGCGGACGGCCACCTCCGCTACCTGCTCGATAGGGCAGTAGCATGAGCGACCGCGCAGACCGGCCACTTCTACACGGCCTTCCTGGGCGCTACGGGTGAGAGTGAGGGCCTGCTCGACAGTGAGGCGTCCGTAGGTGTAGCCGGTAGGTAGGCTGAGGGCTACCGGGGCAAAACGGTGCCCGCCGGTGTGTGAGCACTCCCAGATACTGCCATCCGCTAGGTGTTCTGCTAGAAAGGACGCAAGGGGGCGGCCGCGTACTGCACAGCAGCGGTCGCGCTTGGCGTGGGTGCAGATAAGGGTGAGGGTTTCACCTGAAACAACCGCACCGGGGATATTATCCGGTTCATCCAGGGGCAAGGTTAATAAACTCTCCGCACCAGGTATCTCAAAAGAGTAAAGGGTGGCCTCAGCAAAACCCCTACCCCCGGTGACCGCAAGAAAAGCACGGCGGCTGGCAGCGTCCTTATTCTTCTGCCCTGCCCGGCCAGGTTGCCTCATCAGGAGCAAGCGGGCACCTACCTGAGCCATTTTCTCCTTCAAGGCGGCTGAGAGTTCGGGGCCAAAGGCTGTTCCGTCCAGAATATCTCGCCCCCACCCGCCGGGGTGCTCTAGGAGCACCCAGCGGGACTCACCGGCAGCGGTGCCCGGCAGGTTCTCATCAATCGGCAGGGAACATGAACCAAGGGGAAGGGTAGGGGTGGTAGGGCTAGTCATGGGCACAAGTGTACGGCAGGGCAGAACCCGTTGGGTCGCGAAAGTGCGTCATATCGCCGAGAGTGCGCACGGCTGCCGCACTCTCGGCGATATGGTGCACGCTCGGGTGGGGAAGAGGCGGGGAAGCATCTCATTCGCTCATTAGGTAGCCTAGAAACATGAATTCACCCAGCGCCCACCCGCTAGTAGAGGCCCCCGGCCCCACAGGGCCACAGCCGCCAGTGCGTATCGACGCCTGGCTCTGGTCCGTGCGCGTTTTTAAAACCCGCTCACTGGCGTCCGCCGAAGTCAAAGCTGGGCACGTGCGCATCAACAGCGAACACGCCAAGCCCTCGCAGAAAATCAAACCCGGCGATACTATTACTGTGCGCTACCCTGGCTGGGAGCGCGTACTGGTAGTGCATAAGACCATTTCTAAGCGGGTTGGTGCGCCGGTGGCTGCCACCTGCTATAAAGATATCTCTGCCCCTAAACCTGCCTACCTCACCAGCGGCGCCCTACCCCGCCGTGAGAGGGGCGCAGGGCGACCAACAAAAACTGAACGCCGGGCCTTGAACAAGCTCCGCGGTTACGAGAAAGAATAAGGATGAGCTACACCCTACGCCCTGCTACCCTCGCTGACGCCCCGGCCCTCTCAGCTTTCGCCAGCGCCCACTTCCCGGACTCCACCCCGCCGATAGTTTCCAGCGAGCACATAGAAGTCTTTGTGAGCGAAAACCTAGATGAGGCCTCTTTCACCCATTTTCTAGAAACTGGCTCCCACAGCTTCACCCTGGCAGTGGATAAAAATGATGACATCATCGCCTACGCCGGTATTGACCACACTGCCTCCCAGCCCGATGAGGTCCCTGGGGATGCCGCCTACCTGAGCAAGTTCTACCTCTCTGCTGAGACTCGCGGCACCGGTCTGGCTAGGGAGCTTATGCAGTCTGTGATTTCTGAGGCCCGCGCCGATGGTAAGGACGGGCTGCATTTACGCACCCCTCAGCTTAACCACCGCGCCCAGGCCTTCTACGAGAAGGTGGGTTTTAGCCAGGTCGGTGAGTGCCCCTTCCACCTGACTGAGACGGTAACGGTACAGGACTACATCTACCACCTACCGCTCTAAGACCTGGATTCGGCGCAGACCGGTTGCGGTATCATGACTCTACGCCTTGCCCCCTTTCGCTGACTCGCAGCTGCACGGCGCAAGGAGAAGAATGAACTTTGAGATCCGGCCCCCTACGCCCGCAGAGGCTAGAGCCTGGGAAGAACTGCGCATGGCTTCCTGGCGTCACGCCTATGCAGGAACTTTCACCCCGCAGATGTTTGCCGCCCAGGAGCAACAGCTTGAGGCCCGCGCTACCGGGTTTGCAGATTGGCTAGAATCTACCGGCGGCACCGGTGAGGACGTCCAACAGCAGCTCGGTCAGCGCCGCCGCGCCCTGGTTGCGGTAGAAGCAGGAGAAAAGGACGCCCCCGGCAAGCTGCTGGGGTTGGCTTTTGCCTCCCAAATGCCCTACGAGGTGCAAAAACTTGAAATGCTCTACCTGCTCCCTGAGGCCTTCGGCACGGGGGCTGCCCAGGCCCTGATGGGCCAGGTGCTGGACTTAGGCCCGGCTGAACTTGAGGTGCTTTCCACCAATGCCCGTGCCATTCGCTTCTACGAAAAAGAAGGGTTCGCCATCACCCGTAAAGACGAATTCGCTGGCCGTAAAACCTACATCATGACCCGCCCTTAACACCTATTCTGCTGAGGTGGCAGGTAGGGTGGTTTTCATGCCTTACACACCACCGCGCCCTGCCCTGTCTCAGCCTTCCTTGAACCGCCAGATCCTTGCCCTGGCGGTGCCCGCTTTTGGTGCCCTGATTGCTGAGCCCCTGCTGGTGTTGGCTGATTCTGCCATCGTAGGCCACCTGGGCAGTGCCCCTTTGGCAGGTCTGACGCTTGGCTCAACGGTGGTGCAGACCCTGGTAGGTTTCATGGTCTTTTTGGCCTATTCCACCACCCCTGCTGTGGCCCGGGCGGTAGGGGCAGGGGATATTCCCCGGGCTTTGGCTGCTGCCCGTAATGGCTTGTGGGTGGCTGCTGGCCTGGGTGTTTTCTTTGCCCTGCTGCTGGCCCTGACCGCAACTCCTCTCTTGCGGGCCTTGGGGGCTAGCGGGGAGGTGCTGACCTATGCCACCGCCTACCTGCTACCTTCACTGGTAGGCCTGCCCGGTATTTTGCTGGTGCTGGCGGCTACTGGTGCCCTGCGTGGTTTTCAGGACGCCAAAACCCCGCTCTACGTTGCTAGTACTGGCGCTGCTCTCAACGTGCCGCTGAGCTGGGCCTTGGTTTACCCGGCAGGGTGGGGTGTAGCTGGCTCAGCGGTGGCAACGGCTGCGATTCAGTGGGGCATGGCCCTGGCCCTGACCTACGCGGTAGTAGCCAGGACGCGCACCCACAGCTCTAGGGGGCGGGTGCAGCACTCTGCCTTACCGGCGCAGGGTCACAGGCCTGGCTGGCTACCGGATCGGGCTGGGCTAGCTGCCGTCTTTAAAGTGGGGGCCTGGCTGATGGTGCGGGCCGCCTGCCTACGAATCGCCCTGCTAGCCACAGTTTTTGTGGTGACCTCCCAGGGCGAGAAAAACTTGGCCGCCTACCAGCTGACCATGGCCTTCTTTAACCTGCTAGCCTTCGCCCTGGACGCTTTAGCTATTGCCGCCCAGGCCCTCCTCAGCAAGGAGATGGGGGCGCAGGATCTTTCAACCCGGCAGGGGCAGGACGCGGTGGTTCAGCTCAAAAACCGCCTGGTGCGGTGGAGCCTGGTCTTTGGTCTGGTCACGGCCTTGGTCTGCCCGGTGGTTGGCTTTGGTCTGGCCTGGGTCTTTACCTCCGACAC
>JAXFPK010000092.1:0-3785 GCA_034179845.1 Rothia sp. (in: high G+C Gram-positive bacteria) | reverse complement strand
TGGGGTAGTTTCTCCGCTGGAATCGCAGAAATCAGGGACCGCTCATACACCGTATACAGTGGCTGCGGTAGCTTCATATGCTGCTCCTGGTTTTAGGGTGGCAGGTTATCTTTACCCTGCCCATTCTACCTGCAAGGCAGGCCAGGGCAGGGCAGGGCCTAACTCCCCTACCCATCAGATAGGTGGACGCCCCTCCCCAGCTTCTCCCGCCACAAGGTCAGCTACATATTCCCCTAGACCTCGCTTCTTTCCACCTGCCATACTAAAAATATGGCTTCACATGTTCACCGCTCCCACACCACCGGCTCCTCAGGCGCCCCTCACCAGGGCGTGCTCAACCGGCTCACCGATGCGCAAAGCGAAATCATCGAATTCTACCGGCAGAACGGTAAGCCCCTGCTACGCGGCTGGATTCATGCCGGGTTCGCCCCCTTCGCTTTCATTGCTGGCATTGTGCTCATCCTCCTCTCCGGCGGCGGGGTGGTAGGTATCGGCTGCGCTATTTTTGCTCTCACCGGCGTCCTACTGTTCGGTGTCTCTGGTATCTACCACCGCGGGTTTTGGCCCGCTAAAACCCGTATGTTCCTCAAACGCCTGGATCACACCAATATCACCTTGCTCATTGCAGGCACCTATACCCCGGTGGCTCTGACCCTGTTGCAAGGCACCCAGCAGAAGATTCTGCTCTGGAGCATATGGGCCTGTGCCCTGTCTGTCACCCTCTTTAGAATCTTTTGGACCGCCGCACCCCGCTGGCTCTACACCCCCATCTACATCGTGATGGGCCTGATGGCTCTCTTCTACCTGGGCGACTTCTGGCAGGTCTCCCCCACAGCCACCGTCCTCATTGCCACCGGCGGGGCCAGCTACATTATTGGTGCTATCTTCTACGGCACCAAACGCCCCGCCATGGCACCCACCGTCTTCGGCTTCCATGAGCTCTTCCATATCTTCACGGTGATCGGCTTTATTCAGCACTATATAGCCGTTATATTCTGTATCTTTGCCTAGGTAGCCGCTCTTACCCAAAAGCACCCCCACAGCAGCCAAACACAGGACGCCACACCAAAAAACAGGACGCCGCACCCAGCCAGGTGCGGCATCCTAAGTTCCTAACCCCTCAAGCAACTAATGAGGGCGGCGCAGATGATCTTGGGCAACCAGGGCCTGATCGCGCACCGTGGCATGAGCCGACTGCTCACCGCCCTCACCCTGGGCGGTGGCTTCAGCGGCTGCACGTTCCTCAGCTTCTCGTGCGATAGCGTATTCGCTGCGGTAGCGCAGACGGCGAGCGCGACGGGTCAAATCAAGACCCAGCAGCACGATAGCAATCGCCAGGCAGAAGGTGACGATGAAGCCCACGATACCCGGTGAGCCGCGGAAGGAGCCGTCGGGGTTGAGCGTTGTCATGACGGTGGGGGTTGCTTCGGCTGCAAGGAGTGTAAGTGCGGGTGGGGTCAGGGCTGGCACGGTGACGGTTTCCTCTGGTCTTAGGTGCAGGGCGGTGTAGGCCTTTCACCCCCATTGTACGCGGTGGTGTTATGACTTCCTTGTCTAGGAGTTGTAGTCGATGCCTGTTGAGAAGCAGGTTTCGGGCAGGTCGCTCTTCACACGGCTACGGGCCAGTACATAGTCCTCAAAGGGCCAGATTTTACGCTGCAGATCAGATGAGACAGCGAAAAAAATTGAGTCAGGCGCTACCTGGGAGCGGTGAGAGAGCAGGGCCTGGTCTCGTTTTTCTAAGTAGTCAGTGGAGGAGATGCGGGTGGTGGTCTGGTGGCGGGAGACCGGGGGGCGGCGGCCTTCAAGGTCATCTTCCATGGACATGGCAATTAACTGGGCGAAGGGAGATTCTAGGCCAGCGCCCTCAAAGTAGCTGTGGAAGGCCATGACTCGGTCAAGGTTGAAGGCGCGGTCATAGTAGATTTTTGAGACGTCCCAGGGTTCACCGGTGCCGGGGTAGGCATCTGCGTCCCCGGCCTTGTTAAAGGCTTCCATGGAGACCCGGTGGGTCATGATGTGATCGGGGTGGGGGTAGCCGCCGATTTCGTCGTAGGTAAGGATGATATGGGGTTTGAAGTCGCGTACCAGGCGCACCAGCGGGGCGGCAGCCTGTTCTAAGGGTAGGGTTGCAAAAGAGCCGTAGGGTAGTGGGGGTAGGGGGTCGCCCTCAGGGAGGCCTGAGTCCATAAAACCAATCCAGCGGTGCTCAATCCCAAGGATTTCGGCGGCTTGTTTCATTTCTGCACGGCGCACGCCTGCTAGGTCGCGGTGGGCCCAGGCGTCATTGTTCAGGGCCTCGTTAAGGATGTCGCCGCGCTCCCCACCGGTCATAGATGCCACCATGACGCGGGCCCCACGCGCCACATAGGCGGCCATCGTAGCAGCCCCCTTAGAGGATTCATCATCGGGGTGGGCATGAACAGCTAAGATTCGCAGGCCCGTGTAGTCATCTTTCAATGGGGCTAGCAGGGAGGGGTTAAAGCTATCTGCCGCTGGTTCAGTGCTGCTCATGCAAAACTCCATTGGTACGAAGGTGGCTCGAGTAATGTTTGGGGTATCGTAAATGAGGAAGGGCCTACATTCAAAGACACTGGTCAATTCTACCTGTGATTGTGGTGGACCCATTTTTTCTGTTACACCGTATGAAAGGTGTGGGCTCAATGACCGCCCCTGACCTCTCTGCCCGTTATGGCACTGCCCGTTACGGCACTGCCCGCCAGAGCCCGGCCCTACCCCAGTGGTTCTGGTACGCCCTGGCCCTAGTAGCGGTACTTGCAGGCGGGGCCTTCATCTTCTGGGTACAGGCAGGCTCCAGTGAGCAGCCCACAGGCCGGGATGTTGGTTTTACCTTGACCAGCGCCGATGAAGTCTCAGTGACCTTTGAAGTCAGCAAAGGTGCCCACGATACCGCGGTCTGTGCTGTTAAGGCACTCAATACCGCAGGTGCCCCGGTCGGCTGGAAAGAAGTCGCCATCGGCCCCTACACCGATGAGAAGGGGAACGGTATCTCTGTGCAGACCGCCCAGCTGCGGGTGCTAGGTGAAGCCACCACAGTGACCGTCGATAGCTGCTGGAAGGTGAACTAGCGTCCTTTCTCTACGGGTGTAAAGTTAGGGAGCTTACCGCGCCTATAGGTAGACTAGGCTCACGACTGACGTTTGATACGGGGCCTTCTTTGCCCCGTCCACACTCACGGGCCCAGCCCCACCGGTTACGGCGCCGTGCTGACAAGGAGTAAACACATGGCAGAAAACGAAGGCGCATGGCTCACCCAGGAAGCCTACGACAAACTCCAGGCTGAGCTTGAACACCTCTCCGGGCCCTACCGCCAGGAAATCATCGACCGTATCTCAGCAGCCCGCGATGAAGGCGACCTCAAGGAAAACGGCGGCTACCACGCCGCACGTGAAGAGCAGGGCAAGAATGAGGGTCGTATCAAGCAGCTCCAGCACCTGTTAGAGACCGCCCAGGTCTCAGACAAGCCCGCAGCCGATGACGGTGTTGTTGAGCCGGGTATGGTCATTGAGGCAGATATCGCAGGTAAGAGCATGACCTTCCTGCTCGGTTCCCGCGAAGTAGCTGACACCCTGATCGGCGGCACCGACCTGAAGGTCTTCTCCGAGAAGTCCCCCATGGGCGCTGCTATCAACGGCCACAAGGTAGGCGATGAGCTCTCCTACGAGGCCCCTAACGGCAAGCAGATTCCGGTGAAGATTATCTCCGCTAAGCCCTTCCAAGGCTAGAACCAGCCGCAGGCAGAATAGCTGAAGCCCGGGCGTCCT
>JAXFPK010000055.1:0-12499 GCA_034179845.1 Rothia sp. (in: high G+C Gram-positive bacteria) | reverse complement strand
GAAACCGCCACTTATAATTTATTAAAATAAAACAGAAACGCTGAGCAATCCTTCTACTGAACTACTACGTTACTTATAGGACCCCAGCAGCACTGCCGCGCCGCCGTCCACGCCCTTAGCACCCTGCACATAATCAGAGTTACCCTGGTAGGCACCGTCGTCCTTCTGCACAGTACCCAGTACCCAAGAAGGCAAACCACGCTTATTCAGACGCTCAACAGCCGCATCAGCAACAGACGGGTCAACAACAGCAATCATGCCCACACCCAGGTTTAGGGTTCGTTCCAGGTCAGCCTGGGGCACAGAGCCCAGCTCACCAATCAGCTTGAAGATAGCGGGAATCTCCCAGGTAGAACGCTCCACCACGCCCACAGTACCTACAGGCAGCACACGGGCCAGGTTAGCAGCCAGACCGCCACCGGTCACATGCGAGAAGCCGCGCACACCAGAACCGGTCTGCCCGTCCTCACCGTTGACCGGGAAAGCCTCAATGAGGTCCAGACAATCAGCGGTGTAAATGCGGGTAGGCTCAAGAAGCTCCTCACCCAAGGTACGGCCCAGCTCAGCCACCTCACGCTCATACTCCCAGCCAGCAACCGAAAGCACCTTACGCACCAGAGAATAGCCGTTAGAGTGAATACCGCTTGAAGCCATAGCAATCAGCACATCACCCTCACGCACACGGTCAGGGCCCAACAGCTCATCAGCCTCAACAATACCGGTAGCAGCACCAGCCACATCGTACTCATCCTCAGCCAGCAGGCCAGGGTGCTCAGCAGTCTCACCACCAACCAGGGCGGTACCAGCCAAAGAACAACCCTCAGCTACACCGCGCACGATATCAGCAATGCGCTCAGGTACTACCTTGCCGGTAGCAATGTAGTCAGTCATAAAGAGCGGGCGGGCACCGGTAACAACGATGTCATCCACCACCATACCCACCAGGTCATGGCCAATGGTGTGGTGAATATCCAGCTTCTGGGCGATAGCCACTTTAGTGCCCACACCATCGGTAGAAGTCGCCAAGTAAGGCTTGCGGTAGTCCTTAAGCACAGACAGGTCAAAGAGGCCAGCAAAGCCACCCACACCGCCAACCACACCGGCCCCGTGAGTTGCCTTAACGGCGTCCTTCATCAACTCAACAGCGCGGTCGCCCGCCTCAACATCTACGCCAGCCGAAGCGTAGGTAACTGCATTCTGGTTCTCGCTCATTTAGCGGGCCTCTCGGTCAGTGCCGGTCGAATCGGCAGGAATCGTATCTTGGGGAAGAACTAAATCTTCAAGCTCTGAATCAGGGCCAGGCTCACACGAGCCGGCACCCGGTGACACCTCTGCGACATCACCAAACTTCTGCTCAAGGGACTTAGTGCCAGGGCGAGTATCAATCGACACCGCCTGAGCAGTAGAAGGCTTCTGCGCAACAGGACGCTCCACCGTCACCTCAGCGGCAGTACCAGAAAGCGGCCCACCCTGAGCATCATCAAGAATAGACTTACCCCGGCGATCTTCGCTCGGTAGCTCAATAGGGTACTCACCAGTAAAACAAGCCGTACACAGGCGCTCGCGGGACTGCTCGGTTGCGGCAATCATGCCATCTTCAGAGATGAAGCCCAGAGAGTCAGCGCCCAAAGACTTACCAATCTCTTCAATAGTCAGCCCGTTAGCAATCAGCTCAGAGCGGGAAGCAAAGTCAATGCCGTAGAAGCAAGGCCACTTAACCGGCGGGGAAGAAATCCGCACGTGCACTTCTTTGGCCCCGGCCTCGCGGAGCATACGCACCAGGGCGCGCTGGGTGTTACCGCGCACGATGGAATCATCAATAACCACCAGGCGCTTGCCCTCCACCACAGAACGCAGAGGGTTGAGCTTCAAACGGATACCCAGCTGGCGGATAGTCTGTGAGGGCTGGATAAAGGTACGGCCCACATAGGCGTTCTTGACCAGGCCATTACCGAAAGGAATGCCCGATTCTTCTGCGTAGCCGATAGCAGCCGGGGTGCCCGACTCAGGGGTAGGTATCACCAAATCAGCGTCAACTTTGTGCTCGCGCGCGAGCTGGCGGCCCATCTCCACACGGGAATCGTAGACGCTACGACCGGTGATAGTGGTATCAGGGCGGGCTAGGTAGACGTACTCAAAGACGCACCCTGCCGGCTTAGCCTCGGCGAAGCGCTGGGACCGCAGACCGTCCTGATCAATAGTGACGAACTCGCCAGGCTCCACTTCGCGGACGAAAGATGCGCCCACAATATCAAGAGCAGCAGTTTCTGAGGCGATAACCCAACCGCGCTCCAAGCGGCCTAAGACCAGCGGGCGCACACCCTGGGGGTCACGTGCGGCATAGAGGGTGTCCTCGTCTATGAAGACCAGGCAGAAAGCACCGGAAAGAGTGGGGAGCAAATCGAGCATAGCCTCTTCAAGGCTGTCAAAATCGTGGTCCTTGAGCAGAGCCGTCACCAAGGCGGTGTCAGTGGTATTGCCCTGGGCGAGTTCGCCGCGTTCAGGGCGCTTGCCCCCGTTCTTAGCCAGCAGACGGTCATAGAGATCAGCAGAGTTAACCAGGTTGCCGTTGTGGGCTAGAGCCAAGGTGCCATGAGGGGTATCGCCCAGTGTAGGCTGCGCATTCTGCCAGATGTTACCGCCGGTGGTGGAATAGCGGCAGTGACCTACAGCCATATGACCGGTCAATGTTTTGAGGATAGCCTCCGTAAAAACCTGGGAGACCAGACCAGTATCTTTATATACGTTCAGGTGCTTGCCGTCGCTGGTAGCGATACCGGCCGACTCCTGGCCACGGTGTTGCAGGGCGTAGAGGCCGTAGTAGGTGAGCTTAGCGATATCTTCGCCCGGGGCCCAAACACCAAAGACGCCGCATTCGTCTTTAGGTCCGTGGTCAACAGGGTCAAGGTCGAAGGATAGTTTTCCGTCAGGACGAGCCAAGGTGGTTTTCCGTCTCTTGTTGTATGTGAGGGTGGCTATCTCGCTCTACAGCGCAGAATGGCGCACCTGAGCAAGTGAACAGTAATTAAGTGTACCTGCCCGATGCGCTACTGATAAGTAGAGCCCACCACCCAGTTCGTGGCCTGGTATTTTATTCCTGGCTACTGACAGCCTGGTAGGTGGTGGTGCGCCTAGTTGAGCGCTTATCGAGCAGAAGCGCCACCATAGTAGCGGCACCAGCGCACAGGGCACCAAAAATTACCGCCATCACACCGTAGACCGCGCCGAAAGTGTAGCTGGGGTTCTCAGGGCCGAGAATCGTCACCACAAAAGCTACGATAAGGCCGATCAGCAGGCCAGTGATAGCGAAAGCTGGCAGAGAGGGGGCACGGCGCACCGTCAGATGAGCACGCTCAGGCGCGGACGCCGGCACAAAGTGCTGGCCGGGCGCAGCCTGTTTCTCTTGCTCAGTGAGTGGGGCAGCAGGCCCAATAGGGCGGCGAAATCGCGACAAAATGCTCATAAAGACCAACCTTATCAAGCCCCTGCACACACCGGGCACAGAATAAAGATCCAGATACCAGTAATAGACTAAAGCAACGGCAGATAGCTACTCACATCTGCCCGCAACCCTGAGGCCGAAATAGCGGGGCCAGACTCCTGCCAACTGGAATAACCCAAGGTGATAGCGCACCAAGTCAGCGCATCAGTTTCAATAACATTTGGAGGAGTACCGCGGGTGTGGCGCGGCCCCGCAATACACTGAGTCACCCCAAAAGGCGGAACCCGCACCTCCACAGAATTCCCCGGAGCCAAAGTGGCCAGCTCTTCCAGCAAAAAGCGGACGGCCGCCGCCCGCACACCCCGCGTCAGGGCAGCAAAAGCCGCCGCGCAGGCGTCCTGATTTTCTGTTGTCTCAAAAACCTGCCGAACCTGGGCGATGGCGGCCATGCCGTCCGCCTCGGTGATCTTGCGGCGAATTGCCATTAGAGGAGCCCCTCAAAAGCAGCCCCAGGCTTGATAGAACCCACCGGCTGGCCCCCGCCGGTGATGGGGAAAGTCGTCCCAGTAACAGCCCTGTCAGCAACCTCACCCTCCACGAAGCCAGCCGCCTGCAAAGCCCGCACAGCAACAAGCCAAGCAGCCCGGTTAGAACCATCTAACATCTTCACCGCCACCGAAGCCCCAGAACGCAAACCGATAGCCAGCACACCCTCAGCCCCCCGCTTGACTACAGCGTCAAGAGTCTCAGCTAGCACAGTATCTGAGCGGCCACTGGCATGAACATATTCGGGATAGTCAACCATAGCTGTTGCCACAGTGGCGGCACGAGCATCAGCCTTGATATTCTCAACCGCTAACCCCAAAACAGAATAAGCCCGAGCCAACCCCACCAGAGAAGTCGCAACAGCAGGGGCACCGCACCCGTCCACTGTCACATGCTGGGGCGTCTCACCGGTGAACTGCTCAACGGTCTGCAAGACCAGCTCCTGTAAAGGGTGCTCTGGGTCAGTGTAATTATCTGTCGACCAGCCCGACTTCACACAAGCCCACAAGAAAGCTGCATGCTTGCCAGAACAGTTAAAGGCCAGGCGCTGCTTACCGTGCCCAGCTGTGATCAGGGCTTGGTAGCTGGGCTCGTCTGCGGGCCAAGCTGGCGGGCAGAGCAGGGCCTCAGCCGTCAGCCCAGCCTCAGCCAGCACCGACTGGGCAACCTTCATATGCTCAAAAGAACCGGTATGAGACCCCGCAGCCAAAGCAATCTGGGCCCCCTGCAACTCAGCCCCCGCATTCATCGAGGCAATAGCCTGCAAGGGCTTGAGCGCGGAGCGGGCATAGATAAGAGCCTCAGGGGCACCTAAACTCAGGGCCACAGAACCATCCGGTGCTAGCACCACCAGCGATCCCACATGCCGAGATTCAATGAAATCGCCACGGGTGACGAGGGCCAGCTCTGCTGCCTGCTGCGCGGTAAAAGTCTGCATGCCCTCCAGTCTACTGGGTAGCTCTGACCACTGAATTGAGCAAAGCCCGCACTTATTCTGAAAACACCGCAACTAGTTGCGGGTAAACCAGAATAAATGCGGGCTTCAACTATGACCTTTTGTTGCAACTTTCTCCACAGGGCCGAAGCATGCTCTGGCAAGGCATAACCGAAGCTATCCACAGATTTAAAAATGGTGCTTGAGCGCCTACGGATGCTCTGCAAGAGTTGTCCCATGCATGACAGAATTGAAGGCCTCGCCGCCAAGGTCAAAACATCTCAACAGCTTAATCTTGAAGGGCTGAGCAAAAACCTCATTGGCGCTATGCACCGAAGAGGTGAGCTCATTAGACTTACGCGGGGCGTCTACATCTCAGCTACAGAAAGTCGGCAGTTCATGCCTGAAGAGAGGTGTATCGCTGTGACCTTAGCGCTGGCAACATCTCACCGGCAGGCAGTGCTCAGTCACGCATCTGCTGCGCTTGTATGGGGCGCCCCTCTCTTTAGATTGCCCACCAGGGTTGAATTGTCCCTTCCCCGTTCTAACCATCGGCACCATCGCCAGGTTAGGTATCATAGCTCCCGGCCAGAGGTGTGTGAGGTAGCTTATGAGGTGGCCGGTTTTTCAGTTACAGACCCGCTAACGACCGTCCTTGACTGCGCTCGAACGTTGCCTGTGGTTCAGGCCTTGGCGATCACAGACTATTTTCTGCACCGTGCACAGGTGAGTTATCACGATGTGCGTGCCCAGCTCATAAGCGTCAGTGGCTATGGAACGAGTAGCTTTCCTCTTATTGCTGAGTCGATGAGTGCTTTGACTGAGTCCCCTCTTGAATCGTTGGCAATGTTCAGAATTGTGCAGTCTAATCTTGAGCGCCCTTGTCAGCAACTAGAAATAAGGACTCACGACGGTAGAGTGTATCGTTCAGATTTTGCCTGGGAGTCATTGAAACTCTTGCTAGAGGTTGATGGTTTACATAAGTACTACGGTGCCTATCGTCCGGCGGAGGAGCAGCTACGTAGGGATACCCTGCGGCAACGGTCGCTTGAGCTTATGGGGTGGACGGTCGTTCGGGCTACCTGGGATGACCTCATGAATAGGCCGCAGGCCGTTATTCACTGTTTGATGCGCGGGGGAGTAAGAAGGATAGAGAAATGACCATCGGTTCTTTCCGCACTTATTCTGAAAGTACCGCAACTAGTTGCGGGTAAACCAGAATAAATGCGGAGAGGGCGGTGAATGTTCTGTGGCAGGCGAGTGGGCTCAGTACGGAAGGCTCAGTACGGAAGGCTCAGTACGGAAGGCACAGTACAGAAGGCTCAGGACGGAAGGCTCAGGGCGGACGGCTCAGGGCGGACGGGCGCGGACGCCGCCGGGCAGCTAGTGGCCCCGGGAAAGAGAGGGGGCGGTTGGCGTCCTCAAAAAATCTCCTGCAAAAAGCTCCCAAACTGCGCTTAAAAACTTCATCAAATCGTGACCTTGCCGGTAGCCTAAAAGAATGAAGGTTTTGGTATTGGGCCCTGGCGGTCGTGAACACGCAATTATCCGAGCACTCCTCAAAGATTCAGCAGTAACTGAGGTGCACTCAGCACCCGGTAACGCGGGCATCGCACAAGATGTCCCCGTGCATGCTATCGATGCAAATAACCCCCAAGCAGCTCTTGCCCTGGCACAGGAGCTAGCTGCTGATTTGGTCGTCATCGGCCCTGAAGCTCCCCTGGTCGCCGGTGTCTCAGATACCCTGCGTGAAGCGGGCTTCCCCGTCTTTGGCCCCTCGAAGGCTGCTGCCCTGCTTGAAGGTTCTAAGGCTTTCGCTAAGGAGGTTATGGCTAGCGCCGATGTGCCTACCGCAATGGCCAAGGTAGCTACCAACCGTGCAGAGGCAGAAGAGGCCCTGAATACCTTTGGTGCCCCCTATGTGGTGAAGGATGACGGCTTGGCTGCCGGTAAGGGTGTCGTTGTCACCGAAGATTTCGATGCTGCCCTGGCTCACGCTGAATCATGTTTTACCGCTGGCGGCACTGTGGTCATCGAAGAGTACCTGGATGGCCCCGAAGTTTCCCTCTTTGTGATTTCTGATGGCAGAACCTGCCTGCCCCTTTCACCTGCCCAGGACTTCAAGCGTATTTTCGATAACGATGAAGGCCCCAACACCGGCGGTATGGGTGCTTACACCCCCCTTCCTTGGCTGCCTGAAGGTTTCGTTGAAGAAGTCATTGAGCGCGTAGCCCAGCCCACCGTTGATGAGATGGCTCGCCGTGGCACTCCTTTTGTGGGCGTGCTTTACTGTGGTTTGGCTGCCACCTCACGCGGTATTCGCGTCATTGAATTCAACGCCCGTTTTGGCGACCCTGAAACCCAGGCCGTGCTGGCCCGCCTGCGCACCCCCCTCGGTGGCGTGCTACTGGCTGCTGCCAAGGGTGAATTGCCTGCTGACCTCACTTTAGACTGGGACCCCCGCACCGCTGTTGACGTGGTCATGGCCGCAGAGAACTACCCTGAGACCCCTCGTAAGGGTGACGCTATTACCGGTCTTGACGCTGCTAACCAGCGTGAGAACGTGCATGTAGATCACGCCGGTACCACCGTCGATGGTGAGCACATCGTCACCGCCGGTGGCCGTGTGCTTGCTGTTGTTGCTCTGGGCCAGAACCTTATTGAGGCCCGCGAAGCTGCTTACGCTGGCGTGCGCGATATTAGCTGGGAAGGTGCTCAGTACCGCTCAGATATTGCCCTTGCTGCTGCTGAGAATCGTATCCAGATTCCTGCCCAGAAATAATTTTCTGTGACTGCCCGTCGCCTTTGCGGAGGGCAGTCACTTCTATCATTACCCCACAACCCCACCTGCACACTCCCAGGAGAAAACCATGAGCCATACTCCCGTAGATATTCCCGGTTGGAAGCACGTATATTCCGGCAAGGTGCGCGACCTCTACATCCCCGATGAAGACACCCAGGACGTAACCGGCCTGAACGTCAAGGACGACGCCGAACTGCGTGCCGGGTCCGTCATGGTAGTTGCCTCCGACCGTATCAGCGCCTTTGACCAGGTGCTACCCACCGAAATCCCCGATAAGGGTAAGATCCTGACCCAGATGTCCCTCTGGTGGTTTGAGCAGCTCAAAGGCGTGCCTAACCATGTGCTTTCTACCGACGTTCCTGAGGTCGTAGCTGGCCGTGCCATGATCTGTAAGTCCCTCAACATGTTCCCCGTTGAGTGCATCGTTCGCGGTTACCTGACCGGATCAGGCCTAGAAGCCTACCGCAAGACCGGTAAGGTCAACGAATTTGAGCTACCTGCCGGTTTGGTTGATGGTTCCCGCCTGGAGCCTGCCCTTTTCACTCCCACCGGCAAGGCTGAGGTGGGTGAACATGATGAGCCCATTACCCGTGAAGAGCTTGACGCTGAGGTGGGTGAAGCTATCGCTGACCGTTTGCAGGAGCTGACCCTCTACGTCTACGAAACTGCTGAGAAGATTGCCCGTGAGCGCGGCATCATTCTGGCTGATACCAAGATTGAGTTCGGCACCGATTCTTACCGCGGTGAAATCACCCTGGGCGATGAGGTTCTGACCCCCGATTCCTCCCGTTTCTGGGATGCGGAGGACTACGAGCCTGGCCGCGCCCAGGCGTCCTTTGATAAGCAGTATGTGCGCGACTGGCTCAAGAGTGAGGAGTCAGGCTGGGACGGTACCGGCCCTGTTCCTGAGCTTCCGGCCGATGTGGTTGAGAAGACCCGTGCCCGCTACGTGGAGGCCTACGAGCGTTTGACCGGGCAGAAGTTCCAGGCTTAAGCCTGACCGGTGCGCACTTTTTGGTGGTACTCATAGTGGGCTGCCCCAATTTCTGAGAGTGCGTAGAACCAACGGACGTGCTCAGCGACTGTTCGCTGGGCACGTTCTGCGTCTCCTGCTATGACAGCTGCATAGATTGCCCGGTGCTGGTCTTGAAGTTCTCGCTTGGTTGCCTGCCAGTCTTCCAGGTAGGGTACGGCCTCTTGTACGTAGCCCACGGTGGCTAGGTGGAGGGAGTCGATGACGGTGCCCATGACGATATTGCCGCCGAGCGATGAAATTTCGTAGTGGAAGCGGGTGTCACAGAAGTGGAAACGCTCGTCGCTCATGCCGGTGTGGTCCATTTCTTCAAGGTAGCGCCGTGCCCTTGTTAAGGACGCGGCGTGGCTGGGGTGGTGGGCAACATCGGCTGCCCGGGCGGCAGCTTCACCTTCCAGTAGGACGCGGGTGCTGACAATATCTGCAACGGGCAGGGTGCGGGTGGCAATGTGCATGCGGAGGGCCCAGCCTAGGGCGTCAGAGGGTTCTGAAACAACTACGGCACCAGCTTTAGGGCCTGAGCCTACCCCTGAGTGGATAAGACCTACTGCGGAGAGGATGCGCAGGGCTTCGCGTACTGAGGCCCGCGAGATCTTGTATTCCTCTGCCAGTGACCGTTCGCCTGGAAGCCGGTCGCCTAGGCGGAGCTGGCCGTGGCGTAGCCGGTATTCGATGGATTCGAGCAGGGCGGTGTAGGTGGGCGCTTTTTCTTTCATGCTCAGTCTTTCCGGGGCGGTGGGGTAGGTCTTGAGGTAGTAGCTAGAGGCTTATCTGACGGGGGAGTGTGGGCTGGGGGAGTGTGGGCTGAGGTGTGCCCCTGGTGTGTTGGTGGTATAAGAAGGGGCGGTGCAGCTCCGACGTAAGGTTACGTTGGGAGCTGCACCGCCCGTATGTTTACCAGTGAGTCATAGCTGAATCTACTGGTGTTTAGTGGCCTCCTACATAGGGTTCAATCATGAGGCCTGAGAAGACGGTAGCCTGCAGAAGAACCAGTACACATACTGCAATCAGCAAGATGAAGGACCAGCTCAGTACTGACTTGAAGATCTCTGATTCTTTACCTTCCATATTGACCGAGGTAGCGGCAATAGCAAGGGACTGAGGCGAAATCATCTTACCGACCACACCACCGGAGGTATTGGCTGCCAGCATGAGCTCGGGGTGGGCACCGGTCATACCGTTAGCTTGCAGGTGCTCAGCGGCGGTGACCTGGAGCTTGGAGAAGAGGGCGTTGGCTGAGGTGTCGGAGCCGGTGACGGCGGTACCTACCCAGCCCAGGACGGGGGCCAGGAAGGCGTAGGCGACACCCAGGGAGGCTACATATTCGCCGATGGCAACGGTCTGGCCGGAGTAGTTCATGACGAAGGCCAGGGCCAGAACCAGGGCG
Source organism: Rothia sp. (in: high G+C Gram-positive bacteria) (assembly GCA_034179845.1). Taxonomy (GTDB): domain Bacteria; phylum Actinomycetota; class Actinomycetes; order Actinomycetales; family Micrococcaceae; genus Rothia. The sequence goes on along the minus strand of JAXFPK010000055.1, from coordinate 2,354 downwards.
ATGGTGGCAGCTGACCAGCGCATCTTGTAGGCTACTCGACCAATTTCTGCCAGGGCATCGCCCATGGCCAGCTTGTACTTGCCGTTTTCGTTGAAGATGGCGTAGAGGATGGCAACGAGCAGACCTGAGATGAGCAGGTAGGTGCCGGGGTTAGCTAACCAAGCCCACTTGTAGACAGAGTCTACCGGGGTGCCGTTAGCCTGGAGCAGGCGGTCCTCCAGCAGGGGCATGTGGAACTCGACCACGGTGGTCTTGAGCCAGTTAACCAGCGGGGTGTAGAGGTTGGCGATACCGAAGATGATGACGACAACCAGGTAGGGCATAAGAGCCATCCAGATACGGCGGCCGGGCAGGTGTTCTGCTTCGGCCGGTGCTGTGATGCCGTAGCGCTCGCGCACGCCTGCCACACCGCGGGGCTTGACGAAGCGGAGGAAGACGACTGCTGCAGCGATGGAGACGATGCAGGCGATGACGTCGGTGAGCTGGTAGACGAAGTAGGTAGCGGCCCACCACTGAGCGACGGAGAAGGAGAGGCCAATGACCGCTGCGTGCATCCAGGCGTCCTTGAGGCCCTTTATGCCATCAAGAATCCAGAGCAGGATGAAGGGGACGAAGAAGGCGATGAAGGGTGCCTGGTGGCCGACGATTGCTGCGATGGCTGCGGAGTCTTTGCCGCCGACTTCACCTGCGGTGGTGATGGGGATTGCTACTGCGCCGAAGGCTACCGGGGCGGTGTTGGCGATGAGGACGGTGGTTGCTGCCTTGAGGGGCTTGACGCCTAGTGCCAGGATCATGGTTGCAGTAATTGCTACGGGGGCACCGAAGCCTGCCAGGGCTTCGAGTAGACCGCCGAAGCAGAAGGCGATAAGGATGGCCTGGATGCGTAGGTCGCCGCCGCCGATGAGGTCGAAGGTGCGGCGTAGATCTTCAAAGCGGCCTGAGAGGACAGTGACCTGGTAGAACCAGATGGCCATGAGGATTACCCAGACGATGGGGAAGAGGCCGTAGATGCCGCCGCGGAAGGCGGACATGCCTGCCAAATCCCAGGGCATGCCGAAGCCGAAGACTGCTACGAGTAGGGCTACGACCAGGGAGACAAGGCCGGCGACGTGGGCGCGGGCCTTGAAGCCGAGCAGCATAATAAAGAATGCCAACAGCGGTAGGGATGAGACGAGGGCGCTGAGCCCTAGGCTCCCTCCTACAGCGTCGGTTACAGCGGTGTAAGTATTTTCCACCGTATTCTCCTTAGGGATGTGTGGTGTGGCCGGGCGCCACATCTGTGGGACGCTTGGCACAAAAAAATAGGGGTCTCACCTTCTATGGTCAGACCATTGAATTTCGAGGTCTACGTTACATGATGCAGCTCACTTACGCCAAGCTGGGCTGATAAATAGTTGCAGTATTTTTTCGCCCCTGCGATTAAGTGGGTTTAAACAGGGGGAGCGTGTGTTTTTGTGTGGGTGTATGGGTACTTATGTTGCTCCATACCCGGGCGGACGCTGGTCTTTAGGGCTGAATACTCCCCGGTTTTTCGGTGTGGTCAGACCGCCATATTATTTGCACAGGAAAATATGACCTATTCAAAGTAACGTAATACAGGCCTCATCGTGTTAAATGAATGAAAAGGAAAAGAATCTAACAGGTCCCTCCTGCCCCCCTACTCACCCGCCCGGCCACTGGCGTCCGCGCACCCTGAGCAGTAGAGGAGAGACAGGTTCCCCATACCACCTACAAGAAGAGAGAACCAACATGCGTGTCGCACTGTTTTCCACGTGCATCGTCGACGCAATGTACCCCAAGGTAGCTAAGGCTACCGTTGATATTCTGGAGCGTCTTGGCCACGAGGTCGTCTTCCCGCAGGGTCAGACCTGCTGCTCCCAGATGCACGTCAACTCGGGCTACTTCGACGACGCCTACCCCATCGTCAAAACCCACGTACAGGCCTTTGAAGAATGGGACTTCGACGCTATCGTTGCCCCCTCAGGCTCCTGTGTAGCCTCCCTGGGCCACCAGCAGCCCATGATTGCAGAGCGTGCAGGCGACGAGGCCACCGCCCGCGCTGCAACCTCACTAGCCGCCCGCTCCTTCGAACTCTCCCAGTTCCTCATCGACGTCTGCGGCATCACTAACGCCGCAGAACAGCTAGGCTCCTACTTCCCCCAGAAGGTCACCTACCACTCCTCCTGTCACGGTATGCGCCTCCTCGGCTTGGGCACCCGCCAAGAAGATCTGATCCGCACCGTTGAAGGCCTGGAATACACCCGCATCGACGGGCTTGACCAGTGCTGTGGCTTCGGTGGCACCTTCTCCTTCAAGAACGCAGACACCTCCGGGGCCATGGTCAACGACAAGGT
>JAXFPK010000167.1:0-21168 GCA_034179845.1 Rothia sp. (in: high G+C Gram-positive bacteria) | reverse complement strand
CCGAACACACGATGGGTGCTCCTAAAAAATCATCATTCTTAGTCATATGGGAGAAAATTAGAGAAAGATATGCCACCTGAGCAAATTTGCTACTGAACCCGTAGACTGGTGGGGGAATTGGTTTTCAGGAGGAATGGTCTTGGCACAGAAGAGTGAATCACCCCGTGGCGGGTTTAAGGCCCAGGTGCGCGGCCCGCTGCTGATTGCGGCTGTCTTGGCTCTGGTGGCTTTCGTAGGTGTCATGCTTTTTGCAACCGGCGGTACGAAGAACGCCCCCAATATAGTGCTGGCCCTGACTATTGCAGGGACCGTTTTTGTGGCCACTCTGGTTATGTGTGCAACCCTGATTCTGGTGGAGCGCCCTAACGACCCTGACCTGGGTGAGGGCACCGGTATTAACCGGTCGTCCGCCCAGCTCTACGCTGAGGCTCGCGCCCGCCGTGAAGCCGAGACCAAACGCCGTGAAGCTGAAGAGAAGAAGCACCAGGCCCAGTCTGCCCATGCAACTGAGGCACAACAGACCAAGAAAGAACCCGGAGCCTAAGGGGTAAGCGTCATGACTAATAACCTGCCTGCCAGCCTGATTCTGAGCGAGACCGCCATTGCGGATCAGATTCAAGAGTACAAGTACCTGCACCAGAACCCTGAGCTTTCCCACCGGGAGTACAAGACTGCAGACTATATTGAGCAGCAGCTAGCTGAGATGCCTTTAGCCCCTGGTGCTGACCGTCAGGTGCACCGTATCGGAGAAACTGGTGTGGTGGGTGTGCTGAGCCGCGGGGAGGGCGCAACTGTGGCCTTCCGTGCAGATATTGACGGTTTGCCCATCACTGAGAAGTCTGGCCGGGACTACGCTTCACAAGCTACCGCCCAGTATGAGGGTGCTACCAGTGGGGTGATGCACGGGTGCGGTCACGATACCCATATTGCTGCCGCTCTGGGCGCTGCCCGTCTCTTTGCCGCATCTGAGGCCTGGGAAGGGCAGCTGGTCTTTATCATGCAGCCTGCTGAAGAGGTAGCAACCGGCGCGGACGCCCTGCTTGAGGCTGGGCTCTGGGAGAAGGTTCCTCACCCGGTGGTGCTCTTTGGTCAGCATGTTTTCCCTTTACCTGCCGGGCATTTTGAGGTGTCGGCCGGGGAGTTTTTGTCGGCTGCTGACTCCTGGGATGTCACTGTGCGCGGGGTGGGCGGGCACGGCTCCCAGCCTGAGGTTACAGTAGACCCTATCGTGCTCGGCGCGGCCATGATTACCCGCCTACAGACGGTGGTTTCTCGTGAAGTTTCTCCGCTTGATTCGGCCGTGGTGTCGGTGGGTGTATTCCAGGGCGGTTTGAAGAATAACATCATCCCTGATTCAGCACGCTTTACTCTCAATATCCGCACCTTTAGCCCTGAGACTCGGGAGCGGGTGCTCACCGCCATAGAGCGCATTATTCGCGGTGAGGCTATGACCGCAGGCGCCCCTGAACCTATCATTGAGACGCAGGCGGGCTTCCCCGCCACTATTAACGATGCGGACGCCACCGCCCGGGTGCAGCGAGTGCTGGCAAGTACCTTTGGGGCTGAGAAAATATTTGCTGATGATACTCAGCGGCGTATGGGCAGCGAAGATTTCAGTAAGTTAGCAACGGCCCTGGGCATACCCTACGTTTTCTGGGGTTTTGGTGGCTATGACTACACCCGGATTGATGATCCAGCTTCCCTGCCGGGTAACCATTCCCCCTTCTTTGCGCCCGACCCAGAAATCACCCTGGCATCAGGCACCCACGCGGCGGTAGCCGTCCTGCTCGATGCCCTAGAGCACTATAAGGCCCCTCGTCAGGGTTAGAGAGGCTGTCAGCTTCACCAGACCCTGCCTAACTAGCCCGCCTCTACCCGGTAGTTAGCCTGCCCCCGGTAATTTAAGGAGACCCACTATGACCCATACACCCGGCACCCAGCCTGACCAGAGCGTCCTGACCGAAAAACGGGGCACCCTGGGGGTTATGACCCTGAACCGACCCCGGGCAGTCAACGCTCTCAACTACGAGATGACCCAGCTGCTCAACGCAGCCCTGGATAACTTCGAACAGGACCCTGAGATTACTGCGGTGCTCCTGCGCGGGGCAGGGGAGCGGGGCCTATGCGCCGGGGGCGATGTGGTAGCTATCTATAAGGCCACCGCTGATGAGCCGGCCGCGGGTGAAGAATTCTTCGGCGTGGAATACACCATGAATCTGCGGATTTCCCGCTTCCCTAAACCCTATATTTCACTTATGGATGGCCTGGTGTTAGGCGGCGGGGTGGGCGTCTCAGCGCATGGCTCTCACCGTATTGTCACCGAGCGTACCCGCACCGGCATGCCCGAAACCGTCATTGGTTTTTCCCCTGATGTGGGGGGCCTCAACATTCTGGCCCGCGCCCCGCACCAGCTGGGCACCCTCATGGCAGTGACTGGCTTGCATGTTACCGGGGCGGACGCGCTGGCAGTTGGCCTAGCTGACTACTTCGTCCCCTCTGAGAAACTCGATGAGCTAGCTACCGCCCTAGAAAATGTTGAGGGGGCGGACGCCGCCACCGGCATCATTGAGAGCTTCGCAGCTGATGCTGGGCCCTCCCAGCTCCTAGAGAACGCCCCCTGGATTGAGTGCGCTTTCGCCGCTGATTCTGTAGAAGAAATTCTTGGAAGAGTGCAGGCGGTCGCTGAGTCCGGTGGTGAAGGCTCTGACTATGCTGGGATCGTGCTGGCGGCTTTGCAGAAGAACAGCCCAACCGGTATGAAGGTGGCACTAGAGGCTGTGCGCCGTGCTACTCATCAGACCTTAGCTCAGACCCTGAACCAGGATTTTGTGACCTCCTGTAATGCCCTGATTCAGCACGATATGCGTGAGGGTATCCGCGCCCAGGTGGTCGATAAGGACCGCAACCCACAGTGGTCCCCTGCCACCCTGGCGGAGGTCTCCCGCCAGAGCGTTCTGGCTTTCTTTGAACCAACACAGGCAGGGGAACTAGGACTGGCCTAGTTCCTGCCTAGCTCAGTTTCTGTCTAGCCCAGTTTCTGCCCCGCCTCGTTCCTGTTAAGGAGAAACACTATGACTACCTACGACAATATTCTGGTTGAAACCCGCGGCAGGGTAGGGCTGATCACCCTCAACCGCCCTCAGGCGCTCAACGCCCTCAATAACGCCACCATGGGCGAGGTCGTTGCCGCCGCAACCGACTTTGACCGTTCGCCCCAGGTAGGGGCTATCGTCCTAACCGGTAGTGAAAAGGCCTTTGCTGCTGGTGCCGATATTAAGGAAATGTCGTCCCAGACCTATGCCAGCATGCACGCCGCCAACTGGTTTGCCCACTGGGATAACCTCACCGGCCTGCGCACCCCCATCGTGGCGGCCGTCAATGGGTATGCTCTAGGCGGCGGGTGCGAGCTGGCCATGATGGCTGACATGCTGGTAGCAGGGCCTTCGACAAAGTTTGGCCAGCCCGAAATTAACCTGGGTGTTATCCCCGGTATGGGTGGCTCCCAGCGCCTGACCCGAGCCGTGGGTAAGGCTAAAGCCATGGACATGTGCCTAACTGGGCGGTTCATGGGGGCTGAAGAGGCTGAGCGGGCCGGTCTGGTCTCTCGCCTGGTAGAGCAGGATGCGGACGTCCTCCCCACCGCCCTAGCCATGGCAGAAACTATTGCCTCCACATCAAAGTTCGTTGCCCAGATCTGCAAAGAGGCTGTTAATACTGCCTTTGAAACCACCCTGGCCCAGGGCATCGCCTTTGAGCGACGCACCTTCCACGCACTTTTTGCTACGGAGGATCAAAAAGAGGGCATGGCTGCTTTCATTGAGAAACGAGAGGCTAATTTTAAGCACCGTTAAAATCTCACCTGCTCTCCTTTAAAGAGTGAATCGCCCGTGCAGAGGTCTCTGTACGGGCGATTCTTGTATCTTGTATGGTTTAAAGCTACTGGTCGCAAATATCAATACCGAAGGTGTGCTTAATCTCGGTGCGGATGTTGTGCCATACACGGCGGGTATCGCTAGGGGTGTTGGCCATGGTGCACTTGATGCCGGGGTAATCAGGGTGAGTGATATAGTCGTGGGTCTTTCCTGCGTGGATGTGGAAGCCGAGGCTCTTGAGGCGCTTTTCCATAGATTTCTTATCCTTGGGCAGGCTGATAGGCTTCTTTGCCTTCTGGCCAGACACCTTGATTTTAGGTGTTGCCGGTTCGGGGGGCGGGGGCTTCATGGAGGATATCTAGCTGCTCGGCCTTAGTGAAGATATCCATGATCTGATTATTGTTGAAGTCGATGCGGCAGAAGAGCTGATCATCTGCTGAATAGAAGCGTGTGATGCGGCCTAGCACCATGTCTTCTTTGAACTTGTGGGTGCTCAGTGCTTCAAGAATGTAATCCTTGGCCAACCCCAGGTGGTCAAGGTTATTAATGGCCTGCCCGGTGAAGGTGAGGCTGTACCAGCTGAGCTGGTCTTCTGCAGTCTCTTGCAGGTATTTTGGCTTGGTGTAGGTCAGCGGAGGACGCTTGAGATTTTTGAGATCAGCCGGTGAAGGAACGGCAGGTTTTTCGGGACTAGCCCCTGCTTCTTTGCTGGGGGTTTCTATGTCTTCTGTGGTGTCTGTTTGTAGTAGCTCCTGAGAATCTTCTACTGCAGCAGGCTGGGGGTGGAGGTTTTGTGGGGTATGCCCTGGGCCGTGAAATTCAGCAGACAGGTTATCGGAGGCCTTGTCGTTGCTGGTTTGTGGGGGGTCTTTTTCAGGGAACCAGGTTTTGAAGATGAGCTGGCTTGCCGCTTTGAGCGTGTGATGTCGTCGCTGGGCGTATTTCTTGAGGGGGTCAAAGAATGACATTTCTTTCTCCTTCTGGAGTTGTGGGTTATTGATGATTGATGGTGGGGTCTTACGTCCGTGTAAGACTGTGTCTGCTGCCACCGATAAATAGGCTATCTACCGTTTATACATGATGGCAATCCGGTGCAAAAAGAAATATATTTAGGGTAAATATCCTAAATTGTGGTGGGCCTGCCAAGAACCCACCACCAACACCCCCAGCACACAGAAAGACAAAACCCATGGGCAGACCCAAAGGATCCAGCGACCTCCACTTCTGGGAAGGATTCACCCAATGGCTCCACGAAGTAACAGACACCGAAAAATTCAAACTCAAAGGAGCCGCCACCAACTCCCTCAAAACACACAACAACAAGGCAATCGCCCAAGCCATTGAGAACGTCCTGAACACCTACGACCCCGAAACCTACAACGGCAACCAGCCACCCACAGACCGCCCCACCTACATCAAACCCGAACACATCTACGACTGGTTCAACGGGAAAAGAAAACCCCGCCTCCAGCTGCTCCCCATCCTGGCAGAAGCCCTACGCCACGAGAACCAAAACAAAGTCGAAGCTATCTTCCAGCTCTACCAGCGGCTAGGACTACTCGATGAAAACAGCCACCAAACCATCATCGAACTCATGGAAGAAAACGCCCGCCTGAGCGAACGCAAACGTAAAGAACAAAGAGACCTGCGAAACCTCCAGGTGCGCAAATACGCCATCGCAGCAGCCCTGGAACTACAAACCCTCACCGACGCCGTACTACGCAGCCGCACCTACGCCATGACCATCTGGCCAGCCCACGAAGGCCCCATGGAAGAGAACTACCGCATGACGGTTGCCCACCGGCTAGATTTCAAACGCCTTGACCGCCAAGACTTCGCCCCCCGAGAGCTACGCGAACACGAACTCATGGGGCCAGCCCTAGAAAACTCCCGAGCCATAGCATCAGAACGCCGCCCCCGCTGGTACCTGACCATCAAAAACCACGTTAACTATTTCGACCTGCCCTACACCGGCCTCACTCGCATTATTCCTCCCCATAAACTCAAAGAACCACCCTTCCAGCGCATACTCATTTACAGCCTGACCTCTCAAGGCTGGGTCGATGAAATTGGTGACTTTTTAGGCCGACTCCTAGGCCTACCTTTTACCTCCACCCGCTATCAAACCTATCTTCAAGAAAAAGAACAAACATCAGGAAACCGCATGGACTATATGCGCCGCTACCTGCAAGATAAAGCCCGTAAAAATCGCGATAAAAACACCTCAAACGCCCCACAAAAAGGCAAAATTGTTAGCTACTACGGCGACCTCGACCCAGAGATGGAAGAGCACGTCAGAGAACAATTCGACATGGTGATATGGATGGACGAAGACGACAACATCATGCACCATATCGCCCTCAAAAAACGCGATGATTCACACGACCCCCAAGAAGCCCACAAAGAACAGATCACAACCGAAGGGCAGCGCCTTAAAGAAAAACTCATCGCCAGCAGAAACCGCTATAAAGCCGACACCACCCTCCTCAATAAAAACACCCACCCCATGCCAGTAGAAATACTGCCCAGATATCACAAAAATAAACACGGAGAAGCAGTAGCAAATGTTACCGCCCGCTGGGAACGCGTTTTTAAAACAGTATTTGAAATTACCAGAATCCTCGAAGGCAATAACTACGGTGCTCTCTGCAACCCCTTTATCCGAGCCACCAAAACCATGCCCGCAGAAGAACAAAACACCAGAATCTTCGCCCTCTGGTTAGCTGAACAAATCATCACTGAGGTCACCGACCCCAGCACCAACCTCACACAAGACCAACGCAAAGAAGAACAACGACAACTCAACAACATCCTCTCCCAGCTCTGCACCACAGACATCACAGACTGGTTCAGCACCGACCCCCAGGCCAGAGAAAAGGCCCTCACGGCCCTGCGCTCCCAAGCAGATACCATCTTCAGAGCAGACCCCTAAACCAGCCCCCTCACCCGTCCGCCCACCCCCAAAAAAAACGCAGGCCGCAAGCGACACAAGGGGCTAACCCCTGCTGCCGCTTACGGCCTGCCAGGCTTCACAGCAATCTACCTAAGAGGCAAACTACTCCACCAGGGCCTTACTTAACCCCTTTAATCTCTGACTCAGTAACCCACTTGTGGTTCTTCATGGTCATACCCCCAGCGGTGAAATCAACCATGTACACAGTCTCATCGGTGGAGGACTCTACCGTGCCCTCCGCACCCTTCATACCGTCCATGTGCTCAGCCTCAATCGTCACCGGCGCACCGTCAGCAAGGCGCTCGCTACCGGCGTCCGCCAGTTCTTCCTGCACTACCCACTTGTGGTCAGTGACAGCCTCAGAGCCATCGGTGGGGGTGTAGTTCACCGAGTAAGTGTAGGTCTGGTAGGCACCCACCACGGTAGCGGTGGCTCCTTCCATGCCGCTCATGTGGTCAGCGTCAAGAATAACCTCGGTACCGACCGGGTAGGTGGGATTAGCTGCCTCGACCATGCCAGCGGGGGCAGCCCCACCATCAGCCGGGTGGTGGGCGTGATCTGCGTGCGCCGCAGCAGAAGAAACCGCAGTTTCTGCCTCTTCCTTCAGGTTTGACTGGTCTGCACCGCACGCTGATAGGCCTAGTAGGGCCAGGGTAGCAAGCGCCAGGGCACGGGTGGGAAAGGTGTTCATTATTGCCTCCTTGAGAGGGGTAGGGGGTGGGTTTTATTTTCTTCAAAGGGGCCCACCATATAAGCGGCCCCCTAGGGTGAAGTTGTAGGGGCTTAGGTGAAGCGCAGGAGTCGGGTGGAATTGAGCACCACGAAAACTGAGCTAAGAGCCATGGCAGCTGCTGCAATCATAGGGTTGAGCAGGCCTGCCGCTGCCACCGGGATAGCAACAGTGTTGTACGCAAAAGCCCAGAAGAGGTTGCTCTTAATAAGACGCAGGGTAGCCCGGGAGAGCCGAATTGCTGTGGGCAAGGAGCCCAGGTCACTGCGCACAATGGTCATATCGGCAGCTTCCATAGCCACATCGGTGCCTGAGCCCATAGCAACCCCCACATCGGCCTTAGCTAGGGCGGCGGCGTCATTCACTCCGTCACCCACCATGGCCACTCCGGCCCCGCCCTCTTGCAGGTCGGTGATGGTCGCTAGCTTCTCATCGGGGCTCACGCCTGCATAGACCTTCTCCGGGTCGATGCCCACCTGGGCTGCTACAGCTCGGGCAACCGGCTCAGCGTCCCCGGTCAATAGCACGGGGGTTAGGCCTAGGGACCGTAACTGGGCCAGGGCCTCAGACGCGCCACGCTTAGGTGTATCTTGTAGGGCCAGTAAGCCCGCAGGCTGCCCATCAAGGGCAAGGACGACGGTAGTGCGCCCCGCTTCTTGACCGGCGCGTAGGGCGCGAGCCTGGGCATCATCGAGTGGGATACCTTCGGCGGCAAGGAAGCTGGGCTGGCCTACCAGCACCGTAACCTCCTGGCTCTCACCTGTAGCGTCCTCTTCTCGGAGGGTTGCTCGCACCCCATCGCCGGGGGCGGACTCGAAATCGGTGACCTCCGGCAGGGTCTTTGCCTGCTGGGTCGCTTGCTCTTGTGCCGCCTGGCTAATGGCACGCGCAATGGGGTGCTCAGAGCGGGACTCTGCCGCCCTGGCTAAGGCCAAGAGTCGGTTAGCGTCTTGGTGTTCGATGTCGGTAAAGGGGGTGACCTCAGCCAGGGTGAGGGCCCCGGTGGTGACGGTGCCGGTCTTATCGAGCACCACGGTGGTCAGGTGTTTGGTGGATTCAAGCACCTGGGCTGAGCGAATCAGAATACCTAGCTGGGAGCCGCGTGAGGTGCCCGCCAGTAGAGCGGTGGGGGTAGCTAACCCCAGGGCGCAGGGGCAGGCGATGACCAGCACTGAAACAGCGGCGGTGAAGGCGGCATTGAGGTCCCCGCTAACCAGTAGCCAGCCTGCCAGGGTGGCTAAGGCCAGGCAGATAACAATAGGAACAAAGACGGACGATACCCGGTCAGCTAGGCGGGCGATAGGGGCCTTGGTGGACTGGGCCTCAGCAACGGTACGGCTCATCTGAGCCAGCACCGTATCAGAACCCACCCGGGTTGCCTTCACCGTCAAGGAGCCGGAGGTGTTGACGGTCGCCCCCACTACGGCGTCCCCAACCCCCACCTCAACCGGCACGGACTCACCGGTGAGCAGGGAGGCGTCCACGGCCGAGCGTCCCTCAACGACCTGGCCGTCTACCGCAATTTTCTCGCCGGGCCGCACCAGGAAAAGGTCGCCAGGTAGCAGGTCTTTGACAGGAATCTGCACCTCGCGCCCACCGTGAAGAACCGTGGCAGATTTAGCCCCCAGATTCAGCAGGGCCCGTAGGGCCTGGGAGGAGCGTCGGGCGGTGCGGTGCTCAATCTGCCGGCCTGCCAGCAAGAAGAGGGTAATCATCGCGGCCGCATCGAAGTAGAGCATGTGGTCCATGCCGTGCCCACCGGCGGACGCCCCGTGCCCGGCATGGGCGGTCATGGCCGGGTCTATAGCCAACTGCCAGAGCGAAAAAGCGTAGGAGGCAATCACGCCCAAGGAGATGAGGGTGTCCATGGTGAAAGAGCCGTGCCTGAGGTTAATCCAGGCCGGGCGGTGGAAGGGCATGGCCGCCCAGGTCGCTACCGGCAGGGTCAGGGCGGCTACCACCCAGCCCCAGTGAGGGAACTGGAAGGTGGCAAACATAGACATGAGAAAGACCGGCAGGGTAAAAATGAGTGCCACCCACAGGCGGGGGGTGAGCGATTCCTGCTCGGTCTCATCGTCTTGGGTGGTGGCGTTCTGTTTGAGGCTGGCCGTGTACCCGGCTTTCTCGATAGTTTCGATGAGCTGCTGGTCGGTGATAGAGGCAGGTGCCACCACGCGGGCGGTTTCTAGCGGTAGGTTGACTGAGGGCTCTACCCCGATTTTTTTGAGTTTGCGTTCCACACGCCCCACGCAGGACGCGCAGGTCATGCCCCCTACCTTGAGGTTAACGATGCGGGTGTCACCGGTGAACATCTCAGCTGTGGGTTGGCTAGGCATGACTCCTTCTTTCACTTAGTTTGTAGTGTTTGGTGCCTGGCGGGGCGGACGCGTGTCCGCCCCCTGTATCGGTGATTAGCTGACGGGGGTGAACCCGGCTTCTTCGATGGCAGCTGAGACGGCGGCGCTGTCTAGGTCGCCGGTGTGGTTGATGGTGACGGTGGATTCGCCGCCTTTGACCACGTCGATTTCTACGCCGGTGACGTTCTCAATTTCTTCGATTTCTTCGCGTACGCTCATGGCGCAGTGGTTGCAGGTTAGGCCGGTTGCTTTGACGATGGTTGCGGACATGGGTTTTCTCCTTGGGAGTAAGGGGCGCGGACGCCCGTGGTTGGGGTATGGGGGCTAGCTTTTGAGGAGTCTGGTGATAGCTGCCATGGCTTCGCTGATTTTGTCATCGAGTGGGGCGGTGTCGCCGGTGGCTTCAGACTGGGCTGCGGCGTCAACGACGCAGTGGCGCACGTGGTCTTCCAGAAGCTGAACGGAGAGGCTGTGGAGGGCCTTGTTGATGGCGGCGACTTGGGTGAGGATGTCGATGCAGTAGACGTCCTCATCGACCATGCGGGCGATACCGCGTACCTGCCCTTCGATGCGGCGCAGACGTTTGAGGTAGGCCTCTTTGTTGGCGGTGTAGCCGTGGAGGTGCCCGTGCTCGTGGAGGGTGCATCCTGGTGTGCTCATATTTTTAACATATACCCCCTGGGGGTATATCTACAAGGGGTGCTTCATTGAAGGTAACGGAAACTTTCATTAGGTAGCGAAAAAGAAGGTAGCTATGAAAAATTCCCTTACTTTCAGCGTCCCCGGCTGATAGTAAGTGCCCTGTTAGACTGGGGGCTATGGCTTCTTTCATCGAGGACTACGCCCTCCTCTCAGACATGAACACCGGCGCCCTAGTCTCCCGCGCCGGTTCCATTGACTGGTTCTGCGCCCCACGCTTCGACTCCCGCGCAGTATTCACCGCCCTCCTTGGCGAACGAGAGCACGGACGCTGGCTCCTAGCCCCCCTCGAATCGGTCAACCCGGCCCCGCTAGAAGAAATCCGCACCGAGCGCTCCTACCGCGAAAACACTTTCATCCTGCAAACCGTCTGGTTCGTGGGGGAGGCCTCTGTTCGCGTCACCGAGTTTATGCCCCTTTCTGGCGGCACCACCATCGTCCGTAACGTGGAGGGCCTAACCGGCGAGGTCACCATGCACCACGAACTTGCCCTGCGCTTTGACTACGGTAAAACCATCCCCTGGGTCACCCACTACGAAGGGGTAGACGCCACCGGCGCCCCCGACCCCACCGCAGAGATGCTAGTAGGCATGGCCGGGCCCCACGCCCTAGTCTTCCGGGGCGACTCCCTGCCCGAAGGAGACCCCGAATCTAAAGCCGAAACCTTCACCGTCTCAGCAGGTCAAAGCTACACGTTCACCCTCTCCTATTTCGCCTCTAACCATAACCCCCCTGCCCCAGTGGACTACCCCACCACCCTGACCTACACCCAGGAACAGTGGCAAGAATGGTCAGACCTTTACGACCCCCAAGACCCTCTCAACACCACTGACCACGAGAACGACAACGAGGACGCCATCCCCGCCCACCTGCCCCCTGAAGGGCAGGTGCCCACCGGCGTCCGCGCAGCTGAACAGGCAGCGGCTGAACAGACAGCAGAGGAACCTCTCTTTGCCATGCGCGAGGTGAGTGAGGCAGAAGAGACGAAAACCTCCTCCATCCTGCTAGAAACCGGGTCTAACACCGCCACCCCCGAGGTCGATGAAGCCACCTACCATGAGCTAGCCCAGACCGCTGCCAGCCAGGTGGTTACCCCCACCGCCCAAAACCAACGGGAAGAAGCCAACGCCCGCTACCGCGAAGCCCGCCTACGGTCCCTACTGGTACTACGCGCCCTCATTTCCCGTGAAACCGGTGCCCTAGTTGCCTCCGCCACCACCTCCCTGCCCGAGGTCATCGGGGGCAAACGTAACTACGACTTCCGCTTCACCTGGCTACGCGACGTCGCCATGGCCATGGATGTGACCCTCACCCACGGGCACGAACGAGAAACCGCCCAGCTACGCAACTGGATCCTGCGGGCCCTAGCTAATAACCCGCGCCGCATCCACGCCGTCTACGGGCTAGCCGGTGAAAAAGACGACATCGAGCGCCGCCTAGCCCTACCGGGCTACGAAGGCTCCCAGCCAGTCAGAAGCGGCAACGGATCAGGTGACCAGTTCCAAGGAGACGCCCTGGGGCAAGTACTGGTCACCTTCGCCAACCTGCGTGAGGCAGGCGTGGCAGAAGACCACCTTTCCTGGCCGATCCAGAAGGCCCTGCTCAATGCTGCCACCGAGCGTATCGGCGATACGGACCGCTCCATGTGGGAAACCTTCGGCGACCCGGCAGTCTACACACACTCCCAGGCCATGCTCTGGGCGGCCTTTGACGCCGGGGTTTCAGCTGTACGCGACTTCGGGCTAGAGGGGGACGCCACCACCTGGGAGCACTGCCGCGACGCCGTTGCCGACGACATTTTGAGCCAAGGCTTCAACACTGACCTGGGCTGCTTCGTCTCAACCTACGGCGGCACCGCCGTGGACGCCTCCTTGCTGCAGCTACCCCAGATTGGGCTTGTAGACTGGGATGACCCCCGCATGCTGGCCACCGTTGAACGTATTGAGGCCACCATCAGCCACCCATCGGGCATGATTTACCGCTACGACAACTCCGACTCCCAAGACGGCTTTGAGGGGCAAGATAACCCCCACTTCATCTCTTCCCTCTGGCTAGCTGAGCAGTACATCCGCTCAGGTAGGGAGACGGACGGCCGGACCCTACTCGACACCGTCCTCACCTGCGCCAACGACCTGGGACTCATGAGCTCAGAATACGACTTCGACCAGCAGCGCCTGACCGGCAACTTCCCCCAGGCCCTAGCCCACATCTGCCTGATTCGGGCCGTGGAAGCCCTGGGGATTTAGTGCCACGCCTCAGCCTGCCTGCCCCAGCGGGCAGCCTTAGCCGCGCACACCATGAGCTGAACCTGATGAAAGACCATCAGCGGCAGAATCAGGGCACCAACCGCCCCACCCCCAAAAATCACCGCAGCCATCGGCAGGCCCGTCGCCAGCGACTTCTTCGAGCCGCAGAACTGAAGAGCAACCCGATCCCCATCATCAAAACCCAGCTTCTTGGCCATAGCCCCGCTGAACCAGAGCAAAAACTCCACCAGAGCAACCGAGAGAAGAACCAGAAACAGAACCTGCCAGGGGCTGATACGAGTCCAGATACCCTGCACAATACCCTCTGAGAAAGCCGCATAAACAACCAGGGCAATAGAAAGCCGATCAACATACCTGGTCAGGCTCTTCCTCGCCAGCTCACCCACCCAGCGGCGCACAAACTGCCCCAACACAAAAGGCAGAAGCAACTGCACCGCAATATCACCAAAAACTGCCCCTGAGACAGTCAAATGATCACTACGCATCAGCAGCATAACCAGCAGGGGAGTAGCAATCACACCCACAATATTTGAGGCGCTGGCTGAGACAATCGCCCCCGCCACATTACCCCGAGCGATAGACGTAAAAGCTACCGAAGACTGCACCGTAGAGGGCACCAGCGTCATAAAGAGCAGCCCCAGGTAAAGCTCCTGACCGATAAGCCCCTGCAGAGGGTAGAGAGCCAACCCTAGCAGGGGGAAAACCAGGTAGGTAAACCCCAAAATAGTGCTGTGCAGCCGCCAGTTCTTCACGCCCTGCACAGCATCGTGGGTTGAGAGCCTGGCCCCGTAGAGGAAGAAGAGCAGACCGATAGCGATTTTGGTAGCTACATTCAACCCTCCTGCGAAGTCCCCCCGCGCCGGGGCAATAATTGCCAGGGCGACGGCGAGCAGAATCAGGGCAATGAGTGGGTCTGGGCGCCAGAGGCGCAATCTTTGGGATAGGGCCATTTAGCCCACTTTACTCCTGGGCGGATGCCGGGCGCTCGCCTGCCTGAGATTGGGTATCTGGGGTGTTGCTGGCGTCCGTACCGTGCTGGGAGGGTGCGGGGGCGGCAGGGGGTGCCTGCGGGGTCGGTGCACCGAAGTTGTTCCAGGAGGTGCGCTGGCGGTACTGCGGGGGCATCCAGCCGGTGTAGAGCATGTCATCTACAGTGCGGTCGCGGTACTGGGCTGGGGGCCGGTAGGTGGTGTTGACTGAGCCCCAGTGCTGGTTTTCGGCACGTTCGGGGTAGGTGGCCAGGTGGTCGGTGGCCTGTAGGGGGTCTGCCCAGGCTTCGGCGGGTTCTGCTGCCGGGATCATGGAGAGCGGGTAGGGCGGGTTGGTCTTGGGGCGCCAGACCAGGTGGCCTGGTTCGGTGCGGTCACGCAGGGCGTGGGCGCGCCAGGTAACTGGCGGGTGGGTGGTGGTGAGGTTGGCGAACCAGGTGAAGAAGCCTCGCTCGTAGACGGCGCGGTTGGCTAGTTCGTGGAAGTTCACGTCATTCATCAGGTACTTACCGGCAGCGAGTACGGTGGTGGTGGTTTCGGCGCCGTCGGGGGCGTAGCGGTAGCCGAAGTTGTCGGCGGTGTATTCCTGGGTTCGGGAGAGCAGCTTGCCGAGAATCGGAATCTGTATGAAGAAGCTGGTGAAGACCAGGCGGAAGTAGCTGACATGACCGGCGGCGATGTGCCCGACTTCGTGGCCGATGATGAAGCGTAGGGCTTCGGGGTTGCGGGCTGCTCCACCGATTTCGAAGAGGTCGGAGTAGACGGCGATGAAGCGGCGGTGCCCGTGACCTGAGGCGAAGGCGTTGATTTGGCCGTTGCCCAGTACGACGTAGGCGTCGGGTACACGGCGTAGGCCGGCGGCTCGGGCGGCTTCTACGACCATCTGGTAGGCCTCGGGGAACTGGGTGGGGGTGATGCGTACCCCACTCAGGCGTAGCCCACCGTACATGAGGCCTCGGAGGAAGAAGATGCCCAAGGGGAGGTAAATAGCGATAGCTACTAGCTGCCCTAGCAGGTTGCTGAGCTGGTAGTTGGCGAAGTCATCATTGAGTAGGGCGCTGAAGAGTGAGTAGAGCAGGTAGATGCCACCACCGACATACATCACGATGGTTAGCGCGTAGGCTGCGATGACCAGTGGTAGCTCAGCCGGGTGGCGGATGGCGTTGGCGAACTTGAAGGGCAGCAGGGATTGGAAGCCGAAGAGCTTTGGTGCGGGCAGGGGTGAGGTGGGCCGCTGGCGGGTGTCTTCGGGTAGCCAGCCGCCGCTGAGGTCGTTAGGTAGGGGGCTGGTCAGTCCCTGTTCTTGGCCGTGGGCGGACGCCTGCTGGCCAGGCTGCTGGGGGTAGGGTGGGGTGGCACCGGGGCGGTTATCACTCATATATGTTCCTGCTGGTTAGGCGGTGTGTTCTTGTTCCACAGTAGCAAGAAATGGTCTGGGGCTGGTGGGTCTTATGGCCATGGCATAAACGAAATGCGGGGTTTCCGCCGAAGGAGCAGTGAGAGAACTGCACTTCGAAGGAAACCCCGCATTGAGCGGAGAGTAGCTAGAACTTAGGCAACCAGTTCTGCGGTAGCCTCAGCGATAGCCTTTTCTTCGTTGGTGGGAACAACCAGAACGGGGAAGGCTGACTCTTCGGTGGAGATCAGGCGGGGCTCGTCGCCGCGTACCTTGTTAGCTTCTGCATCGATGGTCAGGCCCAGGGCGCTCAGACGGTCGATGGTCAGCTGACGGAATACGGGTGAGTTCTCGCCGATACCTGCGGTGAAGATCAGGGCCTTAGCGCCGCCGACTGCTACGTGGTAGCCACCGATGTACTTAGCCAGGCGGTAGGAGGCCATGTCCAGTGCCAGCTGGGCGCGCTTGTCGCCGTTTTCTGCGCCGCTTTCAACTTCGCGCATGTCGCTGCTGCCAGCAATAGCGAGCAGACCTGACTCCTTGTTGAGGATGCGGTCCATCTCTTCGGGGGAAATGTTGCCACGCTGCATGACGTTGGTCAGGACGGAGGGGTCAATGTCGCCGGAGCGGGTACCCATGACCAGGCCAGCGAGGGGGGTGTAGCCCATGGAGGTGTCCAGGCACTTGCCGCCTTCAACAGCGGTGACGGAGGCGCCGTTACCCAGGTGGGCGATAACACCGTTGAATTCTGAGCGGTCCATACCCAGGAATTCTGCGGCAACACCGGTGACGTAGTCGTGGCTGGTGCCGTGGAAGCCGTAGCGGCGGACGCTGTACTTCTCAACCAGTTCTTCGGGAACTGCGTAGCGGTAAACGTGCTCGGGCATGGTGCCGTGGAATGCGGTGTCGAAGACAGCAACCATGGGTACGCCGGGGTAGGTTTCCTGTGCAGCCTTCAGACCCAGTACGTGGGCGGGGTTGTGCAGGGGTGCCAGGGGTGAGAGTTCGTCAATCTTAGCGATAACGTCATCGGTGATGAGGACGGGCTCTGAGAAGACGTCGCCACCCTGAACGATACGGTGACCGATAGCGTCGATGGTCTTGCCGTGCAGGGGTTCTACCAGGGCCTTGGCCATGATGTCCAGGGCTTCGGTGTGGGTGGGGATCTCAGCGGAGCCGATGTTCTCGACCAGGCCCTTAGCGACGACCTGGTTCTCTTCGCCGGTAGCGGAGGTGTCGCGCACCTGGTACTTCACAGATGAGGAACCGCAGTTAATAACGAGTACGAGCATGTAAATGTTTTCCTTTGATTTTTAGAGGGTCTGGGCCTGGATTGCGGTGATCGCTACGGTGTTGATGATGTCATCAACGGTAGCGCCGCGGGACAGGTCGTTGACGGGCTTGCGCAGGCCCTGAAGGACGGGGCCAACTGCTACAGCACCGGAGGTCTGCTGAACAGCCTTGTAGGTGTTGTTACCGGTGTTCAGGTCGGGGAAGATGAAGACGGTTGCCTGACCTGCAACCTCTGAGCCGGGCAGCTTGGAGGATGCGATGGACATGTTGGAGGCTGCGTCGAACTGGATGGGGCCTTCAAAAGCGAAGTCGGGGTTGGATTCGCGTAGCTTCTCGGTAGCTTCGATGACCTGCTCAACGTCCGCACCGGAGCCGGAGGAACCGGTGGAGTAGGAGAGCATAGCGACCTTGGGTTCAACACCAAACTGGCGGGCAGTTTCAGCAGATGCCTTAGCGATATCTGCAAGCTGCTCGGGGTTGGGGTTGGGGTTCACGGCGCAGTCACCGAAGACCAGTACGCGGTCTTCCATGAGCATGAGGAAGACGGAAGAAACAACCTTGACGCCTTCACGGGTCTTGATAAATTCCAGGGAAGGACGGATGGTGTTAGCGGTGGTGTTCACAGCGCCGGAAACCATACCATCGACGATGCCCTTGTAGACCAGCATGGTGCCGAAGTAGGAGGGGTCCATCATGCGGTTCTGGGCAGCTTCCAGGGTGATGCCCTTGTGAGCGCGCAGTTCGGCGTAGGTTGCGGCGAAGTCCTCGGCGTATTCGTTGTTCTCGAGGTCGATGATGGTGACGCCGCGCTTACCGTCTGCTGCAACGGGCAGGTCGATGGACTCGCGCTGGCAGATTTCTGCAATCTTTTCGGGGTTACCGATCAGAACCAGGTCGCAGAAGTCACGGCGCACGATGATGGAAGCTGCGCGCAGGATACGGGGGTCGTAGCCTTCAGGCAGGACGATGGAGCGGCGGTTGCTGCGAGCCTTTTCAATCAGGTTGTGCAGGAAGCGCAGCGGAGTCATGGTGGCAGGACGCTCGAGTTCCAGACGCTCGAAGAGCTCGTTTTCGTCGACGTTGCGTGACCATTCGCCCAGGGCGGTTGCAATCTTGCGGGGCTGGCCCAGGGCTAGCTGGCCGCGGACGCGTGAGACAGCGCGACCTGATTTGAAGGTGTCAAGCTGGGTGGAGAAAACAGGGAAGGGTGCCTTCTCAACGAGCTGGCCGATGGCGGTGTCGCCCTTAAGGTCGCTGGCCAGGCCACCGGTCAGGAGCATACCTGAGGGGGCGGGGAAGTTCGGTGCCAGGGCAGAGGCCAGGGTGGCGACCATGATGTCTGAGCGGTCACCGGGGACGATGACGAAGTCACCGTCAGCGAACTGGGTGAGGAAGTTAGAGACGATCATAGCCGCGATCTTGATGTCGTGAATATCGCGGTCCAGGAAGTCCTGGTCCATGCCGTCACGGTCGAGGTTGAGGTCGTTGACAACTTCAGCAACGGTCGGCAGGGCGATTTCGGGTAGCTCGGGCAGGACGTAGACGGGGCGGTTGGAGGGGCTGCGCTTGACGCTCTGCAGAATCTCTTCGCGCTCTTCGGGGTTGGCGCGGTTAATCATGACGGCAAGGACGTCAACCTTGGCTGACTGAAGCTCGGTGCGGGCTACATCAACAGCGTTGACAGCATCTGCAACGGAGGAGTCCTGGGCGCCAATGACAGCGATGACGGGGGTGCCAAGGTCCTTAGCGAACTGGGCGTTGAGGTCGAATTCAACGGTTGCTGCGTTGTGGGCGACCAGGTCGGTGCCATCAACAACGATGACGTCGCACTCTTCAGCCATCTGGGCGTAGGTGGAGACGGCGATGGAAGACATTTCTTCGTGGTTGCCTGAGGCGAGAAGTTCACGGCAACGGCTCAGGGAGACACCACCGCGGGCCTGCTTCTCGGTGAGCTCGTACTTGGAGCGGACAAGGCTGATCAGAGGATCGTTAGCTTCAGTTTCACCATTGAAGACGGGGCGGAAGAAGCCTACACGGTCGGTTTTCTTGACGAGGGAATCAATGAGGCCGATGGCGATGAGGGACTTGCCTGAGCCCTGGTTCATCGCGGAAATGTACATGCCGTTGATCATCTGGGTCTACATCCTTTTGGCTGTGTTTATGGGTTACGGCGGCCCTAGAGCTACCGTAGGTTTACTTCTGAGTTTATTCGTTCGCCTGGGTTTAGGGGCGGTGCGCCGTGTATTTGTGTGCTATCTCATGAGAAGGACGTTTGTTGACAGCCTGTGACCGTAACAAGCGACCTCAAATTGCTAGGGTAAAAGAAGAAATAATCGACCTGAAAGAAGCCTTTCTTATGTCTATGAAAATGACACGCCGCACCCTCGTTAGCCTCCTGCCTGTGGCAGGTCTCGTAGCTTGTGGCACCTCAAAGGAAAATGCTGGCGACGCTTCAGCTACTGCCAGCGCTTCCACTACCACCAGCCCTGCTGCTACCGGCGTCCGCACCGATGAGGGCTACCAGCTCAACTCTGTCACAGAGGGCGCCCCCACCGTCACCCTCTACACCGACTTGATGTGCCCCTACTGCGCCAAGGCTGACCCTACCTACCGTGAAGCTGCCTCCAAGCTCGATGGAATCATGAATGTAACAGTGCGTCACTTCCCCTTGCCGAAGCACGCCAACGCTGTGCCCGCAGCCCAGGCTGTGCAGGCTGCTGAAGCACAGGGCGCCTACGTGCAGATGGCAGAGCACCTCTACACCCACCAGGAAGACTGGAAAGCCATCACTGACACCGACCAGTTCAACACCCTCATGGGCGATTACGCTCAGCAGCTGGGCCTAGACCGCACCCGTTTTGAGCAGGATCTGCCCAACGAAGAATCCCTGACCCTGATTAAGCAGGAATACCAGGAGGGCGTTGACGCCGGCGTTAAGGGCACCCCCAGCTTCGTTATCAACGGCACCGCCCTTGATAACGTCGATTCGGCAACTAGCGTCTCTGACATGGTGGCAGCCTTCAAGAAGGCTGCTGGCCTCTAAAACCCTTGGAAGGGGCGGGCACCTGGTCACAGCCGGGCCCGCCCCTTTAGAGTTAAAAATATGAAGATAGCTTTAGCCCAGATGCTCAGCACCAAAGACGTTGCTCACAACATTGAGATCATCCGTGAGTACACTGCCCTGGCAGCCCAGCGCGGTGCCCGCCTGGTAGTCTTCCCGGAAGCTGCCATGCTCAGCTTCGGCGGGCAGCTCTATGACGATGCGGCCCAGCATGAGCTGACCTTCCGCACCGCCCTAGCTAATATCGCTCGCGAAAACTATGTGACCGTGGTGGCGGGCGGGTTCGCCCCAGTGCAGCTATCTGATGAGTGGAACCTGCGGGTCTATAACAACCTCTACTGCCTAGACCAGAATGGGGTTGAGACGGTCTACACCAAGGTGCACCTCTACGATGCCTTCGGTTTTAAAGAATCTGAGGCGGTGAAGGCTGGCCAGCAGCTGATGACCATCACCGTGGACGGCACCACCATCGGCCTGGCCACCTGCTACGACGTGCGCTTCCCCAAGCTTTTTGCTGACTATTCTCGGGCTGGGGCTAAGGCTACGATTGTGGCCGCTTCGTGGGCTGGGGGAGAGGGCAAGGTGAACCAGTGGCAGATTCTCACCAGTGCCCGCGCCCTAGACTCCAACATGTTTGTGCTGGCCGTTGATCAGGCCTCCCCTGCGAGTGCTGACCCGCGGGCAGATATCACCCAGCCAACCGGTGTGGGCTGTTCCCGGGTCGTTTCCCCCTTCGGTGTGACCTTAGCTGAGGCCGGTGAGAAGCCTGAGATTCTAGTGGTTGATCTTGACCTGGCTCAGGTCGATAATGCTCGCGCCAAGTTGCCGGTGCTGAGCAACGCTAGGCTGGGGTACTAGCGGTAAGGCGCTAGGCTAGAGAGCATGTCACGCACCATTCAGCTTTCTTTTTCTGGCCTCAGCGCTTCGGTTGCCCCCGATGGGTTCTCTAAGACCGGCCGTATTCTTGAAATTGGTGGGGCCGAGCAGTCCCACGTGGATTTAGCCCACCCCGACTTCATTTTCTACGAGTACCTTCGCCGTATCGGCAACCTGGTCGATCTTCAGGGCGAGGCAGGTAAGCCTCTGACCGCCGCTCACCTGGGTGCGGGCGCACTGACCCTGGTGCGCTATATTCAAGCCACCCGCCCCGGCTCAGCCCAGGTGGCTGTTGATATTGAGCGGGAACTGCCCGGTTTTGTGATGGAGCAGCTGCCCCTACCTGCTGGCACTAACTGTAAGGTGCTCATTGAGGACGCCGCCGCGGCAGCCCCCCGACTGAAAGAGGAGCTGGGTGCCCCTGCTGGCCTTGACCTGGTGGTCCTGGATATTTTTTCGGGCTGGGAGGCCCCAGCCCATCTGACTACCGCTGAGTTTTACACCGATCTGCGTAACTGCCTGGCCCCAGCCACCGGCGGTAGGGCGGGCGGGCTGCTTGCCGTCAATGTGGGTGATGACGCCGGGCTGAGCTTCTTCGTAGCCCAGGCCCGCACCCTCCTTGAGGTTTTTGAGCATGTTTGGTGTCTGGCGGATACCACCATGCTCAGCGGGCGC
>JAXFPK010000157.1:0-7825 GCA_034179845.1 Rothia sp. (in: high G+C Gram-positive bacteria) | reverse complement strand
GGTGTGTTACCTCAAAATCTCACTCGTGTGAGTGGGTTTTCTTGGTTCCGGCTGTGGCCTGAATTCGCTATGTGACTAGTTGTTTTGTCGCTGGGTGGGTTTCCCCTGTGCCGTGGCGACTGGTAATACTTTACGCAGGTTCAAAACGCTTGGCAAGTCGAAAAAGACCCCAAAATCCACTCACACGCGCCCAAACACCCCTTTTTACCCCCATAAACCACACCTAAAGCTATCGTTTCTCCTAGTCACAAGCTCCAAGTGAGGCACATCTATGGCTCACATCTATGACCCACTACACCTAAAAATCTTTTAAAAACCTTCATAAGCACCCCAAAACACCCCTTATTCAAGGAATATTGGGGTCCTGCTACCCGTTGCACCAGATATAGAGACCCCTATATATAGAAAGGCACCCCTATGCCAGCCCTCTCCCTGCTCGACTTTGCCCTCATCTTTCCCGGCGAGCGCCCCGCAGACAGCTTCAAACGCTCCGTAGCCCTAGCCCAGCACGCAGAAAAACTAGGCTACAAACGTATCTGGTACGCAGAGCACCACAATATACAGCGCATTGCATCAGCAGCTCCAGCAGTCCTCATCGCCCATATAGGTGCCCACACTTCAACCATCCGCCTAGGGGCAGGCGGCGTCATGCTCCCCAACCATTCCCCTCTTACCGTCGCAGAACAGTTCGGCACCCTAGCCGAGCTATACCCGGACCGCATCGACTTAGGCCTGGGCCGAGCACCAGGCACCGACATGCGCACCCTAGCTGCTCTGCGCCGAGACCCACAGGATGCAGAGAACTTCCCCCAAGACGTCCAGGAGCTAGCAGGTTATCTGAGCGGAAATACCCGGGTGCCCGGAGTGCAAGCAAACCCAGGGGCAGGTACCAATGTGCCCCTCTATATTCTGGGGTCCTCCCTCTTTGGTGCCTCTCTAGCAGGTGCCCTGGGCTTGCCCTACGCCTTTGCCTCCCACTTCGCACCCACACACCTAGAAGAGGCCATCGCTGTTTACCGCCAACGCTTCACCCCCTCAGAGCAGCTAGAACAGCCCTATGTAATCGCCGCAGCCAACGTCATTGCCTCCGACACAGAAGAGGACGCCCGCGCCCAAGAGGTCATTGCCCATCGGCAACGGGTCAAATCCATGATGCGCATGGATGACCACCACCTAACCGATGATGAGCTAGATATGCTGGTCGCCTCTCCCCAGGGCCAGCAGATTCTAGATATGCTGCGCTACACCGCAGTGGGCACCTCGGAGCAAGTGGGTGACTACCTCACCCGTTTCGCTAACTCAGTACAGGCAGATGAGCTGATGATTTCTAATCTCTCACCCAGCACAGAACAGGCCCACCGCGGCCTAGAGGTACTAGCACAGGCCATGATTCAGGAGTAAGACGATGAAAGAGAAGTGCAGCTAGCCTTCTAGGAAAGCTAGAACAGCGCGGACGCGGCGGTTGCCGGTATCAGCTGGTAAATCCAGCTTGTCGAAAATATTGCCCACATGTTTAGCCACAGTGGCCGAAGAGATAAAGAGCTCGGCCTCAATCTCTGCATTTGATCGGCCCTGGGCCATAAGCCGCAGGATTTCTAGTTCACGCGGGGAGAGCCGGGCCAGCTTGCCCTCAGCAAGATGGCCAGCTCTCATACCTGGGCGAGAGACTAAGGAACTGCTGGTACTGTCTGCTTCAGGTAAGCAAGAGGGGGTGGCGGCGTCCGTACCGGAAGTAGCTACCGCCCTTTCCTGGGCGGGCTCGGCGGTCTGCTCCCGAGACGAGGTTCCCCCTAAGAGGTGCTGCACGACGTCCGGGTCAATAATGGTGCCACCTGCCACCACGGTATCGAGGGCGCGAGCGAACTCTTCGATATCTCCCACCCTATCTTTTAGCAGGTAGCCCAGCCCTGCCGCCGAGCGGGCAAAAAGTTCACGGGCGTAGGCTGTGGTGATGTACTGAGAAAGCACCACAATAGGTAGGCCGGGGTAGGTCTCGCGCAACTCTAAAGCGGCCTTGAGCCCGTCAGAGGTATGGGTCGGTGGCATGCGCACATCGGTGATAACAGCATCAACCCCCTCCCCCGCCATAGCCGCATCGACGGCGGTGAGCAGGGCGGGGGCGTCCTCAACCTCTGCAAGCACAGAGTGCCCCAGCGCTCCTAACACCATGGTCAACCCCTGACGGAGCAGGGCGGAATCTTCGGCGAGGATAATGCGCATGGGGCACCTTTCAAGACAATGTTTCACGTGAAACGCTACAGGGTTGCAGAACCCTTGGGTAGAGGCAGAACCAGAGTCAAGCGGGTAGGGCCACCTACTGGGGAATCCACCTGAACGGTGCCACCCAGGGCAGCAGCGCGCTCCATCAGGCCAGCCAGACCGGTGCCACCAGCAGCATCAGCACCACCGACACCGTTATCTTCGATAGTAGCCACCAGAGAATCCCCAGCAACAAAAATCGACAGAGAAAGGAACTGGGCCTGGGCATGCTTGAGAGTATTCGTCAGCGCCTCATTGACCGTGTAATAGGTAGTCCGTTCAAGATCACGCGGCAGACGATCCGGAGCATCATAGGTCAAGTGAATAGGAAGGACGCTATGACGCACTAGCTCCTCCAGGGCAGCCTTCAGGCCGTGATCTTCAAGAACAGCCGGGTAGATACCCCGGACAGTATCGCGCAAGGTCTGCTGGGCGTGAGAAAGCTGGGCACGAGCCTCAGTCACATGATTGAGCAAAGCTGCCGCACGAGCGTCCTGACTATCAGCAACCAGATTCTTACCTTCCATCTCAGCCAGGCCAAGACGCAGGTTAAGATTGACCAGCTCCTGCTGGACACCATCATGCAGGTTACGTTCGATACGGCGACGCTCCCCCTCAAAGGCATCAACAATCTTGGCGCGTGAAGCAGTCAGACGAGCCAACTCGCGCTCCTGCTCCTCAGGGCGAGAGGAAAGAATCAGCTTGGAAAGGCTAGCACCAGCAGCAGCCAACAGACCATTGAGGTAGGCAAAGATAATGAGCAGCACGGGAATAGCTACCAGGAATACCCACCAGTACTGGGGCATAATCTCAAAGATCTGACCAGTCGAAGGAAGAATCTCCCGGCTCATGTAGTAGTCCAGCTCCCACTGGGAGTAAAGGGAAAGGTGCTGCCAGTCAAGGTAGAGCCTGTTACCCACGCCGGTGTAATAGCTAAGGCCAGTAAGCACGCCCAGCAGGCTCACCTCAGCCACAAGAATCATGCCAGCAAGAGAACCCCACAAGATCGTCAGAGCCAAGGACCCAACCTCACGCCAGGTAGCAATCTCTTTAAGACGGAAGAGGGCACCCTCCCAAAAACTGGCGTTAGGGTAATCGACGTGGCCATTAGCTACAGCACCATGACCGGTCTTAGCCAGACGCCAACGCTCATAAAGACCAAAGGCAATAGCAACAAAAGGCAGGGCCACAATACCAATGAGGGAAGCGGTCAGACCCATCACCAAAGAGGCAATAACACCCTGGGCAAGCAGAACAGCAAGCGCAATCCAGGGGCCAGCAGTAAAAATATAGAGAGGGTTAGCCATGCGGCGCCACAAATTCTGGGTGGGCTGATGGTCAGAATCAGTATCAAAGGACGCCGGTGAGTTACTCCCTGCCGCAGGGGCGGCAGGTGCGGCATCATGCAGGGTGTAATCAGTGCTTGTCATACTTCTATTCTTCCGCGCCCCATACCCGTATGCAGTGGGGCCGACTCTACTCTTACCCCACCCACACCCCAGCGGATAGGTAGAGCTAGCTCTACCCCAGGCGCTTCGACCCCTCACGCACACTCAAAGGGGCCATGCGAGCGCCATGACGGGCCATAAAGTCAGCCACCCAGTCAGGGTCAGTTTTAGAGTATTCACGCAAGGCCCACCCAATGGCCTTATTAATAAAGAACTCTTGCGAACCAAAGTTGAGGGTAATGATTTTTTCGAGTAGGGCGGTGTCAGTTGCGGCCTTGCGGGGGCGCTGGTGGCCGATAGCGACCCGGCGAACCCAAAAGTTGGCGTACTGGAACTCGCGCTCAGGGGCCTGCCAGCAGGCCTCAACAAAGCCACGGTCGATTCCTTGAGTTTTAGCTTCGGTGCGGGCCTGGGCAAGGAAGGATTTAAGCAGTTCTCGGCGTTGTGGGGTTTTGATGCCCAGAAAGAGAAATTGGTTGCGCATATAGGCGGCCATCGGCACAGCCTGGGCGGGGTTAGACACTGCGATGAAGGTTTCATAAAGGGCTGGGAAGTTCATGGGGGCTCTTTCCGGTGATGAAGCTGACGGGTGCTGGGTACCTTTCTTGTTCCACCCTACATAATTCAACAGGTGAGGATATTACTCTACAGTTGAAGAATTAAATCTACAGGTGAGGAATTAAGGGGTTAGACTAAAAGCATGGCAGCTCAGAACACTCACACCCCCACAACACCCCGCGGACGACGCAGCGGCGGCACCCGCTCACGCAAGGACATTCTGCAGGCAGCTACCGCACTCTTCGCTGAGCACGGATTCGAGGGCACCTCCGTGCGAGCTATCGCCGCACAAGCACAGGTCGACCCCGCTCTCATCCGACATTTCTTCGGCTCCAAAGAAGCCCTCTTCACAGCCCTACTCGATAACATAAGTAACTGCCCACTCTCCCCACCATCAGGGCAAAAAACAGAAAGTCAGGGTGCAGCAGTAGTAAGAGCCTACCTGCAGATGTGGGAATCAGAAGATACCGGCCCCCTACTTGCAGGGCTAGTACGATCAGCCCTCGCCACATCTGAAGGAAACCCCGCCATCAAAGAAACACTGGCACGGCACCTCACCCAAAGCTGCACCAGCCCCCTACTAACCAATCTCGATCAGGCGTCCGCTGAACTTCTCAGCACCCACCTCTTAGGGGTAGCGGTAGGGCGCTACCTGCTACCCCTGCCCCACCTTGCTGCCCTCAGCCCCGACGAACTGGTTGAACGCACCGCACCTGCTATTCAAAGCTACCTTGAGAGAACCCAACAGCCGCGCAAAACCCAGCCCGCCCCGAAAAAACAAAGCACCCAGGAGCAACTACCGCTATTTGACGGGCTGTTCTAACACGACAGCAAAGCTCCTGGGCGCTTACACCAGGTGGGGCTAGAAAGTTTCGGTGCCAGTGTACGAATCGTGCACCATGTTGGCAAACCGTGAATAATGCCCCTGGAAGGCAACCGCAATAGTCTTAGTAGGGCCATTACGGTGCTTAGCGACAATGACGTCCGCCTCGCCTGCGCGGGTTGATTCCTTCTCGTAGTAATCCTCACGGTGCAAGAGAATGACCATGTCAGCATCCTGTTCAATAGAGTTATGAACGGTGATGCCGTTGGCGATGAAGTTGTGGTTCCCTAGCACAGTGGCGTCGAAAACCTCTTCTTCCCCCTCGTACTCGATAGAAGTGACGGTGTCCCAGAAAAGGTCATTGACTGCAAGCATGTCGAGCTCAGCGGCATCAAGGACGCTAGCTACCTTTGCTAAACGAGAGCGGGACGATGCGCTTTTATAGTAGGCCGAACCACAATACTTTGAACCCATGGCAGCTTGGAATTCACGATGCGTCATTCCCTTCTCAGACAGGATTTTCTTAACATCGTTCCACACCTGCACCGGAGCAGTATCAACGTTGGTGTTAGAGCGAACGCCTTCAGCAGTAATTGCCGCAAGCAGTTTCTCGCAACTCTTAGCGCGTTCCCCGTAAACAGAGATTTCACGCAAGAAGCGGAGCTGTTCATCGCGTCCGGAGATATCGAGACTGTACCCCTGACGATACTCGCCCTTAATGGTGGTACCGCGGACACGAGTGTTAATACCAAAACGCAGAAGCAGAAGAGACAGCTGGTCCAGTATGACACGAGAAGTTGAGGCGTAGTAGATACGTCCTGAACGCCCGTTCTTATTTACGGTAACAGAGCCGTCAGTTGCCCATAGATGTCTAATAAAGAGGGCAATCTGCTGTTTAGGCAGGGCAAAAACCTGATCTGGAATAAATTTTTCCCACGACCGCTTATCGAAAAGACCTAAATCATCGAGCCATGCAGCGAGCGGATTCCGCTTACCATGGGTTAGCTTCTCCGGCGAGCGCAGTCGCAAAGAAGTACAACGCGCTGCTTCGTGAGTATCCCTGACGCTTTCAATTCCGAACTGCTTGTATGCAGATTCAGCAACTATAGAGAGGTTCTCTTCGTCAATAGATGCATAACGAATTGGCTGTCGAGCTAAAGCAGATCCGTCACCAATCATGTGAGCCAGCAAAATGACCTGCTCGTCGCTCCAGTGCGTCCGGGCAGACGGCCCGTTAACATGGCGGGGTACGCCCAACCGATCGCCCACTGCAAGCTCACCCAGCCCCTTCCAACCTGTGTAGGTAAAAAAGGGGTGATTGGCGGTAGCGCGCAGGGTCTTACCCGATGCTAGCGTTAGACGATACACAGGTTTCACGCCCGTAGAAAAGACGTGGGTCAGGTGCCTCTCCACGAAACGCATGTCGTCCCCCAGGGACCATACCGGGACGTCCTGAGCACCCTGCTCAAAAAGCTCACCCATCGTTGTTTCAGCTCCAGTATCAGAGCGAAGCACACGAGTATCAGCAGTCAGACAGCCCGACTCACGAAGATCCGAGACTTGCGGCTTCTTATCAGTGCGTTGCTCAGAACCACGATTCAACTGCGACAAAGCAATAACCGGAACCTCAAGCTCCTTAGCCATCAGCTTGAGAGCACGCGAAAACTCCGAAACTTCCTGCTGACGCGACTCAACCTTCTTACCCGA
This sequence comes from Rothia sp. (in: high G+C Gram-positive bacteria), assembly GCA_034179845.1. GTDB lineage: Bacteria > Actinomycetota > Actinomycetes > Actinomycetales > Micrococcaceae > Rothia. The sequence goes on along the minus strand of JAXFPK010000157.1, from coordinate 1,030 downwards.
GCTCATCAGCTGTAGGTAGTCCAGAACAATCAGCTTGAGGTTATTCTTCTGCTTCAGGCGGCGGGCCTTAGCGCGAATCTCCATCAGGGTCATGTTGGGTGAATCGTCAATAAAGAGCGGAGCCGAATCCATTTTGCCCATGGCGGTAGCAATCTTGGCCCACTGGTCATCGTCCAGCTTGCCCTTGCGTAGGTCTGACAGATTGATGCCGGCCTCAGCCGAAAGAATCTTCATGGCGATTTCGTTGCGGCCCATTTCCAGGGAGAAGAACACCGTGGTCATACCGTGCTTAATGGCAGCAGACCTGGCGATGTCTAGGGCAAACGTCGATTTCCCCATGGCCGGACGCGCCGCAATCACGATCATCTGCCCAGCCTGCAGACCAGCGGTGAGCTCATCAAACTCAATAAATCCAGTAGGCACACCATGGATACCACCATCGCGAGAACCATTAGCCTCAATCTCTTCGACCGTGCTATTCATGGCCTCAGAGAGGGGAACATAGTCTTCCTTGGTGTTATTCGAAGAGACACCATAAATCTCGGCCTGGGCGGCATTGACCAGGGCCTCAGCCTCGCCGTCACCTGAATACCCCAGCTGCACAATCTTGGTGCCAGCCTCAACCAGGCGGCGCAGCATGGCACGCTCGGCCACAATCTCAGCGTAGAAACCTGCGTTAGCTGCGGTGGGCACGCCCGCAATCAGGGAATGCAGGTAGGCGGCCCCGCCCACGCGATTCAGTTCGCCGCGCTTGGTCAGCTCATCAGCCACGGTGATAGCATCGGCCGGTTCGCCGTGCCCGTAGAGGTGGATGATAGCCTCATAGATCATCTCGTGGGCAGGCTTGTAGAAGTCTGCCCCGCCGCCGATAACCTCGACAACGTCGGCGATGGCGTCCTTGGAGAGCATCATGCCGCCCAACACTGATTGTTCGGCGGTGTCGTCGTGCGGCGGTGTGCGGACGAACTCAGACTGGCTCTCAGACAAGGCGGCCCCCTCGGTAGTAAAACGGTGAGCTTCTATCATCTCA
>JAXFPK010000107.1:0-5335 GCA_034179845.1 Rothia sp. (in: high G+C Gram-positive bacteria) | reverse complement strand
CGGGTTATCGCTCACATCAAGACTTGGCGGATTCTTCATACAGGGTTTAGGCGGCCGTTGGGGTTGTATGGGCGGGTGTTTGCGGTGGTGCGGGGGTTGGTGTTTTTGGCTGCGGGTGGGACTTTTGAATAAGCCTCAAGGGATGAGCGGGAAGAGAAAAAGTTAGTGAGCAGATTCTTACCGATAAGTGACATACGTGGCCCTAAAATTCCTATGGTGTAAAGCAATGGGGGGGTGACGTGCGAAAACGTCTTCTCACATACTGTAGGTGCGCCAGATGTCCAGGCGCTAAGCCCCAGGTTGCGCCCCGGTGAACTGCCAGTGAAAGGCGGGGCGGACGTCCGCGCTCGCCTTAAATACAAAAAGGGGTGTTTTTGGGAGTTAGGGGCGCTAGAAGGTGGGGCTATCTCCCAAAATGGGGTGTTTTTGGGAGATAGACCTGGCTATGATGGGGGCTAACTACCAAAAACAGCTATTTTTGTGAGATAGGGGCGGGCATTGAAGAAGTATAAGAGCCTGAAAGCGGTCTTTCACCAGTTTGATGCTGCAACTGCCCAGGAAGAAAATAGACGGAGAAGAGCCATGGGTTTCGGCTCCTCCTTTCAAGTAGGCGACTATTCCCTTTTCTATATGTCTACCCCGCAGCTTCTGGTCTTACTGGAACAAGTGCTCCTGAATGAGCGAACGATTGGGCAACTTGCTGCTGATATTCCCCTGGCAGCTCAAAGAGGCTACCTTTATGAGCTTATTGTTCGTGAAATTACAGCTACTAATGAGCTAGAGGGTGTGCGCTCCACCCGGCAGGAAATTCAGGAGGCTCTTGAGGCTGAGCCCTCTGAGAATAAATCTTTTAGGGAGATAGCCCGACTTTATGTGGAACTTTCTGAGGGCAAAATTGAGGCTCCTCGTACTCTGCAGGAGATAAGAGATATTTACGATGGCCTCTTCGGCGCAGAGATTTCTAGCCAAGACGCTCTGGACGGAGAACTTTTTAGAACTGGACCGGTCTACATTCGAGATGGTGCGGGGAAAACTGTTCATTCTGGTGTTCAGGGCGAGCAGGCAATCCGGCGGCAACTCCAGGCCATGCTGACGCACTTAGAGGAGGAAACCCCTTTTCTTCTATCCAGGGTCGTCTCCCACTTCATGTTTGAGGCTGTGCACCCCTTCTATGACGGTAATGGCCGGTTTGGGCGTTTTATGTTGAGTGCCCAACTGTATGAGGTGCTTTCGGTCTATACCGTCTTGACACTATCGGCGGTTATCTATCAGAAGAAGGCCGCCTACTATAAGGCTTTTAGTGAGGTGGAGGAGCCTCTTAATATGGGCGATGCCACCTATTTTGCTCAGGTGATGTTGGGTTTTATTCGGGACGCCCAATTAGAACTTATTAGTGACTTCTACGCTAAAAAACAGCTCATGAATAGTCTCTCAGCCCGCCTGAATGCGCTGCCCCAGGAGAGAGAAGAACTTTCCCACGGTGCCTTGGAATCCCTCTTTGTGTTGGGGCAGGTTCACCTATTTGGTGGAGGTTCTGGGCTTGACTGGGATACCCTGACGAAGGTCACAGAAAAATCTAGGAATACGGTCAGGTCCTACATCGAGGAGCTAGAGCAGGAAAAGCTTATTGAACGAGTCTCTTCCCGCCCCTTGCGGGTGCGGCTGAGCGCACACGGTAAGAGCCTACTCTTTTCTGAGCAGGCGTAGACTTTTTGTAGTTACAAGAATTTGAATTGAATGGAGTGCCCATGTCACTTGCTGGTAAGAACCTGTTAGAAGGCCCTGCCCCCACTTTCCTGCCTGAAGAGCCTGAGTTGTTGGCCCGCGTCCGCGCAGGTGCTGCCCCCGCTGAACTTGCACAAGCCTTCCCCACCTCGCCCCTGGCTTGGGCCTTGCTGGCTGAAGAAACCCTGGGTGCTGGTAAGACCCTGGAAGCCTATGCTTATGCGCGCGTGGGCTACCACCGCGGACTGGATGCCCTGCGTGGTAATGGCTGGCGTGGGCACGGCCCAATCCCGGTGAGCTACGAACCGAACCGCGGCTTCCTCAAAGCCCTACTGATTTTGGGGCGAACCGCCGCAGCTATTGGTGAGGCAGATGAGGCTGAGCGTATCGAGAAGTTCCTGAATGATTCTGACCCTGCCGCCGCCGCCGAGCTGGCTTAGCCCCTGCGTCCAGCACAGGCCGGGGACGGATGTTGTGAGACTTCCCGGCCTCCCTGCCGCCTAGCCCCTACCTCAGGGCGCGGACGCCCGCCTTTAGTTTTCTTGCCCCTTGCCAATGCGGTGGTAGCCGGGGGCTACGAAGCGGTGGAAGATGAGGGTGGTGATTGCAACCAAGGGGAGGCGCCAGACGGCGCTGGCGGGGTCATCTTGGACGGGGAAAGCAAGGGCCAAGAGAGCTATCACAAAAACTAGTTGAGGGGCGTAGGAGTAGCTGGTGGGTAGCGTCCTGCGAGCTGCTGCCCTCTGACGGCCTGTGTAGATACCAAACGCGACACAGCAAAAGACGAGGATAAAGGTCAGTAGGTTGACCTCAAAAATATAGGCTGCAAAGAGAGCCGTGAAGAGGGCCGTGGTGGTGAGTGCTTGTGGCCAGGTGCCGCCGATACGCTCCTCGTAAGCATAGGGCGCGGACGCCTGCTGGGGGTTAGGGCTGTGCTGGAGCGTTTGTTCGGTCATGGTTTCCTCCTTTTTATTTATCTCTCTAATACCCCTATAATATTATTACTTACTATTTTGGGTTAAAGAAAAGGTCGCAACCTACTGGCTGCGACCTTTTCTCATACACACACATTTCTTTTGCACCAATCCCTCACGGGAGGAGCCTCAGAGGTTACACACATCTCTGAAAGGAGTGACTCATCATCACGGTGAGATTCTCAGTCTCTTAAGGTGGTGAGGTTTTCTCTCCTCGTCCTCATACCTTAACTATGAACCCCTAACCTTTGAACTCAATTCGGGGAACCTGTACGAAACCTAAGAAAAGATTTCTCCTGAAATTTCTCTACCGGGTAGCAAGAGAACTACCCGTTACTACAACCCCAGGCTTCTGAGTTTAAAGCGCAGTCATCTGCAACTAACCCAACTTTGGTCCGCCAGACTCTCACCAGCTGAGAGTCACTGGTGCGACTAACTGTCCCCTCAATGACTTTCCACGGCCCCCCGTCTACTGAGTATTCGCCGCGGTAAGTGGTGGTCAGAGCGAAATAGTAGTCGCCGGGGTCTGCGTAACGGTGGGAGGTGTCGGTGGGCTGATCCCACACGTCCGCACCTAGCTGGTAGCCGGGGTAAGTGACGGGGCCGAGACTAGCACCGTCACCATAGTCAAAGGTGTAAGAAATCGGGGTCGCGCGGAGCACCACATGTTGGCCGTTGATAGTGCGCGTGAATTCTTGGGGGTTGGGGTCGGCCCAGAAGTTGGTGTTGTAGTTTTTGAGGGTGTGCGGTGCCCGCTCCTGGCGAGGAAGGGCCGGTTCTATAGGGAAAGTGTCGAAATCTTGGGTAGTGATAGTGACAGGGACGGGGCGCACTACAGCTTGCCCGTTTTCTTCGGCGGCAGGGGGGCGGCACTGGTAGGGAGAGGAGCCGTCACCGTATTCCCCGTTTGCTGACGCATAACTGACCCTGCCGAGAACATTGTCCTTGGTAAAACAGTAGATGTCTGTACGGGGAGCACTGTACCCAGGTGCTGGCTCAGAGGCGGAAGACTCACCAGAAGAAACGACGTCAGTGGAAGTGGATACTCCATTACTGGTACCTGATATAGGTTCTGTCCTATCAGCCTTTATATCACCAGAAGACATCGTGGCATATTCATCAAATACGTTATCGATGGTAATTATAAATTTATCAAATTTAACTTCACCACTTGAATTTGCATAAGATTTTTCTGGGAGTAGAAGAAAGATAATGGAGAAAAATATAAATAGTTTTCGATTCATTAGCTGATTTCATTTGCTGTAAGAATCCGCCATGAACCATTCTCAAATTTTAATGTCAGCACAATACCGCGATTAATATTTTGAGAGTTATCGTATGCCCGTTTTTCATTTTTGTACAATAGGAAGGAATCTTCTAGTTCAAAATTAGACCCTATAGAATATATTCCTCCTCCCGCTGTTGTAAGAAAATCTGTCTGGTGGTGTATAGTTCGATTTCCTCCAATTACCCATCCATCTGATTCATAGATTTCCTCCAGCAAGGTATAGAAATTTTGTTCTTGAGTGAAAGAAGTATCAACCAGGGTGCGGACTTCTGATACATCACCTGTCTGGTGGGCGTAGTTTCGCATGTCGTTCCAATAGTCGATAAATAGGAGCATCGCTTCAGCACTCTCAATGTTCATGCCTTCTGGTGCTACTGGTTTGGGTACGTTTTGGGCAGGGCCGTGTTCGTCAGCGGGGCGGTATTCACCATCGGGCGCTTTAGAGCCACCTGAGTAGCTTTCTTGGGCTTGTGCAGTAGGTGCTTCATCCGTGGGGACTTCGCTGGGGTTCGTGGTGTTTGAGGTGCTAGAAGTTGGGGAGCTTGTTTCAGGCTCAGGGACAGAGCCTGTGGGTTGGTTGCTGCAACCTGTGAGGATGAGTGCGGCGAGGGTTGTCAGGGTGAGGGTTTGGGCAAGGGTATGTTTCATGGGGTTTCTTGCTAGTTTGGGATTTGTGGTTAGGGCGAAGGATTGGGTGAGTGTGTGTTTCATGAGGTGCTTTGGGTGGGTAGCTTTGTGACTAGGTCTTATGTGAGTCTATAGCGGTGGAGCTGATGCAGGGCAAGGGTTTGGACCTCTCACTCGGTTTTTGACAGTAGATTACGTCGGATAAGCCGACATATCCACAATTTCTTAGGTCTGACGTGGGCTAACAGGCCTACAAGGTGCCCTAAACTGTCGAATTTAGCGGGATCTGCTTTTAGTCGCAATGATCGATAGAGTACCTGATGGCTTGAGAAACAAAACATAGGGGGTATCTATGAATCAAGAAGTGAAGGGTCACGGCACCTACCAGCCTGTTTACCATGCTCTACAGCCTGCCAATAGGTGCCAAGTCCACACAGACCTTAGACACTGCGGAGACCCCAGCGCCGAAAACTACAGGATAGACAGCGGAACAGGTCAATGTATGACTAAAGGCTGGGTGTTCCTAGGCGGCCTGTACTATATCGCCGATGAACTTAGAGCAGAAGCACTGTGCCATAGCCTCTGGGGCTCTGAAATCGCACAGGTATATAGCGATGAAACAGACCATATCTACTACACAGAATGGGGTGAATTGTAAGCTGACAAAGAGTTCAACGTGTAGAAACCAGACCCCAGCGAAGAAAAACCTTATGCTGCATAT
>JAXFPK010000082.1:0-20086 GCA_034179845.1 Rothia sp. (in: high G+C Gram-positive bacteria) | reverse complement strand
CACCGGTGAAGTTGGCTGAGAGGCGGACGGTAGTACCAGCCACACCAGTCGCATCAGTCAGCACGATGTCGTGGGCGCCATTGGTGATGCCCCTACCTGCCAGATTCAGGGAAACTGCCGCGCTGCCGTCCTCAGCAACAGCGACGGTGCCAACCTCAAGGCCGCCCACGGCAATCTTCAGCTCAGTCAGAGCAGGTGCGCCGTAGCTGCGAACATTCAGGTCAGAGAGGGTGAAGGTAAGAGTGCCGTTCACATCGTAGCTCTCAGCAAGGTCTGTTACGCGCACAGCCTGCTTGGCGAAGTTAGGTTCAAGGGTGCCAGCTTGCTTGACGTAAGAAACGAAAGCATCTAAATCGACCAGGGTGGTGTCCTTAGCGTTAGCGCCCTGAGCGAGGGTGCTAAAGTTGTCGCCGCCACCTAGCAAGAAGCTGGGGACAGCGACGGTGTAGGTATCGGCGTCCTCAACCTTTGTGCCGTTCGCATACACATCGAGCACGTTAGAACCGCGAGTTGCATACCCCTCAGCATCGGGGGAACCAGTGTAGGTGTAGGTGACGTTAGAAGAGAACCCTAGCTGCAGGTAAGGGCGGGTAGCCATCTCACCTGCTGAATTGCGCTGCCACTGCTCTTCAAGCACAGCCTTGAGCTGGGCACCGGTCAGCTCGGTCGTCCAGAGGTTGTTGGCGAAGGGGGTCACATTGACGACGTCCATGACGCGCACATTCTTGTTAACCGCCAACCCCAGCGAGGTGCGTAGGCCCCCGGGCAGCTCATCGCGCAGGCCACCGGGGTTAACGATGCCGATATCGGCAGGGGTGCGGCCGGTAGAGTTAGCAGCCGCCAGGTACATATCTGCCACCAGGTGACCCATGGTGGACTCATAGTTGCGCATATCAAAGCCGCCCTGGGCATCCTTAGCGGAGTTAAACCCAGTGGTGATAGGGGCACTGACCTGGCCTGCAATCACAGAACCCTGCTCAGTAGCGTAGGCGTTAGCCTCAGTAACGATGGTGTTAACCTGCGCCAGCACAGGGTCAGCTGCAATCTGCTCGGCGGTTGGGGCGTCCATGCGCTTAACCAGCTCAGAAGAATAGGCGATCACATTCTGCTCAGCATCCAAGGTCAGCACAACCTTGCCCAAGTTATCGCCGTAGTTGCCGGTCTGAATCACGGGGCGAGTCTTGCCTGCCTGGCCAGGCACAGCACCATCAATCACATACTCTTGGTGAGTGTGGCCGGTAAAGATAGCATCAACCTCGGCACTGGTCTGGGTGATAATCGCATCAGAAGCAGGAGCTGAGGTGTCTACACCCTCGTGGTACTCAGCGATAATCACATCAGCCTCACCGTTACTCACATCGCCGTCAGAGAGCTGGTCGGCGTACATATTCACAGCCTCAATAGGGTCGGTAAACTGCACGGACGCCAGCGCTGAGGGGTCAGTGAGCTGCGGAGTCTCAGTGGTGACAGCACCAATCACAGCCACCGTGGTGCCATTGACCTCAGTGGTGTAGTAGGGCTCCAGGGCGGGGGTGCCGTCAGTCTTAAGGACGTTAGCACCCAAGTAAGTGAAAGAAGAAGCAGGGATAATACGGTTCAGCAAATCATTTATACCCGCATCGAACTCATGATTACCCACCGCACTAGCAGAAAGGCCCAGGGCATTCAGGTAATCCAGGGTGGGCTGATCCTTCTGCACACTAGAAGCATAGAGGGAAGCGCCCACATTATCACCAGCAGACAGCAGCAAAGAACCATCAGCTGCCGCGCGCTCGGTCTGAATAGTGTTAGCTAGACCCATCGCAGTGCTAGTAGAGATACGACCGTGAAAGTCGTTAATGTTCAGCAGAGTCAAGGTGGTGGTGTCAGCTGCACCAGCACTGGGCATAGGAACAATAACGAGGGCAAGAAGGGTTGCGCCACTGGTCGCTAAACCAGCTAAACGGCGTGAGAGAGAAGAGTGCATGTTTAGCTTTCGCTCGTGAATGAATGATGTGTATCACTCAATAGAATATCCCGCTTAGTGCCGCTTCGCTGACGTATTAGGGTGATATTTCGGTGAACAATAATACGCCCTATTGTGTGAGCTCATGAGCCAGGGCAGATTCGAGCTCCGGCTCAAAGAAAACATAGCCACTGGCCAGAAGCTTATCGGCGCTGGCCCGCTGACTAGCTAGCGCCAACTCACGAACTCCCTCCTGCCCCAGGGGCAAGGCAGGCATAGCGGACGGAATAGGGAGCAGGACGGGGCGGCGCAGCGCCCTACCCACCGTCTTTGCCAGGGTCTTCGCCGTTACCGGCGTGGGAGCCACCGCGTTGACCGGCCCCTCCAGCTTCTCGGTAAGCACCGCATGCACATAGATACCGGCAATATCATCCAGGCTAATCCAGCTCTGCACCTGCTCACCCGAACCAATCCAGCCACCGGTCCCGCTCAAGAAAGCCGGAAGCTGCAGGCACAACATACCATCCAGGGCAGACTGCACCAGGCCGGTGCGCACGTTAACTACTCGAAGTCCAGCCTCACGAGCAGGTTGGCAGGCTGCCTCCCACGCCTGGCATACCTGCGCCAGGAAGCCGCTCCCGGCGTCCTGATCCTCGGTGAGTATCTCTTGGCCCCGGTCAGAGCCGTAGAAACCCACCGCAGAAGCGCAGACAAAAACGCGCGGGGCGGCGTCCGCACCCCTCTGCCGCACCAGGTTGGCCAGGGTAGTCGCCAGCAGAGTCGTGGACTCAACACGGGAGGTAAGAATCTTCTTCTTATTCTCCTCGGTAAAGCGTTGGTTGATGCTGGCCCCGCCCAGATGAATTACGGCGTCCGCACCCTCAAAAGCAGCGGTATCAACCTCACCAGCAGACGGATCCCAACGGAACTCGTGCTCAGCCTCGGGTGCGCGGCGCACCAGCGTGCGCACCCTATGCCCGCCCCCGGTCAACAGGGCAACCACTTGGTGCCCCACCATGCCGGACGCGCCCGCAACCACTACCGTCAGGGGGGCACTTTCATAGCGCTGCTGAAAATCAAGATCAGCACCGATTCGGCGCTTGCGGGCGGCAAAAACTTTCTCTAGCTGCTTTTGAGCCGCTGCCCGAGCAAGCCGTTCAGCCGCAGCTCCTACCTTTTCCGCGGGTGCGGGCAGCGTGGGAAGAGCTGTGAAGGTAATACTGTCGCGCACCACCGTATCGCCCGGCGTCGACAGAAAATCGTGGGTGTGCTCCCAGGAAGAAAAGGGGCCGCGGACCATTTCATCAGTGAAGGAATCTGCGGACGCCCGGGTATGGCGGGCCGTCCAGGGTAGGGTCAGTAGACCCGAGGTCAGCGGCAGGGCCACCCTGGTACGAGCGGTACTTCCCAGATCGTTCGGATTGCCCTCTTCGGTGACGGAGCCAGCCCAGTGAGGAGTCGCCCGAGTCAGGGCGCCCGGGCGCAAAAACCAGGTACGCACAGTGTCTTCATCGTAGGGGTAAACGGCGGTGTAGGTAAAGTCAGCCATGGCAACCTTCCTGGAATCAAAGGAATTTTAAGTAACCTTACCTTTTGGATGGTGCGATGCCTAGAAGGCACGCACAGGATGAAAACCTTTTCTAGAGAGCCAGAGTGGTTAGCTTCTCCTCCGCCGCCTCAATCAGCTCAGCAAGGGTGGTGATGTAATACTTCTCAGCTAAGGTCACAGCATTCTCACCCGGTAAACCCTCTGTAGCAAAAGACCCCAACCCAAAACTAGCCCCCGCACCCAGGCTGCTGGCGGCAGGCGCCTGCCCGTCTGCGTCCTGACCAAAAGCGCCCACCCCAAAGGTAGAGACTGGTGCGCTGGCAGACTCCCGAGTGAGCGTGTACCCGTAGGCGGTGGAATCGGCGTAGCTGATATTGAGCACATACTCTACCTGCAGGCCGTCCTCGGTGCGCTCTATAGATAGGTCAGCATCGTCAAGGAACTCCCCGTCAAGTTCTAGCCCGCCGTTATACTCCAGAGCCCAACCAAACTTGCGGGCCAGCGCAAAAGCAGTCTCTTTAATCTGGGTGTGCTGCGAATCAACAGCCATGGGCTCTCCTTGTCAAGACGAGTGTTTCGTATCTACTGTACTGGGACTCAAAGAAAAGGGTAAAAGAAAAGTGGAGCCGAGCCCTTCCCAGGGGGCTCGCCTCCACTTCAGTTTTACTGCCCACACCCCTGCGGGCAGCTATCAGAGACGATAAATTTGAAACACACTCATACTCTGAATCGCAGGCCTGTCAGCCCAAACTCTTCCAGGCCTACTACACCAAGTATGCCAGCTCAACCTTTGCAAAACCTGAGATTCTGTAGGCATAAAAGGGGATAAAGGGCAGGCAGGTGGGGTTTATTGCCCCCTAATTTGGGTCTGGCAAGGTCAAACAAAATCAGCCACAAGTAGTACAAATTTTATCTATCTATAAAAATTTTTTACCCCCGTATGGCGTGTTGCCCCTTCTTCTATACGTTTGACCGGTGCTAAGCCCCGCATCGTGGCACGCCTGACCTGCCACAGCCACAATAATCACCCAACCCCAAGACCTCACAGCAGCATCTTCAAAAGGGGTAAATACATCATTCGAATTAGTGGGATAAAACCAGGACGCCGCCACTCGCCATCTCTGCCTTAGAGCAAGGTGGCGGGCGGCGGCGTCCTCAAAAGTGAGCTCCCTGAACCCTTGAGTCTACCTGTCTCGGTGAGGGTGCTAGACGGTGGGGCGGGGTGCGTGCGTATCGTCGGTAAAGACGTCGGGTATGCCGTCCTTGTTTTCGTCGATAGTTTCTTTGAGCGCAACCTGCTTGTAGTGCTTATTGCGGATTGAGAGAATCGTGGCACCTAAGATAGCGGCGGCAGCAGAGCCAATCATGATACCGATTTTGGCGTCCTCGGTGTGGATAGAGCCGGTCTCGAAAGAGAGCTCAGCAACCAGCATAGAAACGGTGAAGCCGATACCACCGGTCACCGCTAGACCGATAACATCCACCCATTTGATATCGGGGTCCAGGTTAACCCCGCGGAAGCGGGTAATGAGCCAGGTTGTACCGGTAATACCGATAGTTTTACCGATAACTAGACCGACCATAATACCGATAGCTACCGAATCAGCCAGGGCGGTGCGCAGGCCCTCCCAGCCACCCACGGCCACACCCGCTGAGAAGAAGGCGAAGAGAGGCACACAGATGCCGGTGGACAGCGGGCGCCAGCGGTGCTCTAGAGTCTCAGCCAAAGAAGCATTGGCCTCAGCCTGCTTAGTCTGGCCGGTCATGTGCACAGGCACACAGAAGCCCAGAATAACACCGGCGATAGTGGCGTGAATACCAGATTCAAGGAAGAGTGCCCAGGTGACGATACCTAGCGGCAGCAAGATAACCCAGGCAGCCCACTTGTGATCGTGGAAGAGCTTCTCATGTTTGTGGGTCACCCAGAAATAGAGGCCGATAGGAAGAATAGAGGCAATCAGGTACCAGGCGTGGAAGTTGCTGGTGTAAAAGAGGGCAATAATGACGATGGCGATGAGGTCATCGACAACAGCCAAGGTCAGCAGGAAGGTGCGTAGACCCGCAGGCAGGAAGGTTCCTACACCGGCTAAGACGGCCACGGCGAAAGCGATATCGGTAGCTGCGGGAATAGCCCAACCGTGAACGGCTGTCTCGTTGCCGTGATTGATAGCGAAATAGATGATAGCTGGGGTCATAGCACCACCGAAGGCGGCAGCAACCGGAACGATAGCCTTACCCGGGTCACGCAAATCGCCTACTGCGAACTCTTTCTTCAGCTCCAGGCCGGTCAGGAAGAAAAAGACCGTCAGTAAGCCATCGGCTGCCCAGAGGTGAACATTCATCATCAGGTGACTAAACCCGGGGATATTGAACCCAAGCTCGGTGTCTCTGATGCCTTCATAGAAGCTGGCTGCCTGAGTGTTAGCCAGTACGACCGCCAGGACGGTGGCGGCAAGAAGAATGAAACCGCCTATCGATTCTTTGCGCATAATTTCTGAGATGCGGCTAGTTTCTGCGTAGGATCCTCGGGAAAAGAGCGGGTCCGTATGAGGCGCTTCAGACATGCCTCTCCTTAGGTCAAGTGTGTGTGTTCGCTTGCTTTAGGTTCCATTATGCGCCTTAAGTTCAGCTAATGCCGAAATCTGGGCGGTTAACAAGGTAAGGATGGCGGTGACGTGATGGGGGTGCATCTTTGGCAGCTGGCTATATTAACAACCGGGCTCATGGGGTGCCTCTTGAGACACAGGGTAAAAATTAGCCCAGAATATTCTATATTTTTCCCTAAACTCACCAACACGAGCACACTCAAGCAGAAACTATTTCAGAAGAAACTTAGACTAGGTAGATGCCCCCCGTATCCCCTACACACCCTGTACTGACCAGAGGAACCATGAGCGAAGAATCCCCCCTAGCCGTCAAAGATACAACCCGTTGGCTCAATGAAGAAGAGCGTGAAGGCTGGCTCTTTATCTCATCTATCATGTTTAATCTGCCTGGGCAGCTAGAACATCAGCTACAGAAGGATTCAAATCTGAGCTTCGTTGAGTATATGGTGCTTGCCATGCTCTCAGAAGCTCCCCAGCACAAGCTGACTATGACCGATCTGGCCCGGCACACTAACACCCTGCTACCTCGTCTCTCCCGCGTAGTAACCCGGTTAGAGAAAGATAATTTTGTAGAGCGCAGCATTTGGGCTAAAGACCGCCGTGTCTCCATCTGCCATTTGCTCCCAGGTGGTCTAGCTAAGGTGCAGGAGGCTGCTCCTGGTCACGTGGAGGCTGTGCGGAAGATTGTTTTTGACCAGCTCAATAACCGTCAGATTAAGTCCCTGGCAAAGATTGGCGAGTCGGTGCTGGGCAATAAGCCCAGTGAAGTTATCACTGTGCGGAATGTCGAACTTTTTGATGAGGACTAAAAAGTAGTAGGCCGGCTTCACCTAGAGGTTATAAGAACTCCACCCTCGGCTAGGGGGTGGGGTTCTTCTTTATCCACAAGGGTTATCCCCAGAGTGGTGCGGACGCTCCTGGCTAAGACTCTGCGGTAGAGCTAGTTACCAAGGGTCTTTGGGTGCAGCGGGGGAGCGACCTGCCACCTTATCCCCACCTGTGGATAAGTCTGTGAACAATATCCACTTAAAGGGTGGAAAACCCCTTGACCCTGTGGGTAAAGCTGGCAGAAAGTGCATAAAAACCCCGATTCCAGGGCTTCAAGAGGGGTTCTCCACAAGCCTTATCCACACCCGTGGATAAGTGACACTGGTGTTATTTTCGAACAACACCCATGTACTTTCGAACCCCAGCCCTTGTTCTTCCCTGCTTTACCCTAGGAATTCTCGAACATCTTCGAAACCCTCGGCTGTGTAATTCGAATATCCCCAGATTTATCCCCACCTGTGGATAACTTTCTTGGCTCTTAAGTGGAAAACTGTGGAAAACCTGCTGCTGGCGTCCGCGCTTCCTGGTGTCACCTATTTTGCCCAGGGCTAAATAAGGGAACTTATCAAGTAACTTCTCGTGCCTTACCCACCCCACTGTGTAGAGTTAAACCCAGAAAGACCCAAAGAAGGGCCTTCAACGAAAGGAAAGACCATGTCAGAGAAGTACGTACTGCCTGAACTCGACTACGACTACGCAGCCCTCGAACCCCACATCTCAGCACGCATCATGGAGCTGCACCACTCCAAGCACCACGCCACCTACGTCGGCGGCGCCAACACCGCCCTGGAAAAGATGGAAGAAGCCCGCGAAAAGGGCGACTTCGCCAACATCGGCAAGCTCTCCAAAGACCTAGCCTTCAACCTGGGCGGCCACACCAACCACTCCGTCTTCTGGAAGAACCTCTCACCCGAGGGCGGCGACAAGCCCGTTGGCGAACTAGCAGCAGCCATCGACAACGACTTCGGCTCCTTCGACGGCTTCCGTGCCCACTTCGAAAACGTAGCCCTCACCATCCAGGGCTCCGGCTGGGCAATCCTCGCCTGGGACACCGTCGGTAAGCGTCTAATCATCGAGCAGCTCTACGACCAGCAGGGCAACATCTCCGTCGCCCTGATTCCTGTCCTACAGCTGGATATGTGGGAACACGCCTTCTACCTGGACTACCAGAACGTCAAGGCTGACTACGTCAAAGCCTTCTGGAACATCGTCAACTGGGAAGACGTCGCAGCCCGCTTCGACCGCGCCGTATCCCAGACCAAGGGCCTGGTCATCCCCGAAGCCTAAACCCCTTACGCCCTGCGCATGGCTAAAAAGCCGGGTGCTGGCGTCCGCTCTTATACAGAGGGACGGCCAGCACCCGGCCTTATTTAAAACGACTCTAAGAACCAGGGCGAACCGGAACAGCCTCCGACTCAGCCTTCTTCTGCTGGTTCACGCTCGTGCCGTTCTCAGGGTAGAAATCATCACCCAGAAGCATACGGAAATCCTCAAGCTGCCTCTCAAGAGCATCGAGGGTAACAATAGAACCAACCCACTGGGCAGGAGCCTTAGTCTGGCCCTCCAATTCCCTATAAAAACGAGAAGCATCCTGGTAGACGCGCTGGCGCTCAGCTTCACGCTGCCTCTGCTCGGCAGAAGCCTCCGGTGACGTATCAACCTCCCAAGACCGGGCATCCTCTACAAGAGCCTTCTGCTGCTGAATCTGGGCAGGAATAGTGCACTCGACATCCTTTGAGTACAGACCCAAGCCCTCATGAGCGGCCTCCTGCTGGGCCTGAGAAACCTCGCCGTAGAACTCATCCGTGGCGGTAGTGAAAGTAGTAGAAACTAGCCCAGCCCGCGCCATATCACGGTTAATGAAAGCGTCCCCGGCATAGACCGCAGCCTCAACATAGCCGGTCGCCCCACGCTGCGACTCATCAAAATGCAAGGTCACCTGGCTACCCTCAGGCAACTTCTCAGCCAGCAAAGACGTGGACTCTTCCACCAAACAATTATTAGACAGTGCCACACCATTCTCAGAAGGAGCAGCAGTGTTAATCAGGCGGACCTCTTTCTCAACCCCATCAAAACTGGCGGTAAAAGTATTGGCCGACTTCACTGAAACTACAGTGGCAGTCATACCATCGGTATAGGTGATAGCTGTCGTCGCTTCTGGGGCTGGCTCTGTGCCAGAACCACAAGCGGTCAACGCCAGAAGAGTAACTGCAGCTAAGGGCGCAAGACGCTTCATCAAAATTATTTCCCCTGTTCGGCCTTATAAGCAGCTTCGCGGTACATACCCAAAGGGCCCTGATCCGCAAAAGCACGTGAGTGATTGTAACGGTAAAGACGCGGGGGGCGGTGACGGGTGCCCTCAACACGCTTACCTGTATCAATAATAGATTTAGACGCCGCAATCTGACGGCGGAAATTCGCCGGATCAAGAGCCCGACCCAAAATCGCCTCGTACACCTCCCGCAACTGGGCAAGAGTGAACTCCTCACCCAAAAAAGAATGCGCAATACGGGAGTACTCCACCTTATTTTTCAGGCGGTAGAGGGCGTACTCAATAATCTCATTATGGTCAAAAGCCAAAATAGGTAGCTCATCGACCGGGAACCAGCGAATATTCTCGTGCACACGAGTACGATTCACCTCGGTTTGAGGAATAGAGGCCCAATAAATGACCGACACTACCCGCTCATGTGTATTTTCTTCAGAAGGGAGCGGCAAAGACCCGCCCTCACGCATAATCTTATAGTCAGGAGTGCGGTGCACATCCCCAAAAGCGTAGAGCTGCTCCAAATAGCCCGGAACCAGGCCAGTAGCCCGCTTCAAGGTAGAACCAGCAGCCTCCTCAAGCGACAAATCAGGGTGCAAGGGCCCACCCGGCAAAGCCCACTGGCCCTTATAGGGCTCCCGCAAACGACGCACCAGAGGCAGCCACAGAGAATGATGCGACTCGCCCTCCTTACGGCGCAAAGCCAAAATCACCGTAGAAACAGCAAGCGAAACCGACGTATGATCAGCATCAAGATGCTCATCGTGGTGGGCCTGGGCGGCATTCGGCAAAGTCATCTGGCTCCCCGGTCGTAGGCAGTAAAAGTGAGGACGCACAAAACGCCCCTTACCCATTCTAGTCAAGACCACCGGCCTAGACCCACAGAATCTACATAGAATGATAAACATGCACATAGCCATGTTGACCGACTACTACCTGCCCACACTCGGCGGGGCCCAAACATCCATCAAAGCCCAAAAAGAAGCACTCCAAGTCCTCGGGCACCAGGTCACAGTGCTCTGCCCCCTCACCGAACCCAACGACAACCCAGATATTATCGGCCTACCCACCCACCCCTTCATAAAACCAGGAGGATACCCCCTGCCCTGGTCGCCGCGCCGAGTCTATAAGGCCACACTCTCAGCCCTACAAGAGATCAAACCTGACATTATCCACGTGCACTCAGAAATGTTCGTAGCCTTCGCCGGAATCCGCGCAGCCCACACACTAAAAATCCCCCTCGTGCAAACCATGCACGGCAGACTCGATGTTTACATGAGCAAAGTACTACCAGTACCCACCATCACCACAAGCATCTACGAACGCTTACACCACCGCACCATGAGCCACCAAGGGGTGCACATCAAGCCGGGGCAACCCTACACTCGCACCCGCGCAGCCCGTAACATGTGGCGTAGCATGGTCGTTCAAGCCAACACCGCCGACCAGGTCATCGTCCCCTCAGCCCACTTTGCCCACAAACTCCAAGAACAAGGGGTCTACAAGCCCCTAACCATCATCTCCAACGGTATCGAACCCTCCATCACCCAGGCCCTCACCCACGCAGAAGCCCGGCAGTACGACGGAACAGAACCCCTGCGCATCATGTGGTGCGGGCGAGTCTCCCCAGAAAAACGCCCCCTGGTCTTCCTCGGCGCCCTCACCCAGCTAAAAGCACCCCTACAGGTCAACATGTACGGTGACGGCATGGCCCTCAACCAGGTCAAAGAATTCATAGCCCACCACCAGCTAGAAGAAAAAGTGACAGTACACGGGGGAGTACCGCAGAGCGAAGTGCTCACCGCCATGCAAGAAAACCACGTCTTCGTCTCAAGCTCCCACGACTTTGATAACCAGCCCATGGTCATGCTCGAAGCCATAGCCACCGGCCTACCCATCATCTACTGCGACCCAGACCTAGCAGAAGTCGTCCCCCCAGCTGGGGCCCTCTGCACCCCCAACCCCCACGAACAAGGGCTAGCGCACACCCTCAACCGGCTGGCGTCCGCACCAGAAATGGTGCAAAAACTAAGCCAAGCAACCCTCGATGAGAGGCAACGAGCCCAACAAACAAACTTTACTGACAAGCTACTAGCGGTCTACACCGCAGCCCTAGAAAACCACACCCGCCCCTAAAATGACGGCCCTACCCCACGATGGGCCGCAGCAGAACTCTCAATCCCCTGATCAAGAGGCACCTGCGGGCAATAGCCCAGATCCTCACGGGCACGACTAATATCAAGGGTCTGGGCATAAGCAACAGTACAGACGCTATACCGCATCAAAGGAGGCTCCGCCACCCAATTAAAGGTACGGTACAAGCCCTCAAGAGCCGCCGCACCCCCATACAGTACAGCCTCACTGACCCTGCGATACCGCACCGGCTGCCCCAACCGGTCAAACATAAAATCAACCAGCTCTTTAAAGGGCCGCGGCTCCCCATTCGTAATGTTATAGGTTCCACCTACAGCCTGCGGGGACTCCATAGCAAGACGGCAGGCCAGAGCAACATTCTGCACACAGGTCAAATCAATCAGATGGGCACCCTCATTGACCAGAGGAACACCGAACCTGGCATTAATAGCAAGAAAACGAGGAACAATGCTCGGATCCTCAGCACCCATGAGCCCCCGCGGCCTCAACACAACAGTTTCTAGCTCCTGAGAATCAACCGCCGCAAGGAGCTCCTCAGAGCGCAACTTACTCCAAATATAGTTGGTCAGAGTATTAGCCGGATCGTACTCGTCCTCACGAATATTCAAACGATCCCCACGCTGGGCATAAATACTAGGGGAAGAAATATGCACCAAACGCTGAGCCCCACTGCGCTTGGCAAAATCAACCACCTGCTGCAACCCCAGAACATTATGAAGATAAAACTCTTCACGGCTGCCCCAGGTGGTTGAAAGCGCCGCACAATGAACCACACCATCAAAGCTCACCTGCTGGCGAGAAAGCTCAGTAAGACTGCCCGCAAAGGTAGTAACACCAGGGCCCTGCAAACTAGCTAGCCGCTGCCGGTTACGCCCAGCAGCAAGAACACGATACCCATGATCCAACAGTTCTTGCACCACATATTTACCCAAGAAACCTGTGGCACCCGTAACGAGGACAGTGGGGGAGGCCGGTCCCATCACCCTTCTCTTCAGAAAGCTCGTGAAGAAAAGACTAAGAAACCTTCAGCTCTTCCATCTCATCCCAGCCATCGCCCTCAACGGCACGAGAAAGAATCTTGGGGGTTGCAGTTAGCCAAGGACGGATAGACTCCATACCCTGAGCGAAGTGCTCAGACTCCACATGAGCTTCCGCAGCGTCGTCCTCAAAAGCCTCAATCAGAACTACCTCATTGGGGTTCTCCACGCTCAAAGACCACTCGTACCACTTATTACCCGGCTCAGCGCGGGTAGCCTCAGTGAACTCACGAGTTGCAGCCAAAAAGCCCTCGCGGTCGCCGTCCTTCACCTGAAACTTCACAACAATGAAAATCATGTCTCATCCTTCAATCGCTCGATAATAGTTCACTCACTATCTTTCCCAGGGCAGGGAACAAAAGCAAGATAAGGACAACTTCTTTACAGAAGAAGATGCCCCCAGCCTCTGCCGATCCCTACCCAGGAACCGCGCTTTTGACGCTAAAGTTCCCCTGAAAGATCCGACTAGCCGCCCAGCAGAGCAGGAACCCGGCAATCATAGTCAGCACGATGACGCCACCGGTAGGCAGGTTGAAAGCCCAGGAAAGATAGAGCCCCACCGTTGACGTCACCGCCCCGAAGGCCGGTGCAAAGACCATCATGCGCCCCAAGGTAGAGCAGAGCAGCCGGGCCGTAGCCGCCGGTATCACCAGCAAAGCCAGCACCAGCACATTACCCAAAGTCTGCAAAGAAATCACAACAGACACCGTCACCACCACATAGAGCAAAATATCCAGAGCCAACACCGGCAAACCCGCAGCCCGAGCACTCTCCTTATCAAGAGACACCGCCACAATCTCCTTATGGAAAAGACCCAAAACCAGCGCCAGCACCGCGGCAATCACCGCCGCCTGGGCAACGTCCGCACTAGAAATACCCACAATGGAACCAAACAAAAAGTCCTGCACCGACCCCGAATACCCCGGGGCAAGAGAAATGATAGTAATACCCAAAGCAAAAGCCCCAGCAAAGAAAATACCAATCACCGAATCCTCTTTAAGCTTCTGATTCTGGCTAAAAATTGCCACCAGAACAGCAGTCACCACACCAGCAACCAAACCGCCCAGCACCAAAGAACCACCCACCACAAAAGCCACCGCCAAACCCGGAAAAACCGAGTGAGCCACAGCATCACCAATGAAAACCATGCCGCGCATGACCACATGGCAACCCACCAGCCCCGTAATCAGAGAAGCAATCACCACCGCCGCCAGCGCACGCGCCAGAAACGCCAGATTAGGGTTGAAAAGATCTTGAACAAATTCCAGAGGAGTAATCATAGGGCTAACTCACAGCCTTCGTGTTGTCCGTGCAAGAAAGCATAAAGCTCCTCGACACTATGTTGCTGGGCAGGGGCATCAACGGCTAAATCACCGCGCACACCCACAATGCGGCTGCACCAGTTACGGGCCGACACCATATCGTGAGTCGACATGAGAATAGTCATGCCCTCAGCCGTCAAAGACCGATAAAGACGGTTAAGAGAATCCTGGGTAGGGGCATCCACACCAGTAAAAGGCTCATCCAGCAACAAAAGCTTCGGCGCGGACGCCAAAGCACGGGCAAGCAACACCCGCTGCTTCTGCCCACCAGAAAGCTCACCCACCGGGCGATCCTTCAGCCCAGTCAACTCAGCCTTATCAAGAGCCGAATAAACCGCCTGCCAGTCCGCCCGACCAGGGCGACGAAACCAACCAATAGCTCGCGTCCGGGCACTCATCACAGCATTTTCCACAGTAATAGGGAAATCCCACTGGAAAAGATGCTTCTGCGGCACATAACCAATATGAGAGCGAGCCTTAAGAGGTGGCAGCCCCAAAATATCAATATGCCCCTTACTCGTAGGAACCAGCCCCAGCAAAGACCGGAGCAAGGTAGTCTTGCCAGAACCATTAGCACCAATCAGCCCCACAAACTCACCGGGGCGCAGAGTAAGACTCAGACCAGTCAGCACAGGCCGCCCCGGGTAACCCGCATGCAAGTCGGTGATAGTAAGAGTAGGGGCGGACGCCGCACCCACACCCTGCTGCGTAAAATCAGGTAAAGCGGTGGTCATGAACGAGCCCCCGTAGAGTGCTTAAAGGCTTCAGCCTTAGCAGCGGCAGAACGGCGAGCTACCAAGATACCCCCAACAATGAGGCCTAGCAGCAACAGAGCACCACCAACAACCAAACCAAGCGGCAGACCAGACCCACCGGCCTCAGCCTCGAGACCAGCCTGCGAACTATCACCAGCAGGGGCAGAAGCAACACCCTCAGCAGATGAGCTCTCACCCCCCTGCGCCGTAGCGCCCTCATCAACCGAACCTAAAGCGTCCGCCCCAGCAAAAACCTGCTCATTACTCACCGACGAACCCACAGCAAAAAGCAAACGGGCAGTATCACTCACAACCGTCCCATCAGCCAGCTCAGCATGAGCCCGCACCGTCAAATAATAGGCGCCAGGGGCAGTGAAAACCCAGTTAGCGTGAGTATGCACATTAGGCTCAACAAAAATATCCTGAGGGTCACTATTATCAGAGGACCACAACACATCAGGGGCACCAAAAGTACCGTTCTCCAAATACAGCGAGAACCCGCCAGGGCCCTCCACCCCCTCAAGAGTGAAGGTAACCCCACGACCCAAACGCTCCACCACCTGAGGGTTCTGAGTATTCCAACCCGGCCACACCACCCCAGCCAGCTCAGTCTGCGGAATCACATACACCTCATCACCGGCCTTAGCCTGCACAAAAGAATAACGAGGATCATCAGGCACCAGCAGCATGGCAGTATCATCCCCACGAAGCACCACCTCCGCAGGATCACGCCACACCGGCTCAGCAGTCGAATCATCACGGAACATCAACTCCCAAGAACCCTCCACAAAAGCCGGGCCCATATCAACATGCCCAGCAGAAATCTCATGCTGACCAGTCACCACCGGCTCATCAGGAGAAAGAGTCTGCTCCAAAGCACGCTCCTGGGCGCTCTTATTCTCCTCAGCAGCATAAGCAACCGAACTCAACACGGAGGTAGGCACCAACAAGGCCGCCACAGCAAGGGCAGCAGTACAACGAGTAGAAGTCTTCATAGAAAAATCCTTAAGGGGAAGTAGCTGAACAATCAGTAATAATCTGCGCGTTCGTCAGCATCATCTGGGAATAACTAGGCGCATCTGCATCAAGAGAATCGGAATAAAGCTCACAAACCCTCACACCAGCCTCATCACCCACCTGCTTGAGCACCGGCGTCCTATTCATCAACCGGCGCTCCGTATAAAGAGCAGGCACAGCCAAATCGTCGATAGTGCGCCGCAGGCGCTCGCGCTGCTGGATGCTAGGCTCAACACCAGCCACCGGCGAGACATAGCCAGCAATATTTAGGCCGTAGGTTGAAGCCAGGTAGCGGTAACCGTCGTGGGTGGTCACCAGATTTTTAGCTGCGTCGGGGAGCTGATCATATATGCGGTGAAGCTCTTGATCAGTTCCTTCTAGCTCAGCTAGTAGGGCCTCAGTATTAGCCCGGTAGGTGGCGGCCCCTGCGGGGTCGGCTGCGATGAGAGTATCGCGCATGAGTTGGGCGGTGGACATGACGTTGGGCACCGAATGCCAGATGTGGGGGTCAATTTCGCCGTGTACGTGCTTACCTAGCACTGCCTGGGCCAGAAGATAGACCTGGTCGCCTGGTTTGCCGAGGAAGCGGTACTGGGGCCCGGCCGGAAGCTCCTGTAAGGTGCGGGAGGGCACCGCGATGACGGTGGTGGCCGGATCGTACTCGGTGACCTGACCGTCAGAATCGGTGCGGATTACTAGCTGGCCGCTATCTAGTTGAGCAGTTAAATCGGCGTGCCCAGCGTCAAGCACAGTAACTGGCTTGCCGCTTGCTTCTTCCATGGCCTGAACCTGGGCATCCGGTAAGACACCTACCGCAAAATGTACGGGGGTAGGGGGGACGTCTCTAAGCCCGGGAAGGGGGTTGCCTTCAGTGGTGCGGGCCTGGGCTTCAAGACTCAAAGAGTATATACCCGGCTGGGTATATGCCCATGATAGGTGGGTGTGAGCTTGGAGAGGAAGAGCAGTCTCTCCCAAAGCACCAGAATGATGATGCCCGCCTTCCCCCGAATCGGCCACCTTCTCTACCGACCCAAAGGTGCCAGTAATGAAAGCTGCTAGCTGCCCCGGCCCACTGGCCTCAGTGGCCCGGAAGGTAACTGAAGCATCACGGGCTAGCTCGGCTTCACGAGGCGCACCAGAGGTACGCAGACCTAACCAGATGGAGTCTAAAGAAGCGTCCTCAACGATAGGGATGAGCTTACCCCCGTAGCTTTCAATCTCTTCAGCAACGGCCACAGAGATAGCGTCTTGAGGTAGGTTGGCATCTACCATGCGCACCACCTTTTGCTGTTCCAACAGTAAGCCGTTGGTGAAAGCCACATCGGCATAGGCTATCTGACGCACATCACGCAGGGAAGGCTCATAGGTGTGAGGGTTGGCCCCTGCCGGTACCAGGGACGTCACTTGGGCCCTGTCGCCGGCAATCGATGAGGCCAAATCGGCCAGAATCGGGGTGGAGGCCACCACCTGTAACCCCTGCTGCCCCCGCTCTGCTAGCCCACTACAGCCGGTTAAAGCTAGAAGAAAAGCTAGCAGAAGGGGGAGATAAGCAGGCAGGTGCTTAGGCTTCATGGCCAGCGGAACGGCGACGCAGAACAATCAAAGCACCGGCACCAAGAAGCAGAGCCAGGGCGCCAGCTGCAACTACAGTGCCCACCGAGGAAGTACCGGTGTAGGCTAGCTCGCCACGAGCAGAAGCCTGCTGAGCCTGCTTCAATTCTTCTTCGCTCAAGGTGCAGTCGCGCCCATCAGCGGTCTTGCCCACAATGCGCACCTGTGACCCATCAGGGCGAGTCACAATGCCGGTGGTCTGATCTACTGATCCCTTCTGCTCGCCATCAGCGGTGGACTTGGGGGTGGCGTCCTGCTGGGTGGCCTTCCCCTGGTCTTGGGTCTCTTCCTGGGGCTGGCCTTGCTGCTGAGGTGCCTGTGCTGAGCTGACATCGCCTACCTCAAAGGTAAGGGTGCCGCTAGATGAGACCTGCTGACCATTCTTAAGGGGAGCAGACCAGGTCAGAGTGGCAGTGTAGATGCCAGGGGCAGTAAAGACCCAGTTACCGTGCTGGTGGGTGTTCAACGGTACAGAGAAGGAGTCACCGACCTTATTGAAGACGGTGGTGCCTGCTGAACCGAAGTTACCGGAGAGGAACACTGAGAGCTGGCCGGGGCCCTGCATGTCGGTCAGGGTGAGGGTTGCGGGGCCAGCGGCCTGGGCAACCAGCTCAGGGTTCTGGGTGTTCCAGCCAACCCAAGGTACGGTGGCCTGCTGGGTTGCCCCAATGAGGTAGACCTCGGACCCAGCCGGAGCAATGTGCTCCATACCGCCGGGCATGGTGGTTTTAGCGCCGTCACCGAGGACGAAGGTAAGAGCGCTGGGCTGCTTCCAGATGGCCGGGGAGGTACGGTCGTCCTTAATCTGTGCTGATAGGTTGCCGCCGTTGAGAACTGCACCAAAATCAAAGTGGCCACTGGTGGCGCGGTCGGTGCGGGTGTCTACAGCCCGTTGAATGGTGAAGGCAGGCTTCTCTAGGGTCGGTGCGGACGCCCGGTTGATAGTTCCTTCGTCACTGGCCTGAGCCTGCTGGGCAGGCTTAATGAGCTCTTCGGTGGCCTGGCACTTCTGGGGGGCGGGGTTCTGCTGGGTGCTCCCTGAAAGAGGCTGGCTCTGGGCTGGTGCCTGGGAGGCAGGGGCCTGTGAGTCAGGGGTCTGATGAGCCTGGTTGGGGTTGCTTACCGGCGGCAGAGCTTCAGGCTGAGTGGCAGGGCTGGTCTGGTCATCGCCAGCGGGGGCAGCAGACTCTGTTTCTGGAGCAGAAGGAGTTTCAGCTGCATCTTGGGTGGGGGCCGGTGCTGCGCTGGTTTCCTCCGGGGCAGGTGCCGGGGCTGATGGGGCAGGAGAAGCAGGGGTAGCTACCTCTGGGGCAGAGGTAGGTGCCGGTGCTTCTGGTGCGGGGCTCAGGGTCTCTGGCTGGGGCTGCTCACCCTGGTCGGCTGAATCGTCAGGTAGCTGGCCTACGACAAAGGTGTAGGTCTGCTCGGCGCTGATGGAGGTTCCATCTGTGCGGGTAGCGCTGGCCTGGAAGGTTAGCTCGTAGGTTCCTGTAGCGGTAAAGGCCCAGTTGGCGTGAACGTGTGCGCCTACCGGCTGCTGGTAGGTAGGTAGTTTCTCGCTGGAGCTAAAGATCCGGCTGATACCAAAGGGGGAGGACTGGAATATTTCAACGGCTCCACCCTCGGGTGCCTTGGTTCTTACCAGCTCCAAGTTGATGGTGTCCCCTGCCAATTCACCGGGGCGGATGCTCTCAGTGTTCCAGCCTGGCCAGAGTACCTCAGCTATCTGGGTTTGAGGGGCTAGCCAGATGGTTTTGCCTTCTTCTCCCAGGAAATCGAACCCTGCGGGAACCTGGACGCGGGTCTCAGGGCGGTCTTGCAGGTTGAAGGTGGTCTGTGCCGGGTCTAGGCGGGTGTGGGGTGCGCCGGGCAGGTCTGCGAAGGTGAAGAGGTCTAGCTGGCCGTTGGCTAACCCTACGGCCAGGGCGTCGGTGTGCTCGGTAGCTAGGACGGTGCGGGGGCTGGCTTCGTCTGCGCTAGCCGGTTGTACCTGGCTGATGGCGTCGGCAGTGTGCCCAGGGGTGTTAGTGGTGGCGGGTGCTGCGGCTAGGGGGCCTGCTATAAGGGCCACTGAAAGGGCTGCAACCGAGAGGACTTGGGGGAATTGTCGCATGATCTGCTTTCTAGGTGAATGCTTGGTTTTTCTCACCTTTTAGAATATCTTTAATGATAATCATTCTCAATAACTAATATGGTTTTTAGCTCCCCCAGCACCCACTAGAAAGACCCCCATGCACAACCAAAACCCCGCCCCATCTCCCTCATCTCGACTAGCCTCCTCCCGGCGTCCTTACCGGGCCCTGACCCTCTCAGCCCTAGCCATCGCCACCCTCGCCGGCTCAGCCCTACCTGCTATCGCAGGGCCCGACGACGGAAAAATCGTAGGCACCCAAGCCCACATTGATGCTCCCCAAACTGTCTGGGAAGAAGACACCTTTAACCTCTACGGCAAAATGCCCCATGGCGACCAGAAGGACGCCCTCATCCCCTTTGACCAGTCCGTTCTCTGGATCGGTAAAGGCTACTCCACCCGCGCAGAAGCCAAAAATCAGTACATCTTCACCGTGCCCGATTCCCCCAACACCCAGTTCCTCGGTGAACCCGGCGACAAACTCTACATGGCACCCTCCCTGCCCTACGGCAACCACGACCCAGCCTGGATCGGCTTCGGGGCAGATAGCAACATTCCCGTAGAAAACTTCCGCGACGGCACCTTCACCCTCGACCTGCTCAAGGTTGACGGCCCCGGCGTCATGGAAATGTTCACCTACCGCTCCAACTACTTCCCCAACGACGTGCGCCGCATGCTCAGCTCCACCGACCCCGACTTCCAGTCGGCAGTGCTCACCCCCGGCGCCCACACCCACAACTTCACCACCTTCTCCCGCCCCGGCCGCTACGAGGTCACCTACCGCACCGTTGCCCGTGGCCTCGACGGCCAAACCATCGAATCTAAGCCCACCACCGCCGTCTGGCAGGTGGGCGGCAACCGCCCG
>JAXFPK010000079.1:0-4361 GCA_034179845.1 Rothia sp. (in: high G+C Gram-positive bacteria) | reverse complement strand
CCTGGCTAACCCCATCAAGGCCGGTGAAACCCAGCTTGTCGCTAACCTCAACTTCGGTGACGGCCTCACCTCAGAGGGCCGCCTCTACAATTACGTCACCGTCACCCAGGTAGGTCGCATCGCCGGTGACACCTCAACCGGCAACGACCAGAACCGTGACTCCCGCAAAATCACCCTGACCGACACCGGCCGCAAGGCAAGCGGCATCTTCTAAGCCGCCCAGCCCCAAGCTCCGGTTGCCCGGCTAGTTGCGCCCCGGCGTCCTTACCCATGGGGTAGAAGGACGCCGGGGCGCAGCCTTTCGCAAGGGAAGGACTAGGTCGTAGCATAGGGAAGGTAACCGACCTTCTGTGAAAGGCTAATCATGCCCGAAAACTCTGCGCTTACCCTGCGCTTCCCCATCGTAGGAGCCCAATGGCTAGCTACCAATATCGCAGCCCCCAACCTGGTTATTCTGGATGCCTCTGTGGGCGACTTTGCCGGGGCTAGCACCGGCATACCGGGCGCCCGCCGTTTTGATATTGACGGCCAATTCAGCGCCCCCGAGGGTGTGCACACCATGCTCAGTGCCGAAGACTTTGAAGCCAAGGTGCGCGCCCTAGGTATCAGTAAGGACGCCGCCATCGTGGTCTATGACCGCCAGGGCATGTTCTCTGCAGCCCGCGGCTGGTTCATGTTTGTGGCCATGGGGCACGATAACGTCGCTGTACTCGACGGGGGCTTACCTGCCTGGGAGGCAGCCGGTTTCAACCAGCTCCCCCTCAACGAGGGCCCCTTCACCCCCGGCTCTTTTGCGGCAGAAGACCGTGGCCTCTTTGTGGACGCCCTGACTACCAAGGCTTTTGCTGAGCGGCAGGACGCTGCCGTCATTGATGCCCGTAGCGCCGAACGCTTTGCCGGCACCGCCCCCGAGCCCCGCCCGGGCCTGCGGGCAGGGCATATTCCCGGTTCAGTCAATCTGCCCTTTACGTCCCTACTCGATGAGCAAGGACGTTTCCGCGCCCCTGAAGAGATCAAGGCCGCTGTTGACCAGGTGGCAGGAGATGCCGAAACCCTGATTTTCTCGTGCGGCTCCGGTGTAACCGCCTGCATTACTGCCCTGGCCGCCTACGTTTCGGGCTATACCGAGCTGGCTGTCTATGATGGCTCCTGGGCCGAATGGGGTGCAGAGGATCCGGCCGGTCTACGTCCGGTTGAGAAATAGAGAGGCTGCTCCCCCAGCGCTAGGGTTATAGGCCAGGGTTCTTGGTAGGCCCTAGGCCCTGGGGGATAACCAGGGGAAAGCCCTGGTGCACCAGCACCTCAGCCTCCACCTGATAGACGGTATCTATAATTTGTGGGGTCAGCACCTCTAAGGGGCTGCCCTGGGCCAGCATCCGGCCCTTGTGTAGCACGATTAGCTCATCGCACATCCGGGCAGCAAGATTAATATCGTGCAGCACGACCACACCGAGGCTCTGCTCTGCCTGAGCTTTTGCGCGTACCTGCTCCAAGATAAAAATCTGGTGGTGCACATCAAGGGCGGAGGTCGGCTCGTCCAAAAGCATGAGGGCAGGAGAGCTCACCATCATCTGGGCGATAGCTACAAGCTGACGCTGCCCACCAGATAGCTCTGAGAGATACTTTTGGGCAAACCCAGCTAGCCCCAGCTCGTTCATCACGGTTGCCGTATGGTCGATGGGGTCTGCGAGCCCTTCTCGTCGTGCGGCGATGAGGACAGTCTCAAAGGCCCGTAGCGCAGCTGTATGAGGTAGGCCCTGCGGAACATACCCGATACCCCGGTCGTTTTCGTCCTTAAGATAGATAACCCCATCTTGCTTCTTGTGAATTCCGGCCAGCGTTTTGACCAGGGTTGTCTTCCCAGAAGCATTAGGGCCCAAGACACCAACAAGTTTGCCTCCAGTGAGTGGAGCTAGCGTCAGGCTATCTAAAATACGGTGTTTGCCGTAGCCAGCACATAGGCCCTCAACTATGAGCTCCATAGCGAGCGCCTCCTGGTCATAACAATAGTGATGAAGAAGGGCACCCCGATGAGGGCGGTCACGATGCCGATGGGGATAGTTACTCCCGGTTTAACCAGTAGGCTCACGGTGTGGGCGCACGACATCAAGGCCACTCCCGATGCCATTGAGGCGGGAATGAAATACCGTTGGTCCTCCCCTACCAGCATGCGAGCAATGTGGGGGCCTACCAGGCCGATAAATCCAATGATTCCGGCGAAAGCAACTGTGGTTGCTGCTAGTAGGGAGACAATGATGAGCACCCCCACCCGCAGGCGGGAGGTATTGACGCCCATAGCTGCGGCACGGTCCTCGCCCATACGTAAGGCTGTGAGTTTCCAGGAAAGGGAAAGCAGGAGAGGTAGGCAGAGGGCGAGTACCGCTGCCATGATGGCGTTGGCTGCCCAGTTAGCTCTCGTCATTGACCCTAGTGACCAGAAAACGATTTGTGAGAGTGCTTCGGTGCTGGCCTGGTATTGGATAAGTGCCAGCATGGCCTGGAAGAAGAAGACTAGACCGATGCCTAGGAGCACCATTATTTCGGCTTGTGCCCCGCGCAGAATCGCAGCTACAACAATGACGGTGGTAGCAAGGAAGGCGGAGAGCCAGGCGATAAGAGCCAGGTTAAGTTGGGGGTGAGTGAGGATCTGCCAGTTAAGGACGATTGCTGCGGCTCCGCCGAAGGCGGCCCCTGCAGAGACTCCTAGAGTAAAAGGCTCTGCAAGGGGGTTATTGAGAATAGTCTGCATCTGAGCCCCAGCTAGCGACAGGGACGCACCGATGAGGACGGCCATGACTGCCATGGGTAGGCGCAATTCCCACACAACGGTATATGTTTGCGGCGAGAGGTCAGCGGGGTGAAAGAGACCCCTGATGACTTCTCCTGCTGAGAGGGGGATTGCCCCGACCATATTGCTGGTGATGAAGGCAATTAGGGCTATGCCCCATAGACCGGCGATAAGAGCAAGTCGTTTGGTAACGAGTCTTCGGTGGGCTGTAGCTAGCTGGGTGACAGCAGATTTATTGTTCATGGGGTGCTATTGAGGTGCTGAAGAAGGTTCCTTCACCGGTGACAGGGGAGTATTTTTCTTGGGCTTGCATCCACTGGGTGTTCACGTCGATGTCTGCGTATGCTTCAGGGTGCATCCAAGATGCAATTTGCAGGAGGGCGAGGTAGTTGAAGGGGGAGTTATAGAACTGGTGCCATAGGCCGTGCACGTTGCCTGTTTTTACTGCGGTGAGGGTGTCGAAGCCGGCTTGTTCTTGGTAGAGCTTGTTGATGCTCTCTTGTGCCTCTGTTTCGCTGATGCGGTACCCTAGGGCTGCGTAGCCGACGGGGTTGCCTTCTTTGTTGCGTTTCTCAGACCAGTCACCGCCGGTAGCGATGATGATGTTAGGGTCCTGTTCGATAACTTTTTCTGGGGTGAGGGCCCCTGATTCGCCGTCGATAACGGCATCACCGATGTTGGTTCCTGCGGCGACGTTAACTAGTTGGGAGATGTTGGAGTCGTTCCATGATTGGCAGCAGTCGCTTAAGGCAGCGGCGCGCCATACGAAGGTGGTGGGCTTGTCGGAGTCCGCTATTTGAGCGCTGCGGCTTTTGACTAGGTCAACGGTTTCTTGCCACTCTTTGTTGAAGTCTTGGGCTTCTTTCTCATGGTCGAAGACTTCACCGAAGATGTCCATGGAGCGGGTGGTGTTTTCTAGGGGTTTGGCGCGGAAGTCTGTGACCGCGAAGGTGAGGTTGGACTCTTCCATTTTCTCAATGAGACCGGTTTTTTCGCTGGCCTGGTATTGGTCAAGGGAGAGCAGAATGATGTCTGGTTGGAGGCTGATGAGGTTTTCCACAGCGACGTCGCCCTTGGTGAACCCGCCGATTTCGGGGAGGTCTTTGACCTCGGGGTTAACTTTTTCAAGTTCGGTCATGTAATCGGGCACGTTGGATTTGAGGTCGCTACCGATGGCTACGACTTTGTCGAGTGGTTGCTCTTTGTTGAGGATGCCGGTGGCGAAGACGGAGCGGCCTTCTCCTAGGATGATTCGTTCTGGTTGCTTGTCGAGGGCGACGGTGCGGCCGGTGATATCGGTGAAGCTGACGGCAGCGGTGGTGTCGTCTGCGTTCTTGCTGGGTGTTGAGGGGGCAGCACATGAGGCGAAGGTGCTACCAAGAAGCATGAGGCAGGTGGTTGCGGCGATTCGCCGTAGGGTTCCTGTGCGAGGGCTCATTGGGGGTGCTTTCTGAGTAGTTGAATGAGGAGCACCACCACCATAGCTTAATTAGGTTAGCCTTACCAAATAATTTAATAAGGTCTATCTTAGGTCTTCCTGTGTGTGGGGAAACCTGAAACTAATGCACAGAAA
>JAXFPK010000059.1:0-3528 GCA_034179845.1 Rothia sp. (in: high G+C Gram-positive bacteria) | reverse complement strand
ACGCCAGTCCAATCCCTCGCCCTACATGTACCTCTTCAACTTCGAATCCACCGAAGACGGCGAGCCCTTCCAGATTGTCGGCTCTTCCCCCGAAGCCCTGGTCACCCTCAAAAACGGCACCGCCACCACCCACCCCATCGCTGGGTCCCGTCCGCGCGGCGCCGCCCGCGAAGAAGACCTTGCCCTGGCCGAAGAGCTGCTTGCCGACGAAAAAGAACGCTCCGAGCACCTCATGCTCATCGACCTGGCCCGCAACGACCTCTCCCGCATCGCGGTACCCGGCAGTGTCAACGTCACCCAGTTCATGGAAGTCGAGCGCTTCAGCCACATCATGCACATCTCATCCGAGGTGCAGGCCCAGCTGGCCGAGGGCATGAACGCCTACGACGTACTGCGCGTAACCTTCCCCGCAGGCACCCTCTCAGGTGCGCCAAAGCCCCGCGCCATGCAGCTACTGGACGAGTACGAGGTCAGCGCTCGCGGCGTCTACGGCGGCGTGTGCGGCTACTTCGATTTTGCGGGCAACATGGATATGGCCATTGCCATCCGCACCGCCGTGCTCAAGAGCGGACGCGCCTATGTGCAGGCAGGAGCCGGTATTGTCATGGACTCCGTGCCCGCCTCCGAAGCCCAGGAAACCGTGAACAAGGCGGCAGCGCCCCTGCGTGCTGTGCTTACCGCATCGGGTCTGGCCCCTCTGTCAACCGAGGTGATCGACTAAATGGGTGAGAATCAGGCTCTGCCTGCTGAAGCTGCACGTGTGCGCCAGGTGCCGGGCTGGGCTAAGCCTGCCCGCGTCATGCTGGGGTCCATGGCGGTTTCAGCCGCCGCCTTCCTGACCACCCTACCCACCTGGATTCGGGCCGAGGTCAGCACGGTCGTGGCGACCTCCACCCTGGACATTTCCGGTGCGGACGCCGGCCCCACCGTCTCTGCCTTAGCTCTGGTTGCCCTGGTGGCCTCGGTTGCCCTGCGTATTGCCGGGCCCAAACTGCGTAAGGTGCTGGCTCTTTTGCTCGTGGGCGTGGGTGTGGGTCTGGCGGTTGCCGCATTCGGTGTGCACGCCGACCCGCAGGCTGCCTCGATGGCCCAGGTCAGTGCGATCACCGGCACTAACGCCCCCGCAGACTCCTATGAAGTAACCGCCTTGCCGCTGCTGGCGTCCGCCTGTGGGGTGCTGGTGGCCCTGGCCGGGGTGTGGGCTTTTGCCGCCACCTCCTACTGGAAGACCAAACGCACATACGACCGCTCCGCCGCCCGGGAAGCCCGCCAAGCCTCTGCCCAAGAACCAGATGACATTGACACCTGGGACTCCCTGAGTGAGGGGCAGGACCCAACCGACCGGGAGTAATCTGCTGAGGCTTATATTCGTGACCTTATCGTAGGTAATAAGTTTCTTCTAGTGAGCACAAAGAATCTAAAAAGAACTCCTTCGAAGATTCAAATTTTGGATATATTCCCAGGGTTAAAAACTTCCTAGGGGCGTAAACTTTTTATATTAACTATTGCCCAAATCTCACTCTCTTGGTAATTTAAATCATATCTACTTGTTGTGTATAAGCATAAGGATGTGACCACCATGAAAACTCTCTCCAAGGCCACCGCTTCCCTGACTATTGTAACTTTAGCTTTGACCTACTCCGTCCAGGCCTAGTATCTTTTGCTAGATTCTGCATACTCTCCCTGCTTTTGAGGATTTTCCCGTGCGTAATACCTTGACCAAAATCTCCTGTGCCCTTATCGCGGGGGCCCTGGCCCTGAGCCTGAACTCTTGTTCCGGTTCCCTCTCGCACATTAGCCACCCCTGGCCAAATGCTGATGTAGAGAGCAAGAATATCCTTGATGGAGTTGACTATGTTCTCTACGCCAGTCGCCCCATTTCTGGGAATCTGCCAGTCAATCGAGGCAGATTGATCCTAATTAAAGCGGACGGGAGTTTTGAAACAATTGAGACTTCCGGGATGGATTCGGCAAAGTTGATCTGGGATGAGAGGGGTATTTATTTTACGGATAAGGAAAAGACTACCTGCTGACCAATGATGGGTTGCAGATGTGGGATGAGCCGAAGGCTACCGGACATTATTCCCTGTATGAGCGGGGCGATGAGTACATTAGCCTTTACAATGCTGGCCGTCTTAAGGAGACCCCCAAGGGGTCTTACAGTACTCAGGTAGTGGTGCGTTCTGGGAGCACGAGCCGGAACTTTATCGTAGAGGGCGAACACGCTGCTAGTGGCCTGTGCGAGGATGGGCAGGTCTATTCTGTGGCTGAGCCGACTGGTGATTATCAGGATCCCTCTCAGCCAAGAGGCCTTGAAGATTACGCAGTAGCGCTTTTTCGAGTCAATCTCGATGCTGAGAAAGAGGAGGTGGTCGCTCGCGGTGGGGAGGATATTGGTTCGGTCTTGTCTCGGGCTACGGTATGTGAAGACCGGGTACTGTATTCCATTATGCGCGTGAGAGATGGGGAGATCTGGGAGAAGCCTTCCTTGGCCTATTTACTGGCTTGGGATACGGTGACTGGTGAGTATGCGGTGAGGCAGATGCTAGATCCT
The DNA here is from genome assembly GCA_034179845.1 of Rothia sp. (in: high G+C Gram-positive bacteria). Lineage (GTDB taxonomy): Bacteria > Actinomycetota > Actinomycetes > Actinomycetales > Micrococcaceae > Rothia. Next base: position 974 of record JAXFPK010000059.1, on the reverse strand, counting down.
GAGGGTGAGCCTGTACAGGCAAGCGTGGAGGGAGGGGGCCGGAGCGCTGAACTGGGGTACCACGATGACTTTGTTGTGGCTGAAGATGGGAGGTTGCATTGGTATATGGGTGATCGTGTATTTGCTACAGATTTGGCTACCGGTAGGACTGAGGAGCTGTTTGAGGTTTTTCCTGAGGCCGTGAATGGGAATGTGAACATTCGTTTTGGGGAGGACGATTTTACCCTGTTCGTTGATGATCATGATCTGGATTATTTTATGATGACCCGGCATAACCGGGCCACGGGGGAGGAGCTTGATCGGGTTAAGTTGCACGGTTTATTGGAGCTGACGTCTCCTGAGCGGTTGATTCCGAGAGGTTTTGCGGCTCGCCCCGACGGTTTCTAGCATTCAATTTTTTCTTCGTATCCACCCCCGACTCTTTTTCTTGTGACTAACTAGACCCTTCCTAGGTGGTCGGTGTGGAGTTTGTACCTGCTGTCGAATAAATCTCAAATGACCCTTCTAGTCTGCTACGTGAGCCCGGGTGTAGCAGCCGCACCTGGCTGATCAGGGTATCGCCTGACCAGGTGCTGCGCAGTAGTTGCAGGCAGGGTTCGGTGGGGGTGATTTGCAGATCGGACGCCTGTGAGCTGGTGGGCAGCACCGCCTCAACGGTATGCGTACCCCGGGTGATAGGGGAGCACTGTCCCAGGTAAAAATTGGGGGTGATGCTGGTGAAGTCCTGTTCTAGATAGTCGGGTATGTCCGCGGCGTTGACGTAGCGCTCTTCGCGTTGGATGGGCAGTCCGTCGTCGTGTACGCACGAGTAGACCCTCGATTGTCATCTCGCGTATAGCGCGGTTGATGGTCATGCGGGAGAGGCCCAGGGCATTGGCCAGTTCATTTTCTGAGGGGATGCTTTCGCCTGCTGTCCAGTGGCCGCTGTTAATCTGCTCTGTGATGATGGTTTTGAGTAGCTGGTAGGCGGGGTT
>JAXFPK010000049.1:0-11488 GCA_034179845.1 Rothia sp. (in: high G+C Gram-positive bacteria) | reverse complement strand
TGAGGGTAATGAGCACCAAGAGCGCAATCATCTGCGCTGCCGATAACGCCCACATCAGCAGGGCCGAGTTAACGGACCAGGCCCGAGCTCACTGGGATGCCATCGCCCGCCAGCTCATGAGCTACCCCGGAGCTGTGCGCCGCACCCTCGATACCTACCAGCTACCCACCCCACAGCAGGCCCAGGCCCTCCACGCTAGGCTGCATCAGCTCCGCTGCCTCCTACAGGACTTCGAAGCTGACCTCAACCTCCTGGCCGTGGGAACAACAGAAGCACAGGCATGAGAACCAAGGCAGAACAGCCACACCAGAACTCAGCTCCAGCAGCACCCTGGCCTACCCTAACCAGGGTGCTGCTACGCCTGTGCGTGGCAGCGCCGCTAAGCTGCCTGGCCCTCCTCTGTGCCAGCCTCTGCCTGCTGGCCTTTGTATCCTTGAACCTAAGCCTTTTTGAGATGGTTCTTCTCGGTGCAGCATCAGCAGCGCACCTGCTCCTCTTAGCCGGGGTACTCATGCTAGAAGCTAAGCGGCTTAAGCTCTGGCGGCTGCGTCACCGCATCCAGCAAGCGGCCCAAGGCTACCGAACCGGGGTGCTCGATCATCGCAAAGCCATCAAACTGCACGCTGGTGAGGTTGAGGGAATCTACCGCCTGACTCTACAGTCAGCACCAGGCTACGCTGACGCCGACGTTCTGCCCTTCTTACCGGTTCTGGCCTCAGATTTGAAGGCTCACATCACCACCATCACCGACCCCAGCCCCTTCGACGGGCAGGTGCACGCCATCCTCTCCTTCGTTGACCTGCTAGCCCAGCCACTGGGGAAGCAGGCACCGACTCTCAGCCTTCCTGCTGCATCTTCACCAGCATCCCCCTGCACTATCGGTATTAACCGACTCGGGCAGCCGGTGAGCCTGCCCCTCTATGCTGGGGCACACGGTGGGGTGCGCATCAGTGTTGCCGGACGCTCTGGCTCTGGCAAGAACTCGCCGGTGACTCAGCTGGTTCTGCACGCTCTGGCCTGCGGGTTCACCTTATGGTTGGCAGACCCGAAACAGACCGAACTGCGATTTGCTGCTCCTGCTGCTGCCCGCTACGAAAGTGACCCTCACCGCATTAGGGATATGCTCCTCGAGCTGCAAGAGCTCATGAAGCGTAGACAGGAAAGTGTTGCCCGCAGCGGGGCAAGCTGCTGGTCTCCTCAGCAACACGGGTCGCCCATTCTTTTCGTCTTCGATGAGCTCACCGTCGTCACCCGAGGCCAGTGTGCTGATAAGAAGCTCTACGAGTCTGCTGAGGCAGCCCTGATTGACCTGTCGCAGCGGGCCCGCTCTGCTGGTATCAGCCTCCTATGGGTCACCCAGCAGCTCTCAGCGACCGCCCTGCCCACAGCAGCCCGTTCCAACTTCGACATCAGAATCAGCATGTCGGTGGCAACATTAACCGATGCCGAGATGGCCATTCCCGGATGCACCCACGGGCCCGATGACTACAACCCCGCCACCATCGGCGGCAGCCGCAACCCCGATGGGACCTTGAGCACCGTCGGTACCTTCTGCATTGGAGGGGACATTATCGAACGCGGTAGAAGCTACTACGTTAGTCCCGCCCGTGCTGCCTGCCGGGTCCAGGAACTCACCGCCTCATCACCGCTTAATTAAACACTGTATAAAACTTATGGCAAACATCACATGAACCTGCTTGGGGGTAGCTCACAGCGGGCCCTGCTCCGCGATAGGTGGAACCATTCACGGCCCGGCGGGGTAGCCCGTAGGGGAAGGGCCGTGGCACAATGGTCCACCTGCGGAGCAGAACCGCACCCCAACCACCGACCCCTAGGGCTCGAAGCCCCTAGCGGTCAGCTCATCCTCAATCGCCCAGGCATACCGCGCCAGCGTGAACTGTTTTTGAGCATGCCCAGCCTGCTTCGAGGCCTGCGGTAGCGGAACCCCTCGAGATAGCCACTGGGAAATGGCCCAGTGCCGCAGCCCATGGTGGGTCCAGCCCTGGCGACTGGCGCCCCGATACCCCGGGAAATTGTTGGTTACCTCGCTAACGTAGTCATATAGTGGGGCGATAAACCGCCGGGTCAGATTACTGGGGTGCTGATAGCTGCCGAAGGGTACTTCGGTGCGATAAGGCCAGCGTTGAGGGAAGAGTGGGCCCTCGCCTCGATGCCGCGCCTTATTCCTCGTGGGGAAGAGTAGAGCATCCCACCAGAGCCTCATATCTCCCTGAGACTGACGCCATATCTGCCTCAGCCGGTCATGCAACAGGTACCCCACGGGAATGAACCCAGCCTGCCAGAGCTTGAGCGCATCGGCCTCACTCATCGACCACAGGGACTGCTCACGGTTGGCCGCATCAAAAATCTCAAAGCCATCGAGCCCATGCCGCTCAATGATGGCAGGGTCGCTCAGTAGCTGCCGTAAGCTTCGGCGCGAGGAGTCCCAGGCCGGATAGAGCAAAGGGGAGAGATAGACGGTCCTCTCCTTGCCCATCTTCGGGGCAGTGATATTCATCCGCCCCGTTGACAGCGGGCTGACCTGCTCCTGAACCAGGACCTTACCCTGATAGCCTGGCAGCAATCTTCCACCCAGCTGCTCGCTGCCCGTTGGCTCTACTCCTTCCAAGAGCTCTCTACCGAGGATAGTGTGCATGGCCTCATCTACTAGCCTTACCTGGTTTTGCCCCCAGGGCCCAAAGAGATGACGAGGCCGAAGAGCCAGAACCTCCCCAATACGCAGGGCCCCAGAGGCTCCCAAGGCCGTCATCAAGGCCACCTGACGGAAGCGTGAGGCTATCTCCAGTGTTTCGTGCGCGGCCCGTTCTTCGCGGTGACGGTAATGGGCTGGAACACCCCGGCGCATCGAATCAATCAACTCCTGAGGCGCCCCATCTAGCAGCGTCTGTTCCATAAACCAGGTGTCGCCACCAACAGAGCCCATCGCTTCAAGATGATGGTGCGCCCCCGTTATCGGGTCAATCTCCTCCACCCCGTGATTCAGGGCAGGGTGAAGCTGACAGGTCGAATAGGCACAGTCAATCACCCCATTCACCCACTGAGTAGAGGGTACCTGCACCTGCTCGACGGCCCTGTGCGCATCATCAGAGCGGCTGCCAGGGAGCCGTATCGCATCGGCATAGAGGGAACCGGGCCGCCCCGTCCACCCCTGCACCGTATCGAAAACCCCTCTGACCAGTGTTTTTAGCCGTCGCCCCTGCTCCCGGCTGAGCCCCTGGGCAATATCGTGCAGGTCGCCCGGTCGTATTGAGGTTACTGGGGTCTGTCCCAGGTGAGCTAGAGCGCCCTGGTAGCGGTAGCGGTAGACCTCAACTGTCCGGGCAACCCAGCCGGATGACTTGGCCTCTAGCCACTGCTCGAAGGCAGCTTCAACGGTGGGTGGGGTGAGTTGCTTGAGCTCCTGGGTTTCATCCCAGATACCCAGGCCCTCCCGTGCCTTGTCTAGGGCCGCTTCTTTGCTGGTGGCGCTAAGGATACGACGCTTCCGGGTAACTGGGTCGTGAAAGGCTACCCGCCAGCCCTTGTTATCGGTGGGGGAGTAGATGGTGGCCAGGCCGTTGAGGACCTTGTGGCTGCGGCGCTGGCTCATGAGTGGTGGGCTCCAAATGTTGGGGGGCGGGTCGTTAATTTCCAGTTTAAGCGATGAAGGCTGCCCCTACGATATGACGTAGGGGCAGCCTTCGGGGTGGTGCGGTGTTGTTAGCTCGATTTCTCGAATGAGATAAGTTCGCCGCCCAGAGTCTCCTGGACCTTTTCCATAACAGGGCGCATCTCCTCATCGGTCACGCTCTGGAGTACGACCCAGTTCTTGCCATGGACAACTGAGTATCCGCCATCTTTCGTTGGCTCACCCGAATTGGTGTATAGCTCTTCCAGGTCGGCAGAGGAATCTTCGGCGACCCGAATCTCAAGGTAATCATACCCATCCGGTACTAGGCTGCCCGTGACCTCACATTCCAGCAAAGAGTAGGCTACAAGGCCGTTCTTGGCCTCAACGTTCTTGGGGCCGTTCTCTAGAGAGCAGTTGATGCCTTCGTTGAGTTTGTCGAGAGCTTCACCAGCATTCTCGAAACTCTGCCCTGAGCTTCCACAGGCGGTGAGGAGCAGGGATGTGGTGGCGATGAGGGTCATGAGCTTGGCGGGTGTGTTCATTGGAGGACTTTCATGGTGGTTATGTGCGGGTCGGTGTGCCGCATATATTTGTGGCACTGGGGGTCGTGATATGCTTAGTTCGTTGATTTTATAGGGTTTTGTGAATCTATGAACCGTGCCTGGTGGAGTTCCGCTTTAACGTCTAGTTTTCCTTCTTTCATCTGGAGAAATGCAGTTGCTCCTCACTGTGTGAGGGGCAGCTGCATTTTTCTTGGGGTAACTTGGGGTTTTGTGCGGTGTGTCGCCTACCGCAAGTAAGTATGCTTTGGCACAATAGGGGATAAGAAGCCCCCTGATGAAAGAAGGTTAATGATGAAGGCACGTCTAGCATTCCTGGCCGGTGCAGGTATCGGTTATGTTCTTGGTGCTCGTGCTGGCCACGACCAGTACGAAAAGATTAAGAACCAGGCTGTGAGCCTCTGGAACGACCCCAAGGTGCAAGACGGCATTAAAACCGCCGAAGAAACCATCAAGGAGCAGGCACCTGTACTAGCTGATAAGGCTAAAGAAGCTGCTGCCGCCGGTGCTGAAAAGGCTAAAGAAGCAGCCTCAGCAGGTACCGAGAAGGCCAAAGCAAAGGCTGAAGACGTAAAGGAAGCCCGCACCGAAGCTAAGGCTGACAAGGCTGATAAGGGCACCGAAAAGTCAGACGCTCAGGCTAAGAAGCAGAACGAAAAGACTGACGCTAAGACTGACACCAAAACTGATGCCAAGGCTGATAAAGACGCCGATAAGTCTGAGAAGAAGGACCAGAAGGCCGCTGATGACGCTCCTTCTGATGTTGTCTCAGACCCCGCAACCGACATGGAAGACGAAGGCCCTGCCAACAGCAAGTAAGGCCTAGTCTCTCACTAAGGTATAACCTCCCACCCTGCGAAACCTCGCAGAGTGGGAGGTTTTGTGTTTCTATCTGTGATAATGGGGGAGGACTTATTTTTTCCCCCCCTTTAGTATTGGAGACCCTCATGTCTGACGTCCTCACACCTGCCTGCCCCATATGCTCTGAAGAATACTCCTACCAGCAAGGGGATCTGTGGGTCTGCCCCATGTGCGGCCACGAATGGGTTGAAACTGAGGCCACCGAGGCAGAAGAAACCAGCCCTAAGGTGCTCGATGCTGTGGGTAACGAACTGGTTGATGGTGACTCGGTGACAATCACCAAGGGCCTGAAAGTTAAGGGCGGCGCAGACATTAAGGCCGGTACCAAGGTGCGCGGCATCCGCCTGCTAGAAAGCCCCGTCAACGGCCACGACATTGAGGCTAAGGTACCTGGCGCCGGCCAAATGTATCTGAAGTCTTCCGTGGTGAAGAAGAGCAACTAATTCTTGAAAGCAGTGGCCCACCGATGAAATGGCTGACCTGGGCGGTTGCCGTCGCCGCCTATGTGTTCTCGATTATCAACCGCAGTTCCTTTACAGCTCTGGGGGCCACTGCCCAAACCCATTTTGGGGTTGAGGCTACCGCAATTTCAGTTTTTATTGTGGTGCAGATGGTGGTCTATGCGGGCTGCCAGGTGCCCGTTGGTGCCCTCCTTGATCGCAAGGGCGCCCCTGCCATGATCGCTAGCGGGCTGATGCTTCTGACGGTGGGCCAGTTCCTTCTTGCCCAGAGCCAGACTCTTCCGCTAGCTCTGCTGGCCCGTGTGCTGGTAGGCGGCGGGGATGCTTGCATGTTTATCAGTCTAATCCGGCTAATTTCTGACTGGTTCTTACCCAAACAGATACCGGTGGTCAACCAGATCAGCGGTAATCTGGGTCAGATGGGCCAGCTCGTTGCGGTTGCCCCTTTGGTTGCCCTGGTAGGTGCCTTGGGGTGGCGCGGCGGTTTTACTGTCTTGGCCGCTATCGGCCTTTTCCTGCTGATCTTGGCCTTGCTGACCCTCAGGCAGGCGCCGGGTGCTTCTACTGCTGCCCAGGGGCTCGCTCACCGGGTTCGGCGTACTCGCAGGGGTTCGAGCGTCCGGCACCTGCAGATAGAAGATGCACGGGCTGAGCACCCCTACCCGGTCACAGACTCCTTACCTGTCATACCGCCTACTGCTGGCCCTGGCTTTTTTGCCTCAATCCGGCAGGTGCTGGCCTACCCGGGGGTGCGCCTGGCCTTCTGGGTCCACTATGCTACGGCCTCCATGTTTTTCTCCATGATGCTCTTGTGGGGCATGCCTTTCTTAACCGGCGGGTTAGGTTATAGTTCTGCAACTGCCTCAACCGTTTTGAGCACGGTGGTGGTCTCTATTGTGGTTGCGGGCTTTGTGACCGGCTCTATCCTGGCGCGGTTTGCCACCTACCGGGTGCATATTGCGGTGGGCGTGAGCCTGCTGAATTTGAGCCTGTGGTCCCTTGTCTTCTTCTGGCCTGGTATTGCACCTCTTCCCCTGGTGTATGCGGCAGCTATGACGCTGGGTATTAATGGGCCGGTGTCTATGGTGGCTTTTGAAGTGGTGCGCTCGCACGTGCCCTCGCAGCAGCGGGGTTTAGCAACCGGTGTTGCTAATATGGGCGGGTTTATGGCGGCCTTTGTTATCGTCCTGCTCATTGGTCTAATTCTTGACCTGATGGGGGCCGGTACCCCCGATACCTATACCCTTGATGCCTTCCGTTGGGCTATGGCTAGCCATATCCCGGTCATCATGCTGGGCATCATCATGATTGTGCTGCTTTACCCCAAGGCTCGCCGTGAGTTAGCAGGTAGACGCTAGTTGCAGGAGCGTAGTCTCTGAACGGTGAGTAGTTTTGAGGCAAAGTAATAGGCTTTTTGAGAGCAAAATTCCAGATAGCATTAAAGCTGAATATTAGGACGTTGTCCGCAACTTTAGGGTTGTACGAAAGAAAAGTGAAGGTTGAGGCTCTGCATGAAGAAGAAGGCTGTATGGGTTGGGGCTGTGGCAGCGAGGTATTATTCCTGTACCGTCCCCTACGGTCAGATTGTTACCTACGGTAATATTGTCTGTGACTCTCAGCAAAATGGTTTGACCTGCGGAAATATTATGACCGGCCAGGGTGTCTTTATGAGTCGTGAAGGCTACCGCACTTTTTCTTTCTAGTTCTCAGACCAGATAAGGTTTTCTCGTGAAAAAAATCTCTCTCATCTTCTCAGCCTGTGCCTTGCTAGCTCTCACCGCCTGCCAGCAGGAAGAAGTTATTACCCGCACTGACCCACAAACCGCTTCAGCAAGCGTCAGCTCAGCCACTCCCACGGTGGAAGTAACGACCGAAACTGCCACCCCTGAGCCCACTCCCGAACCGACCACTGAAGAGCCGACCCCGGAACCTACCCCTGAGGATCCCTTCCCCGGCTCTGTTTTCGCTGAGAACGGCGTGACCTTCTTCGTTCCCCTGGATTATGTGCAGGACGCTAGCCCCGCCCAGGCCGAGATTTTTGTCTACCAGTTCACCCAATACCGTAGCACCGATGACGCCGCAGGCCGCTTTATGGTGGGTACCCCCTATGTTGATGAGCAGGGAAGAAGCGCAGAAGAGAACGAAAAAGAAATCGTGGCTCGACTCACCCCTGCCTGGTCTATCAAGGAGACCGTTGAAACTATCAGTTACACCCGTGCGGACGGGGTGAAAGTCATTCGCTCTGAGGTTCGTTTCGCATCGGGCAACAACCCCGGCTATATTTTCACCCTCGATAATGGGTACGAGCTAATGCACGCTGCCATTCTGGTTGATGACACCAACCCTGATTTCTTGCAGAAGATTGAGGACTCTATCGGGTTCGCCTGGTAGAAGCAGGTAGCCTGAGCAGCAACTCATCAGTAAAGCGGGCAGAGCCACCAGCGGCTCTGCCCGCTTTACTCGGCCCCAAAACAGTGCAGGGAGGGCACCCCTGACCCTGATTTATTGTTTTTCGCTAGATGGTTCGGGGGTATGTAGTTCCGCTACACCCTCAGAAAGGGCTATGAACTCATCAATATCCTCCTGCGTCGCATAGGGCACAGGGCTGGTGAGTAGCTCATTCATGCTGGAGCGAAAGATATAGCTGAGATTAATCGGGTCCGACCCTTTACCGCCGATAATCGCCTTAGTGGTTAGGCCGTAGCAGAGCATAGTGAGCTGGTTAGCCTCTACCTTGATATCGGTCTCAGCTTTGAGCTGGCCTGCCTCATCAAGGTGTTGCAGCATGTCGTGGAAGAAGGTGCGGATGCGCTGGAGGCTAGCAGCGGCAATCTTTTTCACCTCGGGGGTGGACCGCAACTCAGCAATCATGCCCAAAGTAATGCGGGAAAATGCGCGACTGCGCGGGGTGAGAGGAACGAAATGCTCCATCATTTTCACAGTGTTTAGTACATCCTGGCCTTTCACTGAGACTGCCCTCATGCTCGCTTCGTTCTCAAGACCAATCAGCTCAAGGGCATAGGTCACCAGCTCCACCCGGCTATCAAAAGAATGACGCAGGGAGCCGGTGGAGATACCTGCTTCAGCGGCGACGTTGCGAATGGTGATAGCGCTAACGCCCCGCTCGGTGAGGAGCTTCCAGACAGCTTGGGAGATAACTTTTTTGCGTTCGTCGTGATCAATGAGTTTAGGCATTGAAGAACTCCTGACTAAAGTAGCCCTTGCTGTGGCCCTCGGGGTAGGCAAAAACTTCAAGTAGGGTCTTAAAGTGGGTGAACATGGGGGCCATGAGCTCTTCCTCGCTGGCCTCATTATCGGTGAGGAGGTAGAGGCAGTTGATACCCCATAAGATGGCCACTACTTTTTCAACTTCCAGCTCAATATCGATATCGGGGCGCACAAATCCGTGAGCACGTAGCTGGGTGAGTAGGAAGCCGTAGGCGTAGAGGAAGTCCTCTTCTTGGGCCTGCAGAATCTTAGCAATACCGGGGATTGTGGAGGCGTTGCCTAGCATACCTGCTGCTACAGTGATGAAGAGTTTGCCTTCTTCAGAAACGGGGGAGAGGCTGCTGTAGATATCTTCGAGACTGTAGATAAGTTCCTTGTCATAGATTCGGCTTGTTAAGGTTCCTATAAAACGCTTGCCGGCATAGTCAAGTGAGAACTGTAGCATCTCTTCGTGGGAGGGGAAGACATGGCGTAGGGACCCTGTGGAGATACCGGCTTCGGCAGCTACAGTGCGTACTGAGACACCACGGATACCTTCACGGGCTAGAACCGACCAGACTGCCTGGGCGATTTCTTTTTTTCGTTCTTCATGGTTGATGAGTTTTGGCACAGATTTATTGTAAACGAATGGAATAAGGACAAGATGATGGTGTTCAGGGCAGAGCACAATGGTGTAGGCATCGACCAGTAGTTCCCCGCACAGCGCAACCCCTTGCATAGGGCTAATTGTTTACGCCACAATAAAACTATGGCTACTACACATCTTGAAGGCAATGACGTACAGACCGTAGGCGACCTGCCTGCCGTAGGTTCCAAGGCACCGGAATTCACCCTAGTGGGTACCGACCTGGACACCGTAAAATCAGACTCATTCGAAGGTAAGAACCTAGTTCTGAACATCTTCCCCTCCATCGACACCGGCGTATGCGCCACCTCCGTCCGCAAGTTTAACGAAGAGGCATCCAAGCTGGAGAACACCACCGTTGTGTGTGTCTCCAAGGACCTCCCCTTCGCATTCGAGCGCTTCTGCGGCGCTGAAGGCATCGAGAACGTTGTTTCAGCTTCGGCCTTCCGCGACTCCTTTGGTGAAGACTACGGCGTCACCATGGCCGATGGCCCCCTGGCTGGCCTGCTGGCCCGCTCCGTTGTGGTTATCAACCCCGCCGGTGAAGTCATTTACACCCAGCTGGTAGACGAAATCACTACCGAACCCGACTACAAGGCAGCTCTCGAAGCTCTCTAAAACCAAGATCACTTACGCGGTGGGTATATCCCTTCCGCCTGCTGACCTTCTCCCAGCTCGCGCTGGGGCGCTCGCTGGAATTCATGCCAGCCCCACGCCAGCAGGCTTCCAGGGATATACCCACCGCTGTGTGTTTGCTGGGCTCCGGTGGGGTAGGGGGCGGGCATATCTGGAGCCGATTGGATGGGGCTGGCGTGAATCGCACGCGAGCTTGCGAGCCTGCGAGAGGGTCGATCGGCGAGGATATGCCCGCCCTTACCTCTTTCCCTACAGCACCCAGTTAGCGAGCACCACGCAGGTTGCTGTACCTACGATGAGGGAGAGTGCCAGGTTCTTTCGCCACAGGTGGGTAGCAACAGTTACTACCGCTCCGGCCAGGTAGGGCAGGGCCGTCTCGCGGGAAGAGTAGTCGATTTCTGCCAGCACGTAGAAGCCCAGGCAGATAATGGCTCCCATGGGCAGCCAGGCGGCAAGGTTGGCCACCAGGGCTGAACCCTTGAGTACGGACTTCACCCCAAAGGGAATCAGCCGCAGGGCAAAGGTGATGCCGGCAGCCAAGAAAATAGCTGACAGAATGTAACCGGTGCTAGGCACGGGGAGCCTCCTTCGCAGGGGTGGTGGCACGCTGGGTGGCAAGGTGACGGATCATGAGCAGGACCACCAGGGTCAACAGAGACATCAGCAGCATAGAATGCGGGGCAAGGACGATGGCCGTCAGCGAGGCGGCTACCGCAAGGGACGCTGTGATCCGGTCCTTGACCGCCCGGTAGGCGTCGATAGAGAGCACCAGGAACATACCGGTCATCACGAAGTCAACGCCCTCTAAATGGGAGAGGAAAGTGGCTCCTAGAATCACGCCCAGGGTGGAGCCGCCCCACCAGGAGAGCCAGAGCACCACAGAAACCGTCATGATGCGGGAGCTACGAAAATTCTGCGACCCCGGCGCGGTATTCAGGGCGTAGGCCTCGTCGCAGAGCATATACACAGCCAGGGCCTTAGCTAGGTTTCCCTTGACGTTCTGCAGGGGATAGGAGATGCCGTAAACCAGGTGCCGGGCGTTCATCAGCAGGGTTGTGGAAGCAATCAGGCTCAGTGGCGCAGCGGCGGCAATCATGCCCACCAGCAGGAACTCCACCGACCCGGCAAAGACAATAGCGGAAAGGGCCGGGGCAACCCACCAGGGTAGGCCCACCGAAGCGACCAGCACGCCCAAGCCCATACCCATGACCACAAAGCCGATGCAGAGAACACCGGCTACGCGCAGGCCTTCCTTGAAGCCGCTTTCGCCGGGGAGCTGGCTGATATGTTCCCCCGTAATGGGGGCGGACGCCGTCGCCCCGCTGGCGGGGCCCGGCAGGTTGGTGGGGGTAGAAGGCGCTGAGAGCTGACCTGTATCTGGGCTGGTGTGGTGCATAGCCATAAGTTTAGATAAAACTAGAGGAACTCCAATTTTCTGATCAGCATGTAACTGCTTGCCTCCTCAGAAATAAAACCCGTGCTGGCG
>JAXFPK010000044.1:0-27559 GCA_034179845.1 Rothia sp. (in: high G+C Gram-positive bacteria) | reverse complement strand
TATCCGCGGTGGTAGCGTCGGTCTAGTCCCCCATGGAGAAGAATCTTTTACCTTGGGCTGCCTAGTTGAGATGGATGGGGCAGACCATAGATACAGCCTGACCATTGGTGTAAGCCATGAGGGCGAGTGCAGGATTCTTAGGGAACAGTTAACCGGTCCCGCACTTCCATCCAGTGGAAGGGTATGGGAAGAAAAAAGGCAGCTGTTCAATGCCCACTCTTGGCAAAAAGAGAGAACAGGTAGCCTTGAGGCTTACTACCATAACGGAAAACAAGGCTGCAACCCTAGAACGCTTTTCGCGGACAACCGGCTAGTTCTGACACAGTTCATTGATCGTTTCCAATACAGTGACGAACTGGGTGTTCGTTCGGCAGTTGAGGGCGCCGCAGCTGTGCGTGAGGCTCTTCTCTCCGTCTTCCATCTCGACCCGGTACCTTACCTTATGCGAGATTACGTCCGAGAGCACCCGCGTTATATGGAGCGTACTGGTGAAAATATCTCTGCCGTCTTGCTAGCTTTGAGTAAGCAAGACCCTACTACTTTTGACCATATCCAGAAGCTGGTAGGTGAAATTGTGGATGACGGTATCACAGGCATTAATTTTGTGAGGACCGAGCTGAATGAGGTAATGCTAGCTCTTCAGGAAAAAGAGTTTCAAACTCCTGCTCGGGAGATGAGCGATGGGTTGCTGCGCTTCTTGGCCATAGCCGCTACTTTATTACCTGCTAGTGAAAGCCTTGATATCAAAGCCGGAACTGTCCAAAAGCTGGGGGACAAGAATAAGGTAGTACAGGGCGGGGTGCTGACCGTTATTGAAGAATTGGAAAATGGAGTTCATCCTTCCCAAGCTTCCCGGCTACTTCACATGGTTGAAGAAAGCGGCAAAAGACCAAATTTCAAGGTTTTGGTAACTACACATAGCCCGGCTCTCTTAGATGCGGCAGAAGGCCGACTCAACGAGAGCATCGTCGTCTGTTATCGGGACCCGGATACTGGAAAATCCCTCCTTAAACCCTTGGTAGATTTCCCTGATTTTGAGCAGGTTCTTGCAAGCAAAACCTTAGGGAAGGCTGTAGCTGCAGACGAGTTTCGAGATACTGAGACACCACAACCTGACTACAGAGCTCTTAATGACTTGCTAGGGATTTAGCATGAAACAGACTGTGTTTATTGATACGTCCATTCTTTGTAACTTGCTGATGGTTCCGGGCAAAGACCAAGATAGGCAAGAAGTAGCGGAAGATTTTAAAGCCCTGCAGAAGAAGGCTGGCTGTCATTTTATTCTTCCGGTAACAGCCGTTATCGAAACGGGAAATCACATAGCCCAACTGTCGGATGGAAGGCAGCGCCGAACACTTGCAGAGAAGTTTCAAGGATGGTTGAAACTTTCTTCCCTCTCGCTGCCTCCCTATATTTTGCATAATTTTGAATGGAATGCAGATTTCATCAACAAGTTCTTGGAGGGGGCGGGGAGCGGAATCTCCTATATTGACCATGCCCAAAGTGGGGTAGGAGCCGGCGATGTCTGGATTTTGACAGAAATTGAAAGTTACCGGGCACGAGTCGGGAAACAGGCAGATATTAGGTTATGGACTCTAGATACTGGACTAGGGGCTCATTGTATCGGCCCTGATTTTTAGTCCCTATATACTTGGGGTTCTACGACATATAATTCTTTGTCGATGTAGACCACAGCAAAAGACAGCCCATCTCACGCTGTTAAAGGATGCACACCTTGCCCCACAATCGATAGACTTGGAAGCTGAAACCTTTCCCGCGCCCCACCGCGCATTGAAAAGAAAAAGAGGGACCTTGCGACAGTTCACAGCCCGCTTCGCTACCGACGCCGAAATCGCATCCTGGGATGAGCACGTCATCGCCAGCCCCGGCGGCGGCAACCTGCTGCAGTCAGCGTCCTTTGCCTCCGTGAAGGCCAAGCACGGCTGGAAGCCTCTCTACCTGGTCTATGAAGGCACCACCGAGATTAACGGTGAAGAAGCACCCTTTGCCAGCTACAACCTGGTACTCGAAAAGTCTGTGCCTGCCCTGGGTAAAATCTGGTACATGATTAAGGGCCCTGGGGTGAACTCTGTTGAAGAAATCCCCGCAATTCTTGAGGCCAATAAGAACTTCATCAAGCGTGAAAAGCTGGGTGTTTTTGCGGTCAAGATTGAGCCTGACATCATCGCAGATGACTCCACCAACGCTTTTATGGCCAAGACCGGGCTAGTGAAGAGCTGGAACATTCAGCCCAACGACTCTACCGCTATTCTTGATACCGACAAGAGCGAAGACGATGTGCTCAAGTCCCTCTCATCGCGCGGACGCAACGCCGTGCGCCGCTCCCTGCGCGAGGGCTGCGAAGTGGAGCGGGTGCCCCTGACTGAAGAGAACATGAAGAAGATGTATGCTCTGATGGACACCGTGGGCCAGGGTAATGCCAACGTACGCTTGCGCTCCTACGACTACTACCGCGACTTCTGGACCACCTTCGAAGAGGCCGGCCAGGGCCGCCTCTACTTCACCTACGAGGACGGCGAGCCATCCGTAGGCGCGTACGTGATTCGCTACGGCCAGAAGGGCACCTATAAGGACGGCGGCTCCAAGCCCCGCCGTAAACAGTACGGTGACTCTCACCAGGTTCAGTGGACTGCCCTGACCGACCTGATGAAGGAATTTGAGATTAAGAGCTACGACTTCTGCGGCACCCCGCCTAAGAGCGAGCTCAAGAACAAGGACCACCACCACTACGGTTTGGGCCTTTTCAAGACCTCCTTCACCAAGGACGTCATCGACTATGTGGGTGTCTGGGATCAGGTGCTTTCACCGGTCAAGTACAAGGCCTGGAACCAGGCTGTTGAGAAGATTATGCGCCAGCTCTGGGTGCGTAAGACCGGCCAGCCTTTCTACTAAACAGACCCCGGTTCACACTAGGTACAGCGGTTGTTGTGCCTGAACATCTTTCACCGTAAGAGGCGGAAGGAGTAACACCTTTGACCCCTAGCAAGACCCCCTTGCAGCAGAAGGCTTACCCTTCCGCCTCTGCTTTTGATCTGGCCCCTGCTGAGGAAGATACTGGCGCAGGGGCTTTTGGGCAAACCACCCTCCTGCCGCGTGTGGCACCGGGCGAGCACCCAACGAGCGGGCAGGGTAAGGGAGCGACCCAGGCCCCTGCCCAGGGTACGGACGCCGGTGGGCAGGGTGCGGGTGCCGGTGGGCAGGGTGCGGGTGCCAGCGAGCCAGGCGCAGACTCTGGTGGGCAGGCCGCGGACGCCAGTGGGCAGGCCGCCCCCTCCTCTTCGACGGCACCGGGTTGTTGGGGGCCCTTGCCGGTGGTCTCCTTAGCCGAGGTGCGGGACCCACAGCTCCGTGACCGCCTAGCCCACCTGGGCCAGGGAGAAATGGGCCAGGGAAAATCAGGCCAGGGTGCGAGCGCCTTTGACCCCCCTAGGGTCGATGAGCCAACCGGCCTGCAACAGGCCTCTTACCCCTCTACCTCTGGCCCGCACACTGTGGCTATTCCGGCTGCCCCGCGCCGTCCGGCTTCTAAACGTCCTTCGCGGGTGCGTTCTTCTTTGAAGTCTTTTGTGAGCACGGATCAGTCGCTAACTAAGCCTATGCGTGGTGTCGCCCGCCTGGCTCAGCGTCCTTTCAATATTGCTGGTGCTCACCGGGCTGAGTATGTGCGTGAGAAGGAGGCTGCCCGTGAGGTGCTTAATTTTTCTTTGCGGCTGGCTGAGACTATGTTTCATTATGGGGCCGATACTGTTGATGTGGATTCGGCTATTGTGGCAGTGTGTGCGGCCTATGGGTTGGATGATGTTGAAATTGATATCACTAACCAGTCGGTCATTATTAACTATGTTTCAGATATTGATGAGGTTGATGATCGTACCCGTGCCGTCAATCTGAGTGTGGCGGGGGAGTCTTCTGCGAGTAAGGAGCGGTTTAGCCATACGGTCATGCGTGTGGTGCGGTCGTGGTCAGCGAATTACGCGGCTCTTGACGATATTTATCAGCTCATTAATGACATTACTGCTGGCGGGTTGCCGCGTCATCGGGCTGAGCGTCGCCTGCATACGATTAATACTGCTAAGAAGCCTTATTCGCCTATGGTGATTATGCTGGCTAATATTGTGGCGGCTTTTTCACTGGTTTTAGCTGTGGGTGGGTCGCTTGCTGCGGGGGCTGTGGGCGGTATCGTTTTCTTGGTGATTCACTTTGTGAATAGTCTTATTTCTAAGTTGAAGATGCCTGGTTTCTTTAACCTGGCGGCGGGCGCTGGTGTGGTGACCTTCGCAGCTATCTATATATCGGATGAGGCCTCTCTTTTTTCTCAGGTGGGCTTTCATGTTTCCGCACCTCATATTGTGACTGCTGGGCTTATTATGCTCTTGCCGACTGCCCGGCTGGTATCAGCGGTGCAGGACGCCCTTAACGGCTTTCCGCTCACTGCGGCGGGTAAGTTTGTGTCTACCGGTATGTCTTTCTTGGGGATTGTGGTGGGCTTGGCTTCGGCGGTTGCGGCTCTGTCGGTGCTGGGGGTGAGTGAGCTTGATATTAATGAGACCCGGTTTGTGGGTGCCAGCCTGGGGGCAAGTTATGTTTTCTTCATGCTGGCGTCTTTGGCTTTTGCGGTTACTACCCATGCCCGCTGGCCTACCCTCTTGTGGATTTTGTTGATCGCTACCTGCGGTTTTTGGGTGTATCAGGGGTATACGTTCATTTTTGGTAGCGGTGCTGGGCGGGCTAATACGGCTTTTGCGGCTTTGGTGATTGGTCTGATGAGTACTTTTTTGGCTTACCGTTTGCATGCTCCGGCGTCTATTTTCTATGTGCCTGCCTTGACCTTTTTGCTCCCTGGTTTGTCGGTGTTCCGTGGTCTTTATCTTTTTACGGTGGAGGCTAATTCAGATGCTGGTGTGCCGGGTATGGTGGCGGCTATTGCCATTATTCTTTCCATGGCTTCGGGTGTGGTGCTAGGTAGCTATCTGATGCAGTACCTCATTCAGCGGTATCTTAGCCCGGCTCTTGAGGGTAGTGAACAGCAGGAGAAGCGGGACCGCTAGTGGGGTAGGGCCCAGTCCACAGGTTGCGCCCCTTGCTGTATGAGAAGCTCATTGACCTGGCTGAAGGGCCGGGAGCCGAAGAAGCCTCGTGAGGCTGAGAGCGGTGAGGGGTGGGGCGACTCAACGCAGGGGTAGCCGCCCAGTAGGGGCTTGCATTTGCGGGCGTCCGCTCCCCACAGCAGGCCTACCAGGGGCGTGCCCCGCTGTGCTAGTGCCTCGATAGCGGCGGTTGTGATGTGCTCCCAGCCCAGGTTGCGGTGGGACCCTGCTTGGCCTGCCCCGACGGTGAGCACCCGGTTCATGAGCATGACCCCTTGGGCGCTCCAGGCGGTGAGGTCCCCATGGGGTGGGGGTACTATCCCGGTGTCGGCTTGGAGTTCCTTGTAGATATTTTGTAGGGAGCGGGGCAACGGGCGCACCTCGGGGTGGACTGAAAAGCTAAGCCCCATGGCATGGCCTGGGGTGGGGTAGGGGTCCTGGCCAATCACTAGTACCTTGACTTCGCTCATGGGGTAGGTGAAGGCTCGGAAGATATCGTGGCCTGGGGGTAGGGTGGGGCGTCCTGCCTCGTGTTCTGCCCTGAGGAAGTTGCCCATGACCCGGATTTGGGGTTCGACGGGGGCTAGAGCTTGGGCCCAGTCAGGGGACATAATTTCATGCAGGGGACGGGCAGACACGGCACTCCTTGGGCGGGGTAAGGTATTCTCCCTACTAAGACTAGACCACCGAGAGGGAGCAGATGAGCAGCGAGAGCAGTGAACCTGATGAAGGCCTGAGTGAGAGCGAAGCGGCTATTCTCGCGCTGGAGAAAAAACGCTTCAAATACCAGGGTAGTAAAGAGCAGGAAATTACCCGCGCCCTGGGGCTTACCCCGGTGGCTTACTATCAGCAGCTCAACGCCCTGATTGATAACCCGCGTGTTATTGCCGCTGAACCGGCGCTGACCCGTCGGTTGCGGCTCAAGCGCGATGCCCTAACCTGATCAGGCCTAGGGGCGCCTTCCCCTGTAAGCCCGTGTACCCTAGTAACTAGAAGCCCGCCACCGCCCATGATGATGAGGACACCTGTGAACCGCTACCCCCGCGATGAGTTCGACGATATTGACGAGAGCACTGCCCGCCGCGGCGCCTACCGTGGTGCCGTAGTCGATACGGCAACCTCTCGCGCTGGGCTACTGGCCATCATTATCAGCGGTGTGCTGGCCCTTATGGTGGGTGGCCTCATGTATGTGGTCTCACCGCGCACTGCTGCCCCTGACGCTGCAACAAGCCCAGATACCGCTGCCCCAGCCCCTGCCACCGCTGAGGTAAGCCCTAACCCAGAGCCTACCCCCACCACTGACCCTTCCAGTGTGAAGGTTGAAGTGTATAACTCTAGTGCTCCCTCTGGTTCTGCCGCCCAGGCTGCCGCAGTCCTTGAAGAAGAAGGCTATAGCGTAGTCTCTACCGCTAACTGGGCCGGGGCTTATGCTGCTGAGTCCATGGTGTACTTCGCCACGGGAGCCTCCTCAGAAGCCAATGAGATAGCCGATACCCTGGGCCTGCCCACCATCGCCCAGGACTACCAGGCAGAGACCGGCCTGATCTACCTTGTGCTTGGGGCCGACTTTGACCCCGCTAGCCTGGGCGGGGTATCCTCTTCACCTTCAGACGCTACCAGTGTTCCTGCTAGCGATTCCATCAGTGCTCCTGCCAGTGCTCCTGCTAGTGGAGGCCTCGGGGCTGGGGAACTAGCCACTAACCCCGCCCTGCCCACTACTACCGAGCGTTACAGCTATGACCCGGCCACCGCCACCTTCTACCTGGACCCGACCGGTGACTACATCTACGAGACAGCTACAGGCACCTACCAGCTGGGCTAGAACTCAACTGGGCTAGGACTCAATACGACTCAATACAGTCCCGCCTGCCCGACTTGTGCGCTGTGGGCGATTAAGGCTCACTTGAAGGAACAATAGGTTTGCGCCCCTACCGCTCAAGTGTCAAGATTGGTATTAGCACTCAGAGGCTTCGACTGCTAAATCATGTGCTAGGTTTAGCGGCCGAACCGCTCTTGAGTAAAACACCTGAAGCGATGCTCTGGTGAGGCCCACCCCACCTGCCCCATGGCAGCACACCGGGGTGTGCCGTCCGTCGCGGGCACCGAAGAATCGCGCTCAACCCGAATGTTCCAGAAGGAGCGAAAGCCATATGGCAAAGCTGATTGCTTTTGATGAAGAGGCACGCCGCGGTCTAGAAAAGGGTCTGAACACCCTAGCAGACGCAGTGAAGGTAACCCTCGGCCCCCGTGGTCGCAACGTCGTACTGGAGAAGGCCTGGGGCGCACCCACCATCACCAACGACGGTGTCTCCATCGCCAAGGAAATTGAACTCGAAGACCCCTACGAAAAGATTGGTGCAGAACTGGTCAAAGAGGTCGCCAAGAAGACTGACGACATCGCCGGTGACGGTACCACCACCGCAACCGTCCTCGCCCAGGCCCTCGTGCGCGAAGGCCTACGCAACGTCGCCGCTGGTGCTGACCCCCTCTCCCTCAAGCGCGGTATCGAAAAGGCTGTAGAAGCTGTCACCGCCGAGCTGCTGGAGTCAGCTAAGGAAGTTGAAACCGAAGAAGAAATCGCCGCTACCGCATCTATCTCAGCAGGCGACCCCGAAATCGGTAAGCTCATCGCCCAGGCCATGGAAAAGGTCGGCAAGGAAGGCGTCATCACCGTCGAAGAGTCCAACACCTTCGGCCTGACCCTGGAACTGACCGAGGGTATGCGCTTTGATAAGGGCTTCCTCTCAGGCTACTTCGTCACCGACGCAGACCGCCAAGAAGCTGTCCTCGAAGACCCCTACATCCTGATCGTTAGCTCCAAGATCTCTAACGTCAAGGATCTTGTACCCGTCCTTGAGAAGGTCATGCAGTCCGGCAAGCCCCTGCTGATCGTCGCTGAAGACGTTGAGGGTGAAGCCCTGGCCCTGCTGGTGCTCAACAAGATGCGCGGCTCCATCAAGTCTGTAGCTGTCAAGGCTCCTGGCTTCGGCGACCGCCGCAAGGCCCAGCTAGCTGACATTGCCATCCTCACCGGTGGCCAGGTCATCACCGAAGAAGTAGGCCTCTCCCTAGACACCGCAACCATCGACCTGCTCGGCCAGGCCCGCAAGGTTGTTGTCACCAAGGACGAAACCACCATCATCGAAGGCGCCGGCGACGCTGACGCCATCGAAGGCCGCGTAGCCCAGATCCGCGGCGAAATCGCCAACTCAGACTCTGACTACGACCGCGAGAAGCTGCAGGAGCGCCTGGCCAAGCTAGCTGGCGGTGTTGCAGTGCTCAAGGCTGGTGCCGCTACCGAGGTTGAACTCAAGGAACGCAAGCACCGCATCGAGGACGCCGTGCGCAACGCAAAGGCAGCCGTTGAAGAGGGCATCGTCCCCGGCGGTGGCGTCGCCCTGATCCAGGCTGGCGTTAAGGCCTTCGAGAAGCTGGAACTCTCTGGCGACGAAGCAACCGGTGCTAACATCGTCCGCGTCGCTATCGACGCCCCCCTCAAGCAGATCGCTTTCAACGCTGGCATGGAGCCTGGCGTCGTTGTCGATAAGGTCCGCAACCTGCCTGCAGGTACCGGCCTGAACGCTGCTACCGGCGAGTACGAAGACCTCATGGCCGCAGGTATTAACGACCCCGTCAAGGTAACCCGCTCTGCCCTGCAGAACGCTGCCTCCATCGCCGGTCTCTTCCTGACCACCGAGGCCGTCGTTGCTGATAAGCCCGAACCTGCAGCAGCAGCCCCCGCCCCCGACATGGGTGGCATGGGCGGCATGATGTAACCACCCCTACTCCAGGGCTTGAAACCTTTTGAGCCCCTGAAGTATTTGCCTCAACCGGCACCTGCACCAGCAGGTGCCGGTTCCGCGTTTTAACAGACCAGGCACCCCTCCTATGCGCCTACCCCTGCGGGCTGTAAAATAGTGAAGCTATGCGTTGCCACTACTTCGAGGCCGGCCTCTGCCGCTCATGCTCCCTGATTGAAACCCCCTACCCCCACCAGTTAGCGGGCAAGCAGAAGGACGCCCAGACCCTGCTCGAACCCTGGGGCACCCTGCACTGGCTCGACCCTGTACCCAGCGCTGACCAAGCCTTCCGCAACAAGGCCAAACTGGTGGTCGGTAGCACCTCCCAGCACCCTACTCTCGGTATTCTCGACCGGCAGGGCCAGGGCATAGACCTGACCAACTGCCAGCTCTACCTACCTGCCATAAGCCGGGCGATTCCCGTCCTGACCCAGCTCATCCAAGGGGCTAACCTCACCCCCTATAAGGTTCCGCAGCGCAAGGGTGAACTGAAAAATATTCTTGTCACAGCCTCGGATTCCGGTGAGCTCATGATCCGGTTTGTTCTGCGCTCTAAAAAGCTGATTGTTGCCCTCAAACAGCACCTGGACTGGCTGCACCAGCAACTACCCCAGCTAGCTGTGGTGAGCGTGAACCTGCTGCGAGAACACGTGGCACTGGTAGAGGGAGAAGAAGAAATCATTCTCACCGAGCGCACCACCTTGCCCATGCAGGTCAATGGCATGACCTTGCACCTGCGCCCCCAGAGCTTCTTTCAAACCAATACCCCTATTGCCGCTGCCCTCTACCGCCGGGCACAGACCTGGGTGAGCCAGGCCGCACCGGCTAGCCTCTGGGATCTTTACTGCGGGGTAGGGGGCTTTGCCCTGCACGCTGCCGCAGTCATGCCCCAAGGTGCCACCGTCACCGGTATCGAAATTAGTGCTGAGGCTATTGCCTCTGCCCAGCGCACCGTTGCAGAACAGGGCTTACAAGGGCTTACCTTTATCGCCCAGGACGCCCCTGACTACGCTATAAGCAGTGGCCAGGTACCTGAGATGCTCATTGTTAACCCGCCCCGGCGGGGGCTAGGGCCAGACCTTGCCCACTGGGTCGAGAAGAGCGGAATTGAGCAGGTGATTTACTCTAGCTGTAACCTGCGCTCCCTGGTCAAAGACCTTGAGAAGATGCCCTCGATGAAGCCCTTGCAGGGGCAGGTGATGGACATGTTCCCCCACAGCAGCCACTACGAGACGATTATGCTCCTAGAGCGGCAGCAGTAAAAGACCCCTGTACGTTTAGGCTTCTTATAGCCGGTGGAGTAGGGTAAAAGGGGCCCTGCCCCCACTGCTCAACTGTTTGTGAAAGAAAGTAAAATGTCCCATTTGTCTGCTTTGCCTTCGCCTTTTATGCTGGCCGAAGGCACTACCGTAGTGCGGGCCGAAGGTGCCTTGACTCCGGTAGACGAGGCGGACGCCCTGAGCCTAGCCCAGCGCCGTAACTCAGCGGTGGTGGGGCTCATCCCCTTTGACCCGCACGCCCCTGCCCAACTTGCTGTACCTGAGCGTTGGGTGGCAGAAGAAACCCCCCTGCCGGTGCTCAAGTCAGTAGAACAGCCTGCCCCTTCCCACCTGGTGGGACTCGACAATGAGGGTTACCGGGCTTCTGTGGCCCAGGCGGTGGAGCTTCTGAACCGGGGCCAGCTCGATAAGGTCGTCTTGGCCCGTCTGCTGCAGATAAGCTACGACCAGGAGCTTAACCTACCCCACCTTTTTGATACTCTGCGGGTCCAGCAAGAGCGGGCCACAGTTTTTAGTGCCCAGCTACCTAACGGCAACTACCTCATGGGTGCTTCTCCTGAGCTGGTACTACACACCAAGGGCACCTCTTTGAGGACGGTTCCTCTCGCTGGTTCTGCTGCCCGAACTGCCACCCCAGGCAGCACCGATGACGCCCACGTTGGTGAGGCTCTTCTGCGGTCGGCTAAAGACAGGGCAGAACACGCCACAGTGGTCAGTGACATCCGCCAGCGGCTAGGAGCCCTGACCGTGCAACTGCATGTGCCCCCTGTTCCTTCCCTACTGGCTACACCTCAACTCTGGCACTTGAGCACACCGGTGACCGGGCAACTACTGCCAGGTGTTTCTTCCCTCCAGGCAGCCAGGGCAATTCACCCTACCCCCGCCATCTGCGGCACACCCACAGATTTGGCGCGAAACCTGATTGAAGAGTGTGAACCTTTTGACCGCGGCTTCTTTGGCGGGCTAGTAGGGTATATGGACGCCTGCGGGCAGGGCAGCTGGTACCTGGTCTTACGCTGTGCCCAAGTAGCCCCCCACACGGCCACTCTCTTCGCTGGTGCCGGTATCGTCAAGGATTCCACTCCGGCCGGTGAACACGCTGAGACTGCTACAAAGCTAGGGACTTTCGCCCGCGCTCTTGGCCTTGATGTGGGCTCTTTATAGCTTGAGGTTCCTAGTCGTTTGAGGTTGCCTGCAGTTCTGGGCTGTTTATACTGCCAGCACCCGCCGCACCATAAAAGGTGCTGTGACCCGGTGGCTAATAAGAACATGAGGCTGGTCGCTGGCCACAGCCAAGAGGTGGGTGCCCTCAAAAACCTGCCAGGTCACCCAATAGGTGCGGGGCTCCCTTTCACCGGGTAGCTGGGCTGAGGCCATAGCGGTAAGCCCGTGAGCCTGAGCTAAATCGCTGGGCAACGGAGGCAAAGAAAGCATGACCTTACGAGGCTCCAAAGCCAACCCGTAGCCGGTAGCTTTCAGCACCGCCTCCTTAGCACACCAGAAAAGGTGCCTAGCTAGTGCCGCCTCTAGGTCGGGTAAGGACGCCACCACCCGCTTTTCGTAATCGGCTAGAGCAATAGAGTCAAAGCTGTCGTAGTAGCTGCCGCGTACGGTCATCACATCTACTCCCAGGCTGAGCCCAGTAGGGCCAGTGACTCCCACCGCTAACCCTAGAGCCCGGGCCATATTGAGATTGACCCCCTCAATGCGGGGCTTACCGTGCAACTGCCCGCTCTCACACAGGGAACAGGTGCGATCAACCTCAATCTCTGCCGCTAAGTTCGCCTTCACATCCAGCAAGGCCGCTGCCATACACCGCATTAAGGTGTGTTGGGCTGCAAAGGCCAGGGCCTCGTCCGGGTTCTTAAACTCCGCTGCCCTCACCTGCTCTTCTAAACCAACATGGGCCAGCCAGCTCACCCCATGACCTGAGCGGAGTGTCTCTGCGGGCATGCAGAAAAGAGTGAGCTGGGCGCTCGCTGAGACATCGGGTGTTGAAGGGTGAACCATGATGACCATTCTAGCGGTGATGGTCCAGGTGAGAGGGCGCGTAGAATGAAATGCGCCTGCACCCTAACAGTTTAAGGTTTGAGGACTATGACAGAAAAAATCGTTGCTGCCGCTGACGGCTCTGCCCTGGGCAACCCTGGGCCTGCTGGCTGGGCCTGGTATATCGACGAGGATAACTGGGCTGCTGGTGGCTGGGAGCACGGCACGAATAATATGGGTGAGCTCAAAGCCGTGCTTGACCTTTTCGAAGCAACCGCAGACCGAGCAGATCAGCATCTGCATGTTATTTGCGATAGCCAGTACACCATCAACTCCATCACCAAATGGATGCCGGGGTGGAAGAAAAAGGGCTGGAAGAAAAGCGATGGTAAACCTGTGCTCAACGTCGATTTGATGCAGGCCCTTGACCGGGCTACTCAGGGCCGGAGCTATTCTTTTGAGTGGGTGAAAGGGCACACCGGCCACCCCCTTAACGAGGCTGCTGATGAACGGGCCAACCGGGCTGCCCAGGCCTATCGTGATGGTACTCCGGTAGAGACAGGCCCTGGTTTGAAGGGCACAGGGCAAGAGGCTGTTGAGAAGAGTGTTGAGAGCCCTGCTGAGAGCACTAGCTTTGTTGAGAACACTAGCCTTGTTGAGAGAACTAGCACCGTTGAGAGCCTGGTGGACCCTGTGTCTGAGGCGCTGGCCTGCGAAAGGCAGATGCTTAAACCTTCTATATACGGGTCAGAAAAACTGGTGGGGGCACTCTTGCACCCTGAGGTGAGCTGGGTGGTGCCGACCGGGCAGATTATTGATAGGACAACCGTCCTGGCCTACCGGGAGAGGGCCTGCGCAACGACAGATGAACCTGAACTGGTCTCTTCCCTTGCCTTAGGGCAAGATTCTGCCCTTCTGGTCTCAAAGGTTCCCACCGCACGCGGTCGGGTGGTTCGGTCGAGCACCTGGGTGCTCACCGGCGGTAGCTGGAAGCTCCGCTACCGCCAGGACACCGCGCTTAGAGACTAGCCGACAAACATGGCAGCGTTAGCCATTTCGGTTTCGGAGTAGTTCACACCGGCGCGTGAGAGCGCCTCGTTAATCTGGGCAATTGACTCTTCTACCTGGCGCTGGGTGGCCCGCCAGTTAGTGAGCACACCCTGAAAGTTAGCGGACGCCGCGCCGGTCCAGGAGCCCTGAAGGTCCTGGAGTGAGACGGTGAGGGCATTGACGTCTGAGACGATGGTGTCTACCTGGGCGCGGGCCTGGGCTGACTTGCTGGCAATGAGGTCTGCATCGACATTGAACTGGGCCATGAGGCTCTCCTTGTGAATTTGGGAAATAAGAGGGTGTTTCAGGGATTCCCTGATGGGTGCCTGATGTCTCTGAGCCTACGGGGTGCTTGTAGCTGGGGGAAGAAAAAGAGAAGCTGTGGAAAACCCCGCCTGCGCAGTTAGGCTGCTAGGGCGGGGTTTCCCTATCAAAGGGGAGGAGGGCGGGGTGCACCTATGACGCTTTCATGACGCTTTCTCACTACTATCCACAGGGTGCGTGAACCGGGGTGAATCTGGCCCTAAAGCCTTATCTAGGCTTGTTCCTCTGCCGTCAGTCGAGGTGGCCCAGTGTGGTCACTGTACTGGGGGATGCGGATGGTAAAGGTTGCCCCGCCCCCTTCGGTTTCTTCAACCCGCACGGTGCCATCATGCTGGCCCACAATAGCTGCCACAATAGCCAGCCCCAGGCCGGTACCGCCTGTCTCACGGGTGCGGGAGGTATCTGCCCGGTAGAAGCGCTCAAAGACGCGTTCGGCGTCCTCACCGTGAATTCCGGGGCCGTGATCTCGTACCTGTAGCACCGAGGTCCAGGTGCCATCAATACCGGGGACTGAGCCGACCGCAATCTCAATGGGAGAACCAGCCGGGGTGTAACGCAGGGCATTGGTCATCAGGTTAGCAATCACCTGGCGTAGACGCTGCTCATCACCCCAGACCAGGGCGGTAAGGGCCTGGGCGCCCTCTAACCCCACTACCTCGATGGTGCGATCGGGGGCTGAGGCGAAGGCGTCATTAGCTGCGTCCGTAGCTAGCTTGAGCAAATCTACCCGGGCATTTTCAGCTACCCGGCGCTCATCGAGACGGGCCAGGGTCAAGAGGTCTTCTACCAGCTGACCCATGCGCTTAGATTCTGACTCGATACGATCCATGGCCAGGGCTACGGCCTCCTCGTTGGGTAGGCCCCCCATTCGGTAGAGCTCAGAGTAGCCGCGAATAGAGACCAGGGGGGTGCGTAGCTCATGTGAGGCATCGCCAACAAAGCGCCGCATCTTGACCTCTGAGCGTTTTTGAGCGTCGAAGGCCTCTTCAATGTGCGAGAGCATGGTGTTGAGCGAGGTGGTCAGGTGACCTATCTCGTTATAGGGGCTGTAGTTTTCGATGCGCTGGGAGAGGTCTCCTGCGGCAATCTGGGCGGCGGTCTGCTCCACCCTGGCAAGAGGTTCAAAAGCTCTGGTGACGATCACCCATGTCAGGGCAATAGAAGCCAGCAGGGTGGCTAAACCAAAGAGCATGGTGAGACCACCCACGATAGCTACCGTCTGGTTGATTTGGGTCAGGGGCGCTGCAATGACCAGGGTCTGGCTGGTATTCTCTACAGGGAAGGCGATAAGACGCCATTCGGTGTGCCCACTGGCTGAGTGAACTGTTATTGCCGTCTTGTTATAGCGTTTAACGTTCTCAGCAGTTAGCCCTGAGATAACCGGGGAGGAGGACTCGTCAGCCAAGGTCGCCACCGGCCTCACAATATTTCCTGCGCTATCTAAAAGATATGCTTCATAGGGTATGAAGGTCCCCTGGGTCTGGGAGAGCTGCTGGTCAGCGTAGACAGCAGTGACTAGGTAGCTATAGCTGGCGGTAATCTCATCATCGAGTTGGTCCTTCATCTTGCCTTGGATCGCTGAAATAGCGACTAGAGACATCACCGAGATAGCCAGAGCTAGCAGCATGGAGGTTAAAAGCACCAGCTGGGTTCGCAAGGAGAGCGAACCCAGCCGGTGCACAGAGAGACGAGAGCGCAAACTCGTGACCCCTTTAGTTTTTGTGGGCGGTACGCAGCAGATACCCCACACCGCGCTTGGTGTGAATCAGCGGGGGCAGGTTCTGATCGTTATCAATCTTGCGGCGTAGGTAAGAGATGTAGGACTCCACGATGGAGGCGTCGCCGTTGAAGTCGTATTCCCACACATGATCTAGAATCTGGGCTTTAGAGAGCACCCGGTTGGGGTTGAGCATCAGGTAGCGCAGGAGCTTGAACTCGGTGGGGGAAAGGTCGATTTCACGGTCGCCGCGGAAGACCTCGTGGGCATCGTCATCGAGCACTAAGTCGTCTACGCGCAGGCGTGAATCTTCTTCGATGTGGGGCTGGGTTCGGCGCAGAACAGCACGGATACGGGCTACTACCTCATCCAGGCTGAAGGGCTTGGTGACGTAGTCATCGCCGCCTACGGTCAGACCGGTGACCTTGTCTTCGGTGTCGTCCTTTGCAGTGAGGAAAAGGACGGGGAAGAGTCGGCCGGAGCTGCGGAGCTTGCGGGTGACGGTAAAGCCGTCCATATCGGGCAGCATCACATCAAGTACGGCTAAGTCGGGTGACTCAGTTTCAGCCTTTTCAAGGGCCTCACGGCCGTTAGCTGCGGTGACAACCTCAAAGCCCGCAAAACGCAGGGAGGTTGCGAGGAGCTCTAGAATGTTAGGTTCGTCGTCGACGACCAGCAGTTTTGCTTCAGGTTCTTTGGTATTCACGTTTTAATTGTGCTCCCGCTACCTGTGCACTAGCTGGGTGCAACTGTATGTTCAGCTGAATTTATATCAGGTGTGTTGGGAAAACACAGTAAATACGCCATCAGCTAAAGGCCGGTGGCCTGGGTTTAGCTGGCTCGGCGGCGAAGCACAGTAAAAAATAAGGCTCCCGCCAGTGCTAGAAAAGCCAGGGGCACAGCAATTAAGGGGGTGACACTCAAAAAGTGGGGTGCTTGCCCAGTGGCCCATTTGAGCAGGAGCATGGTAACGCCGCAGATGGTTCCTACCAGCATCAGGATGGCGGCGCTCACTCCCAGCGCCCGAATAGCCCCGCCGTAGGGTAGCTCTAGAATTTCGGTGTGTTCAGAAGACATGCTTCTACGCTACCAAGGCTAGCGCTAAAGGCACCTGAAGAAGCGCCCTTATTACGCCAATGGGGAGCGCGGCGACCATAGGCCCCGCAGACCTGCTTTAATAGGGGTATGACTGAAGAGGTAAAAGACGAGCTAACGGCCCCCGGCGCTTGGAGCGCAGAAAGCTGCGAACAGCCCGGTCTTGAGGCCACCGCCACCGAGCAGGCTGAGGAGCCTGTGCCCCGGCTCACCCTGGGCCAGCCTACTCGCCGCCGCCGTACTAGCAAGGTTGATCCTGTTCTTGCTGAGGCGCGAGAGGTTGCTCTTGCCGGCCTAGCTGATATTGCCCCTGAACATTCCATTGGTTCCCTCCATCATCTGCGGGGTGAGGAAGAGCGTCTGACCACTCACCTCTTTGAGTGCACCCTGCCGGGCTACCGTGGCTGGTTCTGGTTTGCTACCCTCTCGCGTGCTCCCCGCTCAAAGGTGGCCACCGTCTGCGAAATTGGTCTGCTCCCTGGGGACGATGCCCTGCTTGCACCTGCCTGGGTGCCCTGGGCAGAGCGTGTGCTTCCTGAGGACCACGAAGACACTGACTACGAGGGCGCTGACTTTAGCCCGCAAGAGGGTGAACCTGCCGAGGACTAGTGGCATGCTGCCGCTGGTGCAGTAACTTATGTCGTTGAGCCCCATTGGGGGTAAGAAAAAGGACGCCGCTTCACCTCTTCTCTGCCGCGGGGCAGGGGAGTGGTGGGGCGGCGTCCTTAGTCTTTACTGAGGTCCTTAGCCTTTACCGGGGGACTACTTGAGCTTTTCGACGACGTAGTCGATGCAGCCTAGCAGGGCTGAGATGTCCTCAGGGTCAATGGCGGTAAAGGTGGCGATACGTAGCTGGTTGCGCCCTAGCTTGCGGTAGGGTTCGGTATCTACGATGCCGTTAGCGCGCAGGGCCTTAGCAATAGCAGAGGCGTCGATGCTCTCATCAAAATCGATGGTGGCAATGACGTTAGAACGCTCAGCCGGGTTAGCGACGAAGGGGGTGGCGTACTCTGAGGTCTCAGCCCAGGTGTAGATGCGCCCTGCTGAATCAGCGGTGCGTGCTGCTGCAAAAGACAGGCCGCCCTGCTCGTTCATCCACTTGAGCTGCTCGTTGAGCATGATCATGGTAGCCAGCGCCGGGGTGTTGTAGGTCTGGTTGAGACGAGAGTTGTTAATAGCGGTCACCAGGTTCAAAGAATCGGGGATCCAACGGTCAGAGGCACCAAGGCGCTCGGCACGCTCAATAGCAGCAGGTGACCAGAGGCCCAGCCACAGGCCACCGTCAGAAGCAAAGTTCTTCTGGGGTGAGAAGTAGTAGACGTCAGATTCAGCCACGTTAACATCTAGGCCACCGGCGGCGCTGGTGGCGTCAATGAGAACTAGGGCGTCCTCTGAGATACCTGCGGGGCGAGTGACCGGGGCAAAAACACCGGTTGAGGTTTCGTTGTGGGGCCAGGCGTAAACATCTACGCCTTCTTCTGCACGTGCCTCGGGGCGGGTGCCAGCCTCAGAAGAGATGATGGTGGACTCAGCCAGGAAGGGGGCAGCCTTGGTGGCAGAAGCAAACTTAGAGCCAAATTCACCAAAGGTTAGGTGCTGGGCCTTGTTCTCTACCAGACCGAAAGTTGCGGCGTCCCAGAAAGCGGTGGCGCCACCGTTGCCCAGAACTACCTCGTAGCCATCGGGGGCAGAATAGAAAGTGCGTAGACCCTCGCGGATCTCACCTACCAGGTTTTTGACCGGTGCCTGACGGTGAGAGGTGCCCATCAAAGTAGTTGCGGCGGCAGAAATTGCGGCAACCTGCTCGGGGCGTACCTTAGAAGGGCCTGCGCCGAAGCGGCCATCGGCAGGTAGCATCTCGGCGGGAATCACGGGAAAGTTGGTCACTGAATAACTCCTAGACATGAGCAGGAGGTCAACCGGGGCGGCTATGCGTTGATGTGAGGGAAATAAGGTGCCGCTGGCGTCCTGCTCTTTCTATTGTGCAACCTGAGCCTGCCAGTGGGGCTGACCAAACCCCGCAACCGCCAAAAAATGGGGCATAAATTTGAAAAAGTGAGGTGGAACAAGTCAAATGTAGGTGGGAACACACCAGTGAGCGAAGGCAGAATCAAAGGGGCTATGCCGGGTGCGAACGCATACAATTAAGGGCAACACTGCTGCACCTATAGCCCATTATCGCGGGGCAGGCCCAAGGAGATTCGAGAAGGCATGACTGACCTCATTGATACCACTGAAATGTATCTACGCACCGTGCTGGAACTTGAGGAAGAGAATATTGTTCCCATGCGAGCTCGCATCGCAGAACGTCTTGAACATTCGGGGCCAACTGTTTCTCAGACTGTAGCGCGGATGGAGCGGCATGGTCTGCTGACTGTGGCTAGCGATCGTTCTTTGCAGCTGACGGACGAAGGCCGCCAGAAAGCGGTGGAAGTAATGCGTAAACATCGCCTGGCTGAGCGTCTTTTAGCTGATGTTATCGGTCTTGATTTGGAGTATATCCATGAGGAGGCTTGCCGCTGGGAGCATGTGATGAGTGAGCGGGTGGAGCGCCGACTGCTGGAACTGCTGAACGAACCTAAGTTCTCCCCCTATGGGAATGCTATTCCGGGCTTGGAAGAGTTGGGGGCTGAGAGTCAAGAGAATGATGGGCGCACGGTTACTATGTCTATTGCGGGCCGTGACTCCTCTGAAGATGACCGCTTTACAGTCTCTCGTCTGCCTGAATTTATTCAAACGGATGTGCAGTTGTTGAGGCTTTTGGCGGATGCGGGAATTGTCTATGGGGCAACGGTATCAATTGTGGGGAACAGGGACGGTTCGGTGCTGGTTCATGCTGATGGTGAGGACGAATCGCTCACCTTAAGCGCCGAGGTCGCCGAGTCAATCATCGTCAAAAGATAACATTTCGGTAACAAATAAGGGGGTTCGCCTGTTGGTGGACCCTTTTTTGTTGCTAAATCGTGATGTTTTGGGAAGGGCTTGCAGAGCGAAAGGTCCTTAAGTGGTGGGCTTCTCAGTTAAAGGGAGATTGATGAAACCTTGGTGGTAAAGAAGGGCGAAAACCTTCTTGCAAGACGGCAAAGAGTCTCTATTTTGCCTAGTCAAAGACCTGTTTGAAGGGGAATCTTGCCCTTGCTGGGTGCGTCCTGACTATCCCACAAAACAATCACCCTACTTTCTAGTTTGGGGCTCTTGTGGTGAAATCGTGACCAAAACGTGACAAACCAAGAGAGCCTGTGTAATGTTCTGTTCCGTGCTCGTCACTGGTCGGATTAGCACCCTGCGAACAGAACCGCCTAGTTCTGCCACTGTTCACAGGAAACAAACACAATAGAATCACGGCAGAAGCGGGGGACCCACCTTACCGGGCTCTCCACCGAGAGCCCTAGGGGTAAAGTCGCAAACACTGCGACCGAGCGAACTTCATGCTCGAACCCGACAGCTCACCTCGTTCGGCAATGGAGGAAAACACTCATGGCTAAGTCAAACGTCACCCGCACCGCAGGTATCGTCGCAGCATCAGGCGCCATGCTCGCCGCAACCGTTGCACCTGCAAACGCATTCGCAGTGGCTGAAGTATCAGCACCCGCCAACGCAGCACCCGCTCTAGCAGCATACTCTTACACCACCTGGGGTACCGAAGCTGCCACCACCATCGAAACCGCTGTCGTTGAAAACACCGCAGTTGAAGCCCCCGCAGCTGTCACTCCCCAGGCAACCATCACCGCTGAAGTTCCCGCCAACGTTAACCTCTCAAACGCCCGTGAAGCCGTACTGGCAGGCGCCTACGACGGCATCGGCGGCGCCTACATCTGGGGCGGCAAGGCCTACAAGGGCTGGGACTGCTCTGGCTTCGTCTCCTACGTCTACGCACAGGCTGGCATCAACCTGACTGCCTACACCTACGCCATGGCAGCAGAGCTGACCCCCACCTCAAACCCCCAGCCCGGTGACATCGTCTTCACCAACGGCTATGCACACGTAGGCATCTACGTCGGCAACGGCCAGATGATCTCAGCTCTCAACCCCTCACAGGGCACCCAGCTGACCTCTGTTGACGGTGGCGGCTTCATGCCCGTCGACGGCTTCTACACCGTAGGCTTCTAAAACTTCTCACACGGCCCAAGGCAACCAAACCCCGCCCCCAGCCGGTGACACTCACCAGCAGCTGGTCAGATCCTGCTGAAGAGTGAAAACTACAATTCCTACCACACACAACACGGTATGGAACCCCTGTGAACACTACGTTTACATATGCGCACCAGACGACCAGCTGGGGCGCATTTTTTATGCCCTCCCTTCGCCTCCCCAGCCCAGGGCACCGTTAGGATTGAAACTATGTCGCAGAAGTTAAGCAGCCCCCACATCCAAAACCCCACCAGCTCCTCAGACCAAGAATTCACCTACATGGCCATTGGCATGGTCGCCGGGGCCGTACCCGGCATCATCCTTGGCCTCATCATCTCCCTCTTCTTAGGCCACGCCGCCATGTGGGTATCCATCACCGGCGGTATCGGCATCGTCCTTGGCCTCATCATCTCCCACCTGGCCTACCGCGCCAAAGAAAAATCACACCCCACCCCACCCCACCAATAAAAAGAGAGAGTATGCCTGCGCTTAGCGCATAATGGCATACTCCCTCTTTTTTGTGCCCCCGAGACGATTCGAACGTCCGACACCCGCTTTAGGAGAGCGGTGCTCTATCCCCTGAGCTACGAGGGCGCAATCCCACTAGTCTACACTATGAAATATTCGATTCAACCCACTACGATGACACCCCACTCTGCCCCGGCAACTCACCACGGCTAAAAGCACTCACCTTACCTCTCACCAGCCGTAAGGCCAGATAGCCTAGCTGCACCAAACACAGAATAAAAAGCAGCCAGCGGGCCGTCATCAAGAAAGAAGCCAGCCCAGTAGCCCCCCAAAGGATCAGCTAAAGCCAGATCAAGAGCAAACCCACCAGCAATAAAAACCAGGGCATAGGCCACCGGCAGAGTCAGCATCAGCCTGCCCACCAGCAGCTCAAACCGTGCAGCACGCACCATGTTCCACCAGGTAAAAGCAAAAATTAGAGGCAAAATCAGGCCCGTTGAACGGTGAAACACCTGGTAAGCCTGCAAACCCTCCACACCCAGGCCTGCTGCCACAGACTGCAGATGCTGGGCATCAAAACTCAGCATGAGTTCCGGGGCGCGGACGTCCGCCCCCTGCTAGAGGTGGACTGGGCAGGGGAGTGCGCCTGCGTGTGCTCGCCGTAGAGGCGTTTCTTCTGACCTTTTGAAAGACCCATGCTGACTATCTTATCTGTCAGCTCAATCGGGTGTAGGCCCTGGCCTCCTCGCCTAAAATGGGGTGTTGACGGTTGATTTTTGGAAGGTTCTTCTATGTTTGATGACGACGATTTTATGCCTGCCCCCGCACCCAAGCGCCCAGGGGCACCAGAGGGCCAGCCCCTCGTGGAGGAACCTCCTTTTGACCCCTACTACGATGCGGCGCCCCCCGCTGAAGAGTTCCTGCCCCCCGCCTACCAGGTGGGCGGGTTTATGCCTGCCTTTGAGGACGCCCGCCCTACCCCCAGCGTCAGCCCCGAGACGCTGGTGGCCGGTCTGAACGAGCACCAAGCTGAGGCTGTGAAACATGCCGGCAGCCCCTTACTGATTGTGGCCGGGGCCGGGTCTGGCAAGACCCGTGTGCTCACCCACCGCATCGCCTACCTGTTGGCTACTGGCCGCGCCCACCAGGGGCAGATTTTGGCGATTACCTTCACCAATAAGGCAGCCGCTGAGATGCGAGAGCGTATCACCGCTCTGGTGGGGCCGCGGGCCCAGAGCATGTGGATTTCAACCTTCCACTCCTTCTGCGTGCGGGTGCTGCGCCGTGAAGCTCAGGCCTTAGGGCTCAAATCAACGTTCTCGATTTACGACTCGGCTGATTCTCAGCGTCTGCTGACGCTCATTATTAAGCAGATGAACCTTGATACTAAGAAGTTCACCGCCAAGGTGGTGGGCAACCGTATCTCTAACCTTAAAAATGAGCTGGTGAGCGCCCAGCAGTTCGCTGCTGAGACTAGCCCCACCGACCCCTGGGAGGGTGTGATTTCTAAGGTCTATACGGCGTACACTGAGCGCCTGCGGGCTGCTAACTCCCTGGACTTCGATGATCTTATCTTTGAGACAGTCATTCTTCTCAAGAATCACCCGCAGGTAGCTGATTACTACCGCCGTCGCTTCCGCCATATCCTGGTCGATGAGTATCAGGACACCAACCATGCCCAGTACCAGCTGGTGCGGCAACTGGTGGGGGGCGCGGCGCCCTTGCGCTCTGTGGCAGACCCCACCGACCAGGGCCCCTACCCCGATGCCTACCCGCCGGCTGAGCTGACGGTGGTGGGCGACTCTGACCAGTCCATCTACGCCTTCCGTGGGGCTGACATCCGCAATATCACCGATTTTGAGGAAGACTACCCGGCCGCCCACACTATTCTTTTGGAGCAAAACTACCGCTCGACCCAGAATATTCTTTCAGCGGCTAACGCCGTGATTGAGCGTAACCCGGGCCGCCGCCCCAAAAAACTCTGGACAGCCAGCGGGGACGGCGCCAAAATTACCGGTTACGTGGCAGAATCTGAGCACGCCGAGGCCCGCTATATTGCCCAGGAAATTGACCGGCTGCGTGATGAGCACGGTACTGCACCGGGTGATGTGGCTATCTTCTACCGCACCAACGCCCAGTCTCGCACCCTTGAAGAAATGCTCATGCGGGTGGGCTTACCCTACCGGGTGGTGGGTGGCACCCGCTTTTATGAGCGCAAAGAAATTAAGGACGCCCTGGCCTACCTGCGCGTGCTGGTTAACCCCGATGATGATATTAACGTCCGCCGTATACTCAATGAACCTAAGCGCGGTATCGGTGCTAAATCTGAGAGTGTGGTTGCCGACCATGCCCGCGCTAGCGGTATCTCCTTCATGGCTGCCCTGCGCCAGGGTAGTGAAGTGCCTGGGCTGGGTGCGGCGGCTGTCAAAAAGATGACGGCCTTTGCCCAGATGATAGATGATTTGGCGCAACTAGCTGCCACCGAGTCAGCGGCCACCTGCCTGGAGGCTGTGCTAGAGCAGACCGGCTACCTGGCCGCCCTGCGGGAGTCTAAGGACATTCAGGACGAATCCCGGGTAGAAAACCTCTCAGAGCTGGTGGACGCTGTGCGCGAGTTCGAAAGTGATAACGCCGGGGCCAGCCTAGAAGACTTCCTGGAGCATGTTGCCCTAGTTGCTGATGCTGACCAGATACCTAATAAGCCTAAGGCTGAGCAGGCGGGCGGGCCGTCTGCTGCCCAGATTGCTGCTGAGGTTGCAGAGGCCCGCTCCCAGGGCGTCATTACTCTTATGACCTTACATACCGCTAAGGGTCTGGAGTTCCCTGTGGTTTTCTTAACCGGTATGGAGCACGGCCTCTTCCCTCACCAGAGGGCTTTGACCGATGATTCTGAGATGAGTGAGGAGCGCCGTCTGGCCTATGTGGGTTTGACTCGCGCTATGGAACGCCTTTACTTGACGCGTGCGGAGAACCGTTCCATGTGGGGCCAGAGCCAGTTCAACCCGCCTTCGCCCTTCCTGGAAGAAATCCCTGAGGAGCTGATTGACTGGAAGCGCACGGGGTCTTCTTTTAGCGGTTATTCTGGTGGCGGCTATGGGGGCGCTTATGCGGGCGGACGCGGGGGCTGGGCTGGTGGACGCACCGGCGGCAGCTCATCGTATGGCTCTTCTACCTATTCGAGCCGTTTTGATGAACCGGCAAGGCGGGGCGCCCGTGAGCCTTCTACCAGTGAGGTGAACGGCTCAGCCACTTATGGGCTGAAGGCAGCAGCCCGTACTGTTTCTCGTGTGCAGCAGAATAAGGAAATTCCGGCGCTGGCGGTGGGTGACAGGGTTGAGCATGCTAGCTTTGGTGAGGGCCGGGTGACTGCGGTTGAGGGTGCTGGTGATAAGACTGTGGCTAAGGTGCGTTTTGCTCATGAAGAAAAGCGTCTTTTGTTGCGCTACGCACCGTTGACTAAAAAAACCAGCTAAGATGAGAGGGGCCTGGCACTATGAGATGTGGTGCCGGGTTTTTTCTGCCCGATCCAGTCAAGGACACCTGTGGAACACCTTATGACTCTTCCCACCGTACCCGAAGAATTCGTGACGGCAATGGATGAGATGACCGATACTCGTGTACAGCTTCGAGAAAACTCTGACCTATCGCTTTTCCGTATCGAAATTGACCCTACTACTTCTGTTGCCCGCCGTATTGAAAAGGTATTGGGTGTCGTTCTACCGGCTGCGCGCGGGCAAGTCACAGGCGATGCAACTGCCCTGCATCTGCTCTATGGCACTCGGCAGGTTGTAGCCTGCCTGTATGTTGAAGAAGGCGTCTACCTGGTGGTAACAAAGGTGGATGCTGTTAAGCTGGGCCGGGCACTGGCTGCGGCACTGGGGTCTGATGAGGGTCTGGTGCTGGATGTGTCGGTTAACCGTGCCGTGGTGAACTTGAGCGGCGTGGCGGCAGCAGATGTGATTGATGAAGTTGTGCACTTTGACTTCCCACCGGATTTCTTTGACCCGGGCAAGGCCCTGTCCTGTACCGTGGCTAAGGCTCGTATTATGCTCTGGCGGATTGATGAGTTGGAGTATCTGATGGTTCCTCGTGCCTCTGATACTGCCCCTTTTCTGCTGAATATTCTGGATGCCTGCGAGAAAGCTAAATAGGTGTAGCGGGGGAGCGCTCGTCATAACTGGTAGGTTTGTTTCGTTTGCAGGGAAAAAGGTCGCACCCCTGTAGGCAAGTGCGATAAAGTTTTGTCAAGAAGCTTTGTGTGCTCTAGCTCTCGTAACGGGGTCGGGCACTGAACTTCGTACATGTAAACGCTGGAAGCACCGCTTTCTGGCATCATTTCGGCGAAGAAGGAATCCCTGTGGACCTGTTTGAATACCAGGCACGCGATATCTTTGAGAAGCACGGCGTGCCCGTGCTCCAGGGCATCGTAGCTACCACCCCCGAAGAAGCAAAGGCGGCAGCTGAGAAAATCGGTGGCGTCACCGTTATCAAGGCCCAGGTTAAGGTGGGCGGGCGCGGTAAGGCAGGCGGCGTGAAGGTCGCCAAGACCGCCGACGAGGCCTACGAGTACGCCCAGCAGATTCTGGGCATGGACATTAAGGGCCACACTGTTCGCCGCGTGATGGTAGCCCAGGGCGCTGACATCGCTGAAGAATACTACTTCTCCATGTTGCTTGACCGCACTAACCGCTCCTACCTGGCCATGTGCTCTACTGAGGGCGGTATGGACATCGAAACCCTAGCTGCTGAGCGCCCCGAGGCCCTGGCTAAAGTCGAGGTCAACCCCCTGGAAGGTATCACCGCCGAAAAGGCCGCTGAAATTGTTGAGGCTGCTGGCTTCGCTGAGGGCACAGGCAAGGACGTCGCGGCGGTGCTGGTTAAGCTCGGTGAGGTTTATAAGAAGGAAGATGCCACCCTGGTTGAGGTTAACCCGCTGGTGAAGACCAGTGACGGCAAGATCCTGGCCTTAGACGGTAAGGTCTCCTTGGACAGCAATGCTGGGTTCCGCCAGCCTGATCACCAGGCGCTGGTGGATAAGTCAGCCGAGAACCCCCTAGAAGCCCAGGCAAAGGAGCACGGCCTCAACTACGTCAAGCTAGATGGCCAGGTAGGCGTAAT
Source organism: Rothia sp. (in: high G+C Gram-positive bacteria) (assembly GCA_034179845.1). Classification (GTDB taxonomy): domain Bacteria; phylum Actinomycetota; class Actinomycetes; order Actinomycetales; family Micrococcaceae; genus Rothia. The sequence continues at coordinate 1,479 of JAXFPK010000044.1, read as the reverse complement.
CGGTAACGGTGCAGGCCTGGTCATGTCTACCCTGGACGTTGTTGCTTACGCTGGTGAGAAGCACGGCAAGGTTAAGCCCGCTAACTTCCTTGATATTGGTGGTGGTGCCTCCGCTGAGGTTATGACTGCTGGCCTAGATATTATTCTCAATGACGAGCAGGTTAAGTCTGTTTTCGTCAATGTGTTCGGTGGTATCACTGCCTGCGACGCTGTAGCTAACGGCATCGTTAAGGCCCTGGAAGTGCTGGGGGATAAGGCCACTAAGCCCCTGGTTGTCCGTCTGGACGGTAACAATGTTGAAGAGGGCCGCCAGATTCTTTCTGAGGCTAACCACCCGCTGGTTCACCTGGCTGACACCATGGACTCTGGTGCAGATAAGGCAGCCGAGCTGGCTCACACCGCATAAATCACCGCTGATTATTACTAGAAGGTTTTTATCATGTCTATCTTTTTGAACAAGGACTCTAAGGTCATCGTTCAGGGTATTACTGGCGGTGAAGGTTCTAAGCACACCGCCCGCATGCTTGCCGCTGGCACCCAGGTTGTAGGTGGCGTCAACGCCCGTAAGGCTGGCACCACCGTCTCTCACAAGGACGCCGCCGGTAAGAGCCTTGAACTGAAGGTCTACGGTTCTGTTGCTGAAGCCGTTGAGGAAACTGGCGCTGATGTCTCTATCGTCTTTGTTCCCCCGGCGTTCACTAAGGATGCCGTCATGGAGGCTATCGACGCTGAGGTTCCCCTGGTCGTTGTGATTACTGAGGGCGTACCGGTAGGGGATACCGCTGAGTTCTGGGCTTATGCTAAGAGCAAGGTGGATGCCTCAGGTAAGCAGGTCACTCGAATTATTGGCCCTAACTGCCCGGGCATTATTACCCCCGGTGAGGCTCTGGTGGGTATTACTCCTGCCAACATTACCGATAAGGGCAAGATTGGTTTGGTCTCTAAGTCTGGTACTTTGACTTACCAGATGATGTTTGAGTTGCGTGATATTGGGTTTACTACCGCTATTGGTATTGGTGGTGACCCCATTATTGGCACCACCCATATTGATGCTCTTGAGGCTTTTGAGGCTGACCCTGAGACCGAGGCTATTGTGATGATCGGTGAGATTGGTGGGGATGCTGAGGAGCGGGCCGCTGAGTACATTAAGGCTCATGTGACGAAGCCTGTTGTGGGGTATGTTGCTGGTTTCACGGCCCCTGAGGGTAAGACTATGGGCCATGCTGGTGCTATTGTTTCTGGTTCTTCAGGTACTGCTGAGGCGAAGAAGGAGGCCCTGGAGGCTGCTGGTGTGAAGGTCGGTAAGACCCCTTCTGAGGCTGCCCAGCTCATGCGCGAGATTTTTGCCAATAAGTAGAGATCCGAATGTCTGCTTCTCTTTGAACGAGGGAAGGACCAAGGAAGAGTGGTGGGGGGGGGGGGTGGACGAATACACCCACCCAAGAACGGAGGGGGGGGCAAGAACGGATAGGGTTTGTT